>DATGEP010000019.1:0-79445 GCA_035310125.1 Ktedonobacterales bacterium
CTTTGCGCGTCTCTTGCTGCCCTTCTTGCGGCGGGAGATGCGCTTCTGCGCCTGCTTGAGCGCCTTCTCAGCGTTGCGGTAGTGCCGCGGGTTCTCCACGATGTCGCCGTCCGCCGTGATGAGAAACACCTTCAACCCCACGTCGATGCCCGTCTCCTTGCCGGTGAGCGGCAATGGCTCAGTCGGCACCTCGGCACAGGAGAACGAGACGTACCAGCCATCGGCCTCTTTGGAGATCGTGACCGTCTTGATGGTGCCCTCGATAGGGCGAGACCAGCGGACGGCGATGCGCCCCATCTTGGAGATGATGAGATAGCCATTGTCCAGGCGAGCGCCGTTGCCATACTCCTTGTAGGTGAAGGAGTGATAGCGGTTCTTGCCCTGAAAGCGCGGGAACCCTGGCTTCTCGCCAGCCTGGACGCGGCGGAAGAACGCCTGATAGGTCTTTTCCAGCCGGGCCAGCACGTCTTGCAAGACGTGGCTGTGTAGGGCGCCGTATTCAGGCAGGTCCGCTCGTAGCGTCTTCAACTCGGCTTCCTGCTGGTAGCGCGAGAGGGAGACGCCACGTTGTTTCCAGAGGGTGATGCGCTGCTCCAGGGCGGTGTTATAGAGCGTGCGACAGCGCCACAGGACGCGCTCCAACTCCCGCTCCTGGGCGGGCGTCGGCTGGAGCTTCTCCTGATACGTCTTGCGCACCGTTTCCACGTTCTCTCCCGTCCCGTTTGTGCGGCGATATAGCGCTGCATCGTTTCCTGGCTCACATGGCCCGCGGTCGCGGCGAAGTACGCTCTGGTCCACATGGACGGCAGCTTGAGCAGGTCCGGGAACTCTTTGCGCAGATGCAAGGCCGTAAGGCCCTTGCACGCCTTCACCACATCCGCTGCGCTGTCGCTCGGCCACACCCGGACACACCGGTGAATGTGATCGGGCTCGATCGCCAGCGCCAGTATCTCCCACCCCTGCTCGCCGCACGTGCCGTCGAGCAACTCCCGGCAGCGTGCGGCGACTGGCCCCACGAGCACCGGCTTGCGGCGCTTGGGACACCAGATGAGGTGGTCGACAATCAGATGGACGCGGTGTTCATCGCGTTGGTACGTCATGTTGGTACGTCATGTTGAGGGTAGAACAGATGACGACACCGAAATCAACAGGTACGCGCCTGGTGGCGGGGTGAAACCAGCGAGCAGGCCGCCGCACAACTGGGGCGAAAGCCCCGATGCGTGCGGCGGCCTTTTTCGGTCAGCCGGTAAGAGCGAGCACACTTCCGTGGACGGAGCCAGTAGTGACGAAAGTACTCGCTCCTGTCGTGCGGTTGCGTCGCGCCATCACATTTGCATTGCTGCGCGCGCGGCGTTCGCCTGTGGGTGCTTCTCGCGTCGCACGGCATGCGGAGACGCATGGGAAGTGGTCCCGCGCTTGACCCGCCGCCGCCGCACGGCATACAATCGGCTCAAGACATGCCAATCCCCAGGCGACCCGCGACGGCGCGCCGCACGGCACTGGAGCTGCCCCCATGACCCCATCTTCCCGCACGGATGAACGCCTGTTGCTCGCCATAGACATCAGCAACACCGGCATCAAGTTCGGCATCTGGCCCGGCCGGCGCGATGAATTGCTCGCCCGCTGGCGCATCGCCACCGACCGCGAGAAGACCACCGACGAATACGCCATGCTCCTCGCCGAGCTTTGCCGCCACGCCGGGCTCCAGCTCGACGCCATCGCCGCCGTCATTCTCGCCAGCGTCGTGCCTCCACTCACCTCCGTCTTTCAAGAGCTTTCCACTCGCTACCTCGGCCACGAGCCAATCGTCATCACCCACCAGATGGACCTCGGTATTCGTTTGCTGGTGGATAACCCATGGGAGACCGGCGCCGACCGCATGATCAGCGCGCTCGCCACGCATCGCATTTACGGCGGACCCGCCATCGTCATTCAGTTTGGCACCGCCACCAGCTTCGATTGCGTCTCCCCGGAAGGTGACTTTCTCGGCGGCGCCATCGCCCCCGGCCTGGGCATCTCCGCCGAAGCGCTGGCCCGCGCCGCCTCACGACTGTATCAGGTGGAGCTTGCGCCGCCGCCCGCCGCCCTCGGCACCAACACCATCCATAGCATGCAGTCCGGCATCGTCTACGGGCATGTCGGCCTCGTCGAGGGACTGGTCAGCCGGCTGCGCGCCGAGCTGCCCGGCGGCGAGCGCGCCCGCGTCATCGCGCACGGTGGCCTGGCCGATCTTATCGCTCGCGTCACCCCGTGCATTGATGTGATTGACCCCAACCTCATCCTGCGCGGGTTGCGCCTGGCCTACCTGCACCTCCAAACACCCGAAGGAGAGACATTCCATGCCACATGAAGTGTCCGCGGCATCCCATGCGGTTCCCGCGAGCCAGCGCCACTCGGTGACGCTGGATACCTTTCAGGAACAGCGCGTGCCCACGGATGCGCAGATCGCGCCCGACGGCACACAGGTCGCCTTCGTTCTTGACGAATATGTCGAGGGCGAGCAGAAGCCGCGCGGGCGCATCTGGCTTGTTGGCGCGGACGGCGGCGACGCCCGACCCATCACCAGCGGCCCGTATGGCGACACCAATCCCCGCTGGTCGCCCGACGGCACGCGCCTGGCCTACCTCTCGGCCCGCGAGGAGACCGGCAGAGACAAGCCGCACATCTACGTCGTGCCGGCCAGCGGCGCGGGTGAGCCACCACGGCGTGTCTGTGCCGTGCCAAACGGGGCTGGCAGTCTCACATGGTCGCCTGATGGCACGCGCCTCGCCTTCCTTTCACCTGATGGCAAGGAACCCTCCAGCGAGCCGAAAGTGAACGAGCCACAGCGCCACCAGCGCCTATGGACAGTCCGCCCTGAGCACGACATCCCCCGCCCGGTCACGCCCGCCGGCGTGACCGTCTGGACCTACGCGTGGTCGCCCGACAGCAGCCGCCTTGCCGTCTACTCCTCCGACGGACCCGGCGAGACAGACTGGTATCGCGGCCAGCTCGGCGTCGTCTCCGCCGCCGGTGGCGCTGTGCGCCCACTTACCCATCTTGAACATCAGGCCGACGCCCTCACGTGGAGCCGCAACGGCGAGCGCGTCCTCTACGTCTCCGGTGAGTGGAGCGACCGTGGCATCGTCGGCGGCGACGTCTTCGTGGTGAATGCGGATGGCGGCGAGCCGCGCAACCTGACGCCCGGCATCGCGTACAGCCCCAGCTGGCTCGCGGAGCTGCCGGATAGTGGCGGGTTCCTCTTCGCCGCCTGGAACGGTCTCACCAGCTCCACCGGCATTCTCAACGCCGCCGATGGCATCGCGACGCTGCTCGCTCCTGATTTTATCCTGGGTGAGCGCTTCCAACCGCGCCTCTCGCCCACCGCCGATCTGCGCCGCTTTGCCGTCACCCACTCGGACCAGGAGACACTCGGCGACATCTACCTGGGCGAGCTTGCCGCCGATCGCGCAAGCATCTCCTGGCGCCGCCTCACTCACCTGAATACCCTGCTGGAAGAGACGCTCGAGTTGGCCCCCACGCGCCGTATCGCCTACGACGGCGCGGACGGCTGGCGCATCGAAGCGCTGTTCACACCGCCGCCGCGCCCCACCGCCGGCGAGCGGCCTCCGCTCATGGTCTACATCCACGGCGGTCCCACCGGTGCGTACCGCGATGCCTTTGGCGATCTGACAACCCAGCGCTTCGCCGCCGCCGGTTACGCTGTGCTCCGTCCCAATCCGCGCGGCAGCATAGGGTACGGCGTCGCCTTCGCCAACGCGGTCCTGGGTGACATGGGCGGCAAGGACTTTGCGGACATCCTGGCAGGCATTGAGTATGTCACTGCCCAGGGCTGGGCCGACCCCGACCGCGTGGGCATCCAGGGCTGGAGCTATGGTGGGTTCATGGCTGCGTGGGCCGTCTCACAGACCGATCGTTTCAAGGCGGCCATGATGGGCGCTGGCATCTGTGACTACATCAGCTTCCACGCGCAGACGAACATCGCTGATTGGGATATGCGCTTCATCGGTGCCACGCCCACCGAAAACCCTGATGCCTACCGAGCCCGCTCGGCCATCACGTTCGCCAGCCGTATCACCACGCCTACACTCATATGTCATGGCGAGAACGACGCCTGCGTGCCCGTTAATCAGGCGTACGCCTTCTATCGCGTCCTGCGGGAGCGCGATGTACCCACCGAGCTTGCCATCTATCCGCGCGAAGGTCACGGCCTGCGCGAGCGCGACCACAACCGCGACCTTTACGAGCGCTCTCTGCGCTGGTTCGATCGCTTCCTCAAGAACGAGCGATCGTAGGAGCGCCCGTCGCTTGACATAGAAGCGAGCGTTGTGTATACTCTGCGCGGACAAGGCCGGCACTGATCCAGGAGAGGGAGCGGAAGCTCCTGGCTAGCATGGTGGTGGGTCCCCGCCACCATCTGAGAAGGCATTAGGAGCAGGGAATGAAAAAGGGCGGATCCACTTCACGGATCCACCGGCGCTTTACCACTGGCCACTCCCAATAGCTTCCGTACTCACGTTCGCGCCTTAGCGGTGAGGGCATAGGCAGCGGTGTATTGTGCATGTTCTGTGACGAGGAGCCTCGCGCATGGATCTCGTGGACATCCTTCCGGATCTGGAGAGCATAGCCAGCAGCATCAACTTTGGTCCGCTCAACGACCTGTTGGAGAAGATCCACCAGTTCGTGGATCGCATTCTTCTGTTCATCACTCCCGATGCGCCCGTGCGCGACGCCGGCTTGGCGCTGGTTGGGTACACGGATTCGGTTGGTACGCTCATCACCCGATTGGGCAACAGCCTGCCTGAGCTGCGCACGACGTATGGCGGTCCCGCCGCCGACCAGTACTACGCCTCCGCCGACCAGGCGCTGCAATACCTGCAAAAACTGCAGGATCACCTCAATGGCGCGGTGGATCGTCACGGCAAGCTGGCCGAGCACTACGCCGAGGCGCTGTTGCAGCAGGGGATGCTGGTGGCTCAGGGGGCGATCATGGCCGTTGACCTTGGCTCGCTGATTTTCACGGGCGGGCTTGATGCGCCGGTTTCGGTGCCGGTGGCGGCGGGCGATGCCGTGGTAGCGGATGGCACTGTTGTCGCGATGGATGCCGCGGTAGACGCGGCGGACGCCGCCGCGGGAGCTATCGGCGAGAGCGCGAGCGAGCTGAGTGGTGAGGTTGCCGGGCTTGGCGACGAGGGCGCTGATGCTCTGGCGAGTGGCGATACCCTGGCTGGCGACGGCGGCTCGATGGGTGACCCACAAGGTACACCGTCCGATCCACAAGAACCCCTCGGTGGACGAGGCCCAGGCGGCGATGGGTCTGTGAAAGGACAGTATAGTGGCCGGCAGTTCAATCCTGACGAAGCAGGCGGCCCTATTCAGGATCCTCCGCTCAATCCCCAGGATGCTAATATTACCGACGAAGGCATCCAGCAGATCCAGCAACACCTGTCCCGCTTCGGCGATGACCCCGCCAACAACGCCATGATCAGTCGCTTACAGCAAATCGCAAGAGGTGAGATTGAGCCAAGCCCCTCCGACTACAACTTTTACACGCACGAGCTGGACGAGTTTGGGCGGTATACTAACCTTGGTTACGAAACGGGTGTACCCAGCGATGCGGATGCAGCCAACGCGATGTGGAACAACACGCATTCGGCCGCACTTGAAGACTATGGGTTGCGTGACTGGATACCGGATGGTTCCGGAGGGCGCATGTATCAGCTCTACGATCCAGCAGTGTGGGATTTGCTTGGGTAGGTGCGTCTGAGCATGAGCCAGATGGAGTACTGTATGACCACAAATGCCGATACCGACATCACCATCCTCCGCTTCGTGGAGCGCTCGCCCACACCGGTCAGCTGGTACAACGCCCGCTACCTGGATGTCGGCACATACGGCACCCCGGTGGCGGCGCTGCGTGCGCTCCACCAGCGCGGTCTGCTGGAGGAGGTTCCCGCGCAGCCGCACCCCCGCTATCGGTTGACCGAGGCGGGAACGGAACTGCTGCGCACCCATCGCCGGGCGCTCATGGAGCGGCTCGATGCCCTCACGCATAATAGACTCTCCACTGACGATGCGCTTGACGCCATCCAAACATTCGGCGAAGAGCGGTTCGAGCAGGCGCGCCCAGCTTTGGATGCGCTGCTTACGAGCGCGGACCCCCGACTGCGCGCCGCCGCCTTGCGCACCCTTGTCGGCCGATGGCACCTTGCGGACGAGACATATTGGGATAGCGCGTGCCGCTTCCTCCAGTCGGATTCCAATGTCGAGTGCAAGATCGCAGGCGCGGCCATGCTTGGTGTCATGGGATTACTTGGTACGCCACAGCGTGCTGAGCGTACTCTGGCTGTACTGGCTCCCGTCGTCCGTATCGGCGATGAAGAGGGCGTAGTGCGACAGAGCGCCTACAGTGCAATGCGAGCTATCGTACGTCACGACCCCCAAGAGCAGATAAAGTGGGTGGGCAAACCGATAGAACAACTGCCTGACGTAGACTGGCAGCTCGTGGATCAGTATGCTACCCATACGGCGAACTAAGTAGCCCACTCTGCACGTTTTTTAAGCACCCACTGAAGGTGGTGCGAACACGTTGCTCCAGGAACCTCATGCCTCGGTGGTAACGGGCATGACTCATCGTAGGAGGGCAGGTCGCGCGGCATGCGAGCAGGTTATTAGAATCCGTCTGCTTCTTGCAACCAATGGTACGCTATCCACGCCACGCTGTGGCAATGATGGCCGAATGGCACGCGGAGAGATCAGTGACGGACGAGAAGGGATGGGGACATGCCTGGAGGCGAAGACTGGGAAGAGATTGATACGATCCCCGTGCCCATTCTGGGTACGGGGCCGCTAGGTGAAGTCTTCTCCCAGGCAGGCGGCGGTGCGCTGGGACGTTATCGCATTATCCGGCTGCTGGCCAACGGTGGCATGTCAAAGGTCTACCAGGCGCACGACACGGCGCTCGACCGCGAAGTGGCGCTGAAGGTGCTCGCGCCCGAGCTCGCGCATGACCCGGTGCGGGTGGAGCGTTTCCGGCTGGAGGCGCGGCGGGTCGCGGCGTTGCGCCATCCGTACATCGTGCCGCTGCTGGACTATGGCGAGCAGGCCGGCCGGCTGTTCCTGGTCATGCCGTTTTACCCGGCCGCGCTGCGCGAGGTGTTGCAGGAGCGCGGCACCTTGCGATTTGACGAAGTGGTTGGTGTGACAGTGCAGCTCGCGGCGGCGCTGGATTCCGCGCACTTGCATGGTATCATCCATCGCGATGTCAAGCCGGAGAACATCCTGCTGGACGAGCGCGGGAACGCCCTGCTGACAGATTTCGGTATCGCCAAGGCCGCGCCCACCGCGCCGAATAATCTCGCGACCGCCGCCCCAGTGCGCGCAATTGAGGCGAGCCAGAATCCCATTGCCAGCCTCGAATACAGCGCACCGGAGCACCTGTTGGGCCGGCCCACCGATGCCCGCACGGATGTGTACGGCATGGGCGTGGTCGTCTTCGAGATGCTGACCGCCTGTGTTCCCTATCCGCTGGTCAGTGATCGTGTCTATACGACGCTGGTGCGCATGCTCACAGAGCGGCCCCAGCCACCTTCTACGCTCGCGCCACAGCCACTACCGGTCGGTGTGGACGCCGTAGTGCTCCGCGCGCTGGAAAGCGATCCGCGCCGTCGCTATCCCAGCGCTGGCGCCTTCAGCGCGGCGCTCTCGTCACTATCGATTGGCGCAGGCGGCGCGATGGACGGCTCCTCCAGCACGCGGATACCCACGCTGCCTCCTATGCCTGGCTACCGCCAGTTTCCATCTCCCCCTCCCGGCACCGGCAATCTCTCACGTCTGCCAGAGTGAGGCAGGAAGCGAAGCGGAAGGACATCGCCCGATCTTCACCGGCGGCGTGGGCGCGTCGTACGATGTGTAGCGCCGGTATTCGCAACGGCGCTGTGGTACTATCGTGGCGTGGAAGGGGCGGGACGGTCGCTGGAGCGGATGATGGTCCTTCCCGCACATGCCAGGGATTCTGGTCGCGACGGAGCGGTCAGATGTTAACCTCCTGGCCACCTGCTCGTGAGTGCGGAAGAGGCACCGGTGTGCGGCGGCAACTGGGAGTGAGATGCGGAGGGCAATTGTATGGCGCAGGCGAAGATTGGGGTCATCGGCGGCAGTGGGTTGTATTCGATGGAGGGCCTGGCCGGCGTTCAGGAGGTGCTGGTGGAGACGCCGTTTGGACCACCGAGCGATCGTATTAGCGTTGGCACGCTAGAAGGCGTCCCTATCGCCTTTCTTCCCCGGCATGGACGCGGCCATTTCATCAGTCCGTCGGAGGTGCCCGTGCGAGCGAACATCTGGGCGCTCAAGAGCCTGGGGGTCGAGTGGGTACTCTCGGTAAGCGCCGTTGGCAGTATGCGTGAGGACGTGGCGCCAAAAGACTTCCTGATTCCGGATCAACTCTTCGACCGGACGAAGAGCCGCGTGAATTCGTTCTTCGAAAATGGCGTGGTCGTTCACTGTACGTTCGCGGAGCCGTTCTGTTCGACGTTTAGCCGCGTGCTGGTGGAGACGGCGCGGTCGCTCGGTACTGTGAAAGTGCATGAGGGTGGCACCTATATCTGCATCGAAGGACCGCAGTTCTCGACCAAAGCGGAGTCGCGTATCTACCGTCAGTGGGGCGTTGACGTGATCGGTATGACGGCGCTCCCAGAGGCGAAGCTGGCTCGCGAGGCGGAGATGCACTATGCGATGCTGGCCTGCATCACGGACTATGACTGCTGGCATGAGTCGGCAGAGTCGGTTACCGTCGAGATGGTGGTTGCGAACCTCCAGCACAATGTAGCGAACGCGCAGCGCGTGATCCGCGAGATCGCACGCCACGCGGGAGGGCTGGATGCCGACAGGACATGTGACTGTGATCGGGCGCTGGCGGCGGCGGTTATGACGGACCCCAGCCGCATTTCCGATGTGGTCAAAGAGCGCTACCGGCTGCTGCTGGGGCGATATATCAGCTAATCCGCGCCCGGCCCCTTACCACTCGCCCGGAACGTGCGGCGGACGCACCGGGCGAGAAGCGAGCGCTAGTCGGGACTGGACGCCAACCACTCTTGCAATTGCCGCTCAAGGGCATCGCGGACGTCGCGGAACGCCGCCAGCCGCATGTCGTAGTCGCCCTGAACGGCGGCAGGGTCAGGAAAGCTCCAGTGGATGCGTTGGGCGGGGCCGGGAAAGATCGGGCAGGCTTCGGCGGCGGCATCGCAGACGGTGATGACATAGTCGAAGGGCAGCGATACGAACTCCCGCACCGATTTGGAGCGGTGCGCGCTGATGTCTATGCCGCGCTCACGCATTGCCTCAATAGCCAGCGGATTCACGCTCGATGGATGTGTTCCCGCGCTGGAAACATCGAACCGGTCGCCTGCCAGGTCACGAAGCCAGCCTTCCGCCATCTGCGAGCGGGCTGAGTTACCGGTGCAGAGAATGAGAACGCGTTGTTTCATGGGTCGCCTCCAGGGCCGGCTGGGATACACTGCTGGCCGTTCGCAGCCAGCGATAGGCGAGAGCAGCCGCTGCCGCACCTAAAAAAGGGGCGGTGAGATATACCCACTGGCCTGTCCAGGTCCAACTGAGCAAAGCTGGACCAAGTGATCGGGCTGGGTTCATCGAGGCGCCGCTGATTGGTCCGGCGAAGAGCGCCTCCAGCCCGACGGTGGCGCCGATGGCCAGCGCCGCCGCCTGCCCAACCGCGCGCGTGTCGGTGGCGACTGCCATGATGACGAACATCAGAAAGAACGTCAGAATTGCTTCCAGGCCAAAAGACTGCCAGGCGCCGCCCTGACCGGCGGGAATCGTCGCGCCGAGGTGGGCGCTTGTGCCAAGGAGCAGGCGCAGGCAGAGCGCCGCCGCACAGGCTCCCGCGACTTGAGCGGTCCAGTATCCGACGAGGCGGCGGACCGGGAGGTGGCGCGCGAGCACGAAGCCCAGCGTGACCGCCGGGTTGAGGTGAGCGCCGCTAATGTGGCCGGTGGCGTAGATCATCGCGGCGATGACAAGGCCGAAGACAAGGCCGACGCCGACGTGCGTGACCTGCCCACTGGAGAGCTGGTCAATCATGATGGCGCCACAGCCGGCGAAGACGAGTCCAAACGTCCCGATGGCTTCGGCCACCAGCGCCGGTAGATCGCGATGAGCCACCGGCGTCTTGGAGTCATTGTGGGCCACAGCACCCGCTCCCACTGCCACCGCAGCAGCTCGTCGAGGCGATGGGAAGCGGATCGCGCTCGTTGGGGGCCGGGGAGGTGGGAGCGAGAGATACAGGTTTGCTGGCGCGGACGAAGGCGCTAGCGAGCCGGCCATCGCCGTTTTCCCAGCCGGCGGGAAGTGTGGCGGGATCAAGGCCAGCTTCCGCGACGGTGTAGCGGCGCGTGATAGTCACGCTGACATCCTCGAAGCCAGCCTCCGCCAGCAGCCGCTTGTAGGTGTCAATCTCCAGGGCGCCGGCGAGACAGCCAACCCAGGCCTCCATATTGGAACGCAGCTCCGGCGGCACGTCGCCATCGGCCACGACATCGGAGACAGCGAAGCGGCCGCCCGGTTTGAGGACACGGAAGGCTTCGCGCAGCACCTGAGACTTGTCAGCGGCAAGGTTGATAACGCAGTTGCTAATGACTACATCCACCGTGCGCGCGGGTAGGGGAATTTCTTCGATACGTCCTTTAAGGAAGGCGACGTTGGCGGCGCCAGCTTTGGTTTTGTTTTCCAGAGCGAGGGCCAGCATCTCGTCAGTCATATCGAGTCCGTAGGCGAAGCCTGTAGGGCCAACACGCTTCGCGCTGAGCAGCACGTCTATGCCGCCGCCGGAGCCGAGGTCGAGCACGGTTTCGCCTTCGCGCAGATCAATCAGCGCGGTGGGGTTGCCACACCCGAGCGAGGCGAGCACGGCCTCTTCGGGCAGTGTGGCGACAACGTCCGCCGAGTAGTTGTCGGTGGTGATGGCGGTCCCTTCGCCAATGCCGGTGCCGCAGCAGCTACCAGTGCCGCCCGCGCGCACACGGGTCGCGGCGAGGGCGTACCGCTCGCGCACGAGCTCGGTGATGCTTTCGGCGGGTGCGGTGTCGTTCATCGAGGATGTCTGAGACATGATGTTCTCCTGCTATTCATCGAAGATATTCGATGAATGCGCGCCAAAAAAGGTGTCGCGCGGGCTAAAAGAGAGTGTGCACAAGCGCCAGGCTGCGCTTCCCTTCCTCCGTTGCCCAGAAATACGACCAAACGCCGCGTTTCTCGCTGTTGACGAGGCCAGCGGTGCGCAACAGCTTGAGATGGTGGCTGATCGTCGGCTGCCGCTGTGGCAGAAACGCCGTAAACTCGCAGACGCAGAGCGGCTCGGGATTCTCAACGAGAAGCTCCAGCATGCGCAGGCGTGTAGGATCAGCCAGCGCCTTGAGCCGGCCGGCCAGCGCGACGGTGCGGCTGGATTCGACCGGGACAGGGACCACGGACGGCGTACAGCAACCGCCAGTGGTCGCGGTATCGAGTTGTCGAGTGGACGTTTGTGCCATGTCACTATGGTAGCATGGGACATCGAAGGTTGTCAATGTAACGGAAGGATGAGGTATTTGGGGGCAATTACAAGATGGGCGGCAGCCTGAATATGAGGGACGCCACATCGTACGCGCGGCCAGGCGTCGTCGCGTCGGGCTCGCTCACGAGCCAGCGCCACGTGCGCATGCGCTCAACGAGCTCGAAGCGCCGTGCCACGTCGCCGGGCAGGTTCAGCGCTTCGGCTGGGAGGACAGGTAGCGACTCAGGAGCCGAGCCGCCGTGCTGGCCGCCTCGTGCTGGCAGCAGGTAGCCGGTAACATCTGTCAGCAGTAAGCCGCATCCTCCCGGCGCGAGGAGCGCGCCGATGAGGGACAGATGCGCCAGGGCAATGCGCGCGCGAAAGTGCATCGCCGCCTCATGATACTGCGGATGGGCGTCGCGGAGATCGGCGGCATCGGGCGCGTAGATGGCCAGCGTATCGAACACATCGAGCAGGGGGAGGCTGAAGAGCTGAGTGAGCACGAGGCTGCTCATCACGAGGCCGAAGCTGGCGGGCGCTAGCTCTGGAATGCGCGGTGGATCAGGAACAGGGCAACGATCCAGACATGCGGCGGCGGCATCCAGAGGTGCGGCGCCAGACGGTCCGCTCAGCGCGACGAGGTCAGCCCAGGGCTGCGCCCGTAGATCCGCGGCCAGCGCGGCGCTGACGGAGCCAGTGAGGTCGGCTTGTAGCAGGTTGACGCGCGGACGGAGAGAGGTGGGAAGCTCGTCGCGGGCGCGTGCCATGCCAGCCACATCCACATCTACGAGCAGCACGGACTCGCAGACTGAAGCGAGACGCCGCAACGGCACCTCGGTACAGGCGCCGGCGCCAAAGATGACCGCCGCGCCGGGAGCCTCCGGTGCGCGCGCGGCGAGGGCACGCTCGACGCTCGCTTCAACGGCACGGAGATGATTGGGGCTGTGACGTTGATACCACCGGTGTCGCGCCGCTCCCTGTGTGCGCGGATTCTCTTGTGGCAGCCGAGCGATACGCATGGATGGTTATCTCCGTATGCGAGGAATTGAGCGCGTTGTGATGACATTGAGGTGCGTTATTCCCTGGAATCCGCGCGCATCTCCTTGACATCATAAGCTACCAGTGCTATCCTCCTTGTGTCACAAACGCTTGTGACTTGGCCGCTGGGCAGGCGGCAACGGCCTGCGGAGCGAGGATGCGCCGGGTGCGAACCCCAGTCGCAACGCATCTTGAGGATCGCAGGAATGTTCCAGGGGCGACCCTGGAAATCCCATATCCACTGGATATGGGCAGTGCTCCACTCACCCAAGACGCCGCCAGGTAATTCACGCCAGGAACCAAAGAGCGTGTGGTCACGCCAGGCGCGGGGCCGCACGCATTGCGGTGGCAGGGGGGGATATCAGGGTGGGGCCTGGCGCGCGGATGGCGGCGTATTGCCATCCGCGAAGGACAAACTCGAGGCAGCCGGGTCTGGGTCGCACTGACGTGATCCCGTGACCCTCGCAACCGGAGGTAGATAGCATGGATTTGAGCGTCGAGGGAAAGTCAGAGCGTATTCCGCCAGGGTCTCATATACTGCAGCTCTACAATAAGGTGAATGAGATTACTGGTGTGACCGCGCGGCTGCTAGAAGTTGGCCTGGCTTCCTCGGAGAAATGCCTCTTCGCTGGTAATCCCGCGTCCATCCAGGAGATGGAGCAGGCGTTGCTCAAGGCGGGTGTGGAGGTAGCGCAGGCGCAAGAGGCCGGTCAGCTTGTCTTTATTTCGGACCGTGAGGACCTTCTTGTTGGCAAGCGCTTTGATCCCTATCATCTCCTCTCGACGCATCAGACATTTATCGCGCAGGCCCTTCGTGAAGGATGGAAGGCCGTCCGCATCTCAATGGATATGACATGGCTCACCGCCGACATCGCGACCCCGGAACAGGTGCTGAAGTATGAGGCGGCCTCGGATGCGGTATTCACGTTCCAGAACGCGCCGATTATCGCGCTCATGCACTACGACTACTCGAAGCTGCCCGGTGCGCTGGTGGTGGAGATGTTGAAACTACATCCTATTGCTGTCGTCGGCAAGTTCATCAAGCGCAATCCTTATTATCTGAACTCCGAGCAGTACTTGCTCAAGATCCTGCGGGTGAACCGCGAGAAAAATCGGGTAGTCGCGGTGTAGGCGGACGCGCCGCGACTGAGAGAGCAGGCGTGTGCGCGAGGAATTGCCGGGTCCGACGGTCCGCAGATGCAGGCACCAGGGATGCCGGCGCGAGGCGATAGAGCGAGTCATGCCGAGAATCCGCACGGTGCGCGCCTTTTCCGCGGGTGGTGTTCTGTTTCGTCGTGCCCGAGCAACTGTACATACCACCCCCGCGCCTCCGCGGAAAGTGAATGGGGTGGAGGTCGTGCTGGTCGGGCGCGCCGCTGAAGATTTCTGGGTGTTGCCGAAGGGCACCCCCAAGCCGGATGAGACGACCGAGCAGGTGGCAGTACGCGAGGTGGCGGAGGAGACGGGCATCGTCGGGCGTATCGTCGGGGAGATCGGTAGCGTTCATTATTGGTTCTCGCGGCGCGGAGTCCGCTACAACAAGGAAGTGTTCTACTATCTGATGGAAGCGGTGAGTGGGGATGTCGCGCTGCATGATCACGAGTATGACGATGCCCGTTGGTTTCCGCTGGGGGAAGCGCCGGAGCGGCTGACGTACGCGAACGAAACTGATGTGATGCATCATGCGGCGGATGGGATAGCGCGGCTAATGGACGACGTAGCCATGTGATCGCGCCCGCACGTAGGATCGCGGCGGTTGGCGGGCACGACTTCTACAGTGTGCTGAGCGACGAAGCGGGTTACGCACGCACATCCGCGCGCGGCGGGGATGGGATAGGCAGAAGGAACCGGCACGAGAGCCGGCAATTTAGGCGTGCTTAGCGGCTGGTGACAAGCGCAACGTCGCCGACCAACTCCTGGATCTGGCGGAGGCGACGTTCGGCCAGCTCGACATTCTCCAGCGCCTGGGCGAGAATGCGCTCTTCGAGTGTGGGGAACGTAGACTCGATCTCCGGATCCAAGCGATTGTCAAGCAATTCCAGCGCGCGCACCAGTCGTTCGTCTTCCAACACGGAGGTCATCGCTCTGTCACCTCAACCCTTGCTGTGCTGCCCAGTAAGTATAAAGGAAGGCAGACGCCTTCACTTGTCCGCCGCATGTCACTGGATGTGTTCCCCTCCCTTGGAAAACGTACCGAGCGCATTGAAATCGTTTGCTGGGACGCGCATCGAGATGGCAACCAGCGTGTAGGCGGCCGGTTCCGATGCGTATGAACGGGTTGCCCCGCTCGCTTCAGTGTCCCCGCATCATGACTACGTTCAGCTGTGGGGGGAAGTTGTGGGTGCACCCACTTCGCCCACTGTTCTATACGTAGCAGAAGGTGACTTCTCACATGCCTTCACCATTTCTCCCACTCTGGTTGGTTACGTAGTTGGAATGATCCCGTATTACCGTCGCTTCGCTCACCGGCGCCGCATCTCCGAGATAGCGGTTGAAGAAGGTGACAACACGGCGGCAGTAGGTTTGGCGGTCGAGAAAGTAGGTGCCGCAATGGTCGGCGCCTTCGCCAAGCCACAGCTCTTTCGGCTCACCAGCGGCTTCGTAGACCCGTTTACCGTGGCTCACCGGAATCATGTGATCCTGCGTGCCGTGAATGACGAGCAACGGACGCGGCGCGAGGGCGGCGGCATCGCGAACAGGGGTGACATCGCCAGCGCGATAGCCGGCACGGCGCTTCAGAAAAAAGTCGGCGACCGTGGTGATAGGCCGGCCTGATACGCGGATCACCCGCGTCACATTATGGCTGACGACGTCGGCATGTGTTGCGAAGGGACTGTCGGCAATGACCGCACGGACCTCGGGGCGGCGGGCGCTACCCATGATAGCGACCGCGGCGCCCATGGAGTAGCCGATGACTCCAATGCGGGCGCCGGGAATGCGCTGCTCAGCATAGTCAAGGGCGGTCAGAAAGTCGCCGACCTCGCGATAGGCGAGAGTGACGGACGCGCCACGGCCCGCGCCGTGGCCGTGGTAGTCGAAGAGGAGCACGTTGAAACCGGCGCGCCACAGGGCTGTCGAAATACCGATAAGCTCGGACTTGGAGCCGCGATAGCCGGTGCAGCCGATGATGACGCGATTCGTTTCAGGGCGGATGAACCACCAGCCATGGATAGTGTGGGCGCCGTTCCGAGAGGGAAACAGCACTTCCTCGTGCTCGGCACCCGTCTCGAAGGGCGTCATGACGTAGTCATCCTGGGCGCTGGACCGGCGCGGGTCGGTAAGGACGCGCACCACATAGTACGCGATCCCCACTGTACTCATCAGCATGCCGCCAGCAGCTAACCCTGCGCCGACCGCTATGGTTCGTACACGCGGTTTCCATCTCAATCGCGGTTGCTTGACCATGCCCTATCGCTCCACTTAGAGGACATTCGCGTTCTGGGCGCGAGACTCACCTGCCATGCGTCAGATTGTAGCGCATGGGCAATGGGATGGGATATTGTTTACAGGTGGACGCAATATGCAGTATCTTACCCGTAAGCGGCGCCTCAGGCATGCCACGTGTGAGCCCGGTGTTGGCGTGCGTGCTCGCTCTAGATACTCAGAAGGCGATAGGCGGATCATGCGGACGACGAACGGCGAATCTATTTCGGGATGGGACACGGCTCGGCAGTATCGTGAGCGCATGCCTTGGATGCGTCTCCTGAAGATTCTGGCGGTGGTGACGGCGGTTGGCTTGTTTCTGGTGCAGATGCAAGGCGTGCTGGTGACGGTCAGCGGGTCCGCGGCGGGATGCGGCGGCGACTGGCCGCTGTGCCACGGGCAGGTCATTCCAGGTCAATTCACGCTGCACACATTGACCGAGTTTGGTCATCGCGTACTGGTACCGCCGGTGACGCTGTGTGTATTGGGCCTGTCGTTTGGCATGCTAGCATTTTGGCGCAAGCGCCGCGAGACCGTCGTACTGGTCATACTGATGATTGTGTTTCTGCTCTTGCAGGCGGCGCTTGGAGCGCTGGCGGTTGTGTATCCTACGTCACCGGTCATTCTCGCGCTGCACTATGGCGTTGCGCTGATCGCGTTCGCCAGCGCGGCTGTAGCGGCATTGTTCATCTTCGGGCAGCAGGGGTGGGATACACTGCGTGACCGGCCGGTTTCGCGGGGCTACACGCGCCTGGTGTGGGCACTGGCGGTCTACACGTACGTTGTGGTGTATCTTGGCGCGTATGTGCAGCATACCGGCAACCAGCTCGCGTGCCGAGGATGGCCGCTCTGCAACGGATCGGTGTTTCCTGGATTTGCGGGCGTTGTGGGCATCAACTTTCTGCACCGTTTCGGCGCGTTTCTGCTGACCGCGGGGGTAATATGGCTTGTCCTCTGGTCATGGCGTCTCCGTGCGGCGCGCCCGGATCTGTACTGGGGCAGTATGGCGGCCTTCACATTCGTCGTGATACAGGCCATGATGGGCGCCTACGTCGCATGGAGTCACGCGAGCGTGCCAAGTATGCTCCTGCACGGCGGCTTTGTAGCTGGGCTCTTCGCGGCGCTCTGCTATCTGGCGCTGCAGGTGATGGCGCGGCCACGGAGCGCGCGGCAGGTGGCGCAAACAGCATCCACCAGCGCGACGCCGCTCCATGCGGCGGGAACGGCAGGGGCAGCGAGCGGCACGAATGGATGATGTGCACGAATGCGCCATTTCGGCCATCATCTTGACCATACCGCTACCACACAGCAACCCCGACATAAGGGACCGCTGATAGCCTTAATGAGGCGTCGTCGGTTTTGCCTTGGAGTGGAACAGCCGCCGTTGCGGGCGTGGGGAGTATGTGTGTGTCAGGTGCAGATAGGAATGAGCATGTGGCCGTTGCCCAGTTACGGGCCATCGAGCAGGTAGTGGTGGAAATGCCTGCGATGAGTGGGTCACATGAGTCGTCGCTCAAAGCAAATCTCAAGAGCTTATTCGTGCGCGCGACGCTTGCGAGCCTGGCGGCACGTCTTGCGCCATATGACATGCTGAATCAGCGGCGTGCGGCTATGTATCGCATGTTTGGCTTTCATGGCATCGGACGAAATGTGCTCATCCTTGGGCCATTGCGGCTGATTGGGCGTGGCCCAATCTACGATCTGCTGACCATCGGCGACGATGCGGCGCTGGCATCGCCGTGTACTATCACGCTCTACGCCCCGGTATCCATTGGCAAGCGTGTGCATTTTGGTCCTGATGTGATGATCCTGACGGGGACACATGAGATCGGCCCGGCGGAGGAGCGCTGCGGCCCCTATCGCTTCGCGCCAGTTACGATAGGTGACGGCACGTGGCTGGGGGCGCGGGTGGTGGTGCTGCCGGGCGTGACCATTGGCGCGGGCTGCGTCGTGAGCGCGGGCGCAGTCGTCACGCGCGACGTTCCAGCGGATATGCTCGTTGCTGGCAACCCAGCGCGCCCGGTCCAGCGGCTCGATGCGGGGGGTAATGTGAAACTCTTTCCAGAGCGAGCGGCGCTGAATATTGAGGTGTGATGCGGAACTCTCGATCATCTACTGAGCAAGCACGGAGCACGCGGATGCAAAGCGAAACGACACGAGCAGACTCGGTGACACCCGAAGCGCCGCACGCATCCATCGTCATTGGCACACGGAATCGCGGAGCCGCGATAGCCGATGCCATTCGCAGTATCCAGCGCGGCACGTTTACCAGCTGGGAGCTGCTTATCGTTGACCAGAGCGCCGACGATGCAACCGAAGCAGCGGTACGTCCCTTCGTGGAAGCTGACGCACGTATCCGCTACCTGCGCTCAATGACACGCGGCATCTCGACGGCGCGTAATGTAGGGATCGTGTGTGCGCGCGCCGAATATATCGCGGTAACGGATGACGACTGCGAGGTGGCGCCCGATTGGCTCGCCGTGCTGGTGCGCGAGCTCGATGCGCACCCGGATGTAGGCTTCATCGGCGGTGCGCTCATTCCCATTCCATACGACCCGCGCACAGGATACATTCCTCAGTTTCTTCCAGAGCGACGTATAGTGGTCGAGCGTCGCTGGCCCATCACCGACTGCTTTGGCGCCAGTATGGCGGTTCGCCGGGCTGCCTTGGAGAAGGCGGGGCTGTTCGACGAGTGGATTGGGCCGGGCGCGAAATTTTCGGTATTGGAGGAACAGGATCTTTGCCACCGAGTGCTGCTGGCAGGCTACCGCGTCGTTATTACGCCGGAGGCTAGCGTGCTCCACTTTGGTTTGCGAACCGGCGCGGAAATTGCTGGGTTGTGGAAGCGCGATTCGCGGGGTATCGGCGGCTTCTATGCGAAGGAGCTGCGCTGTGGCGATATGTATGGGCTGGTGGGCATGCTCATGTTTTGGGGTAGGTGGCTGGGGACCGTGGGAATGAATCTCGTGACTGGAAAGCGCCCGCTGAAACTCCGGCAGGCCGGCACCTATTTATGGCATTCGGTGATCGGTTTCGGTCTGGGCCTCACACATCCAGTCGCGGCTTCGCGGCACGTGTATCTGCCGCAGCGGTGGCTCGCTTCGACACAGTCCGCGCTGACCCTTCCGGCGCTCACCGTACAGGGGAAGCCAGAAGCATGATTCGCAACACCGCGCCCGATACCACCGGCCCAGATGCGAAGGTTGCCGCCCCACCGAGTGAGCGGCCACTTCGCTTGGGCATGGTTGCCTGGATGGTCGCGGGTATCCGCACGCACTATGAGAATGTCGCGCGGGTGGCGGGAACGGCGCCCGATGTAGCGTTGACGCAGCTGGAGATCCAACCCTGGCACGATGACGGCCAGATCGAGAAGCTTGCCTTCTTGCCGAAGCGGATTCGCGGGAGCTTGCGCACGTATCTTAGCACCGTACCGCTGTATCGCCAGCCACCGCCGGATGTTATCTGGACACAAGCGGTCACACCGATTACGCCATATCTGGCGACGCGAGCACGACGCCAGCACGTGCCAGTGGTAGTTGATGCGGACAGCACTCCGCACCTCCTGGCGAGTTTTGGAGAGTACTACGCGGAACAAGTCGCTGGGCCGCCGGTCAAGCGGCGCATGGTGGATGCGCTGTTTGGTGCAGGGGCGCGCCGATGCGTGCGTGTCGTGTGCTGGTCAGAGTGGGCAGCACAGTCTTTCGTGGAAATGTATGGCGTGCGCCGCGAGCAGATTCGTATTTTGCCGCCTGGTGTGGATGTGGCAGCGTGGGAGCGACCGGTTGGTGAATTCGTTGAGCACGAGCGGATACAGCTGCTATTTGTCGGCGGAGATTTCGTCCGTAAGGGCGGTGATCTCCTGCTAGATGTGTGGCGCCGGCACTTTCGTGAGCGATGTGATCTGCATCTCGTGACGCGGGAGCCGAGTATTGCCGCGGAGCCGGGCGTGTATATCCATGCTGATCTGGTGCCGAACGATCCGCGCCTGGTGCGACTGTACCACACGAGCGACGCGCTGGTGCTGCCGACGCGCAGCGACTGTTTCTCGCTGGCGTCCATCGAGGCGATGGCGGCGGGATTGCCCGTCATTACGACTCCTGTGGGTGGGATCCCCGAAATCATAACCGATGGAGTGACGGGATTGCTGGTGCGTCCGAACGACGGCGAGAAGCTGCGGGGGGCGATTGAAGCGCTGGTGGCCGATCCGGAGCGGCGCGAGCGCATGGGGATGGCGGGCCGCTTGGTAGCGGTGGAGCGTTTCAACGCGCAGCGGAATGTCGCACAGCTGCTGAACCTGCTGCGTGAGGTGGCGCAACGGCGCTAAGAGCAAGACACTCAGCTTTTGATGATGATTTAACGAGGCATTCGCCGTGCCTTAACATGCCTGTGCGATAGTCGCACCAGAGGATATATCCTCACGGATTCCCAGGGATTCAGAGGATTGAAGGCTGTGGCGACGAAAAACGGCTGGTGGCGCCGGGCAATGGTGTACGCGCGGCGAGTTCGCACTGCGGTGATGAAAACGAGTGAGATGCTCGCATGCGGCCCGGCGCGAGGGGCGCTCCTGCTCGCCGTGGGTGTTCTGGTCGTGCTGGGTGTTGTGAGCGGCGCGAGCGCATTGGCAACTGTGGATGCGACGCTGCTGGCGGCGGATACGATGATGTCGGGACGCCGCCGACCACCAGCGGGCCCGCTGGTAGTGATGGGCTGAGACGAGCTCGAACACCGGCGGCTAGCACAATGGTTGAGCCATATGACATGTGGGCGGCCCTCATTGGAGCCGCCCACATGTGCGTAGCAATTGGACTACATGTCGTGATCGTCATCCTCTGGCAAGGAGCCGACGCCCTGGCGGAGCATTTGGCGTAGGGCATCGGCGCGGCCACGCAGCCACTCCGGTGGGCGGCCGCCGATGGACTTGCCGCCGCGCACAGTGGCGTAGACTTTGAGCGCCTGCGAAAGCGCGAGCACGATCTGCCGCTCGGTGGGCGTCCATCCGCGCCGGCGCGCCCAGGCAACTTCACGCAGCGCGCGGCTATATCCGTCGCGATACGCGGCGTCGTCTCCCTGATCCGCGGGCCAGGTGGGCAGCAGCCCATCGAAAGCGCTCTCGCTCATTTTCTGTGCCTCGCCTCAAGGCTTAGTGGCCGCAGCCGCAAGACCGTGCATCGCCGCTGTCGTTGGCCGTCTTGAAGCTATGCCCGCAGCCGCACGTGGAAACGGCGTTGGGGTTATTGACGGTGAAGCCAGCGCCCATGAGGCTGTCCATGTAGTCCACATCGCTGCCCTGGATGTAACCAGCGCTCATCTCGTCAACGAGGACACGGATGCCCTGAACCTCAACGACCACATCGCCGTCTTGCACTTCATCCAGAGTCATGCCATATTGCATGCCGGAGCAGCCGCCACCCGCAACGAAAATGCGCAGGCCCAAGGATGGGTCGCTCTCTTGATCCAGAAGCTCCCGCACCTTCTCAGCCGCTGCTGGTGTCATATTCACAAGCGCCTGCTGCGTCTCAATCGAATCTGCCATGAGAAATCGCTCCTCCTCGCAACGTGCCGCATCCGCCGCTAGCGACTGCTGGGGTTGCGTTCCAACCGGCAAAGCGGGCGCTTCCCCGATCGGATACTTCACTATGTGTAGTCATTGTACCCGTCGTTGGCAGCTGCGTCAATGGGTGCGCGAGCTACCACCATAACTACGTACTTTCACCGCGGCTCGATTCATGCGCCGCGTGATACTCTGAGCCAGTGGCTGTGAGTGGCCTCCAGCGCCGCGAGGGGAGAGAACGCATGCTCGAATGGATTGGCGCGATTGGGGGAATACTCCTGGTAGACCTTACGCTGAGTGGAGACAATGCGCTGGTGATTGGCGCGACCGCGTCGGAGCTGCCACGCTCGCAGCGGCGGCTGGCGATTGTGCTCGGCGGGAGCGGTGCGATTGTGCTGCGTATCGCGCTCGCGGCGGTTGCGACGATCCTGCTGGCGCTCCCACTGATCCAGGCCATCGGTGGAGGGATATTGGTCGTCATCGCGGCCCGGCTGCTGTGGGGACGTGACAAGGGACATAGCGTGGGTGGGGAGAAGACGTCCAGTAGCCTGACGGCGGCGATGGTAACGATTCTGGTAGCCGATGTGACGATGAGCCTGGACAATGTGCTGGCTATCGGGGCGCTTGCGCATGGGAATGTGCCGTTGCTCGCGGCGGGGCTGTTTTTGAGTATGGTGTTTCTGCTGGCGGGCAGCACGCTCGTGGCATCGCTCATCGGGCGGCTGCCGTGGCTGCTGGATGTCGCGGCGCTGGTGCTCGGCTGGACGGCTGGCACGATGGTGACACATGACGGCAAGCTGCATCCACTCCTGGCTGAGACACCATGGTTGGGCGCGGTCATACAGGCAGCGCTGATTGCCGTAGTGCTGGCGGTGGATGTGTGGCTGCGCTGGCGCGCGTCGCGGCATGCTCGCCGCATGCGCGGGCCCCGACAGGCGGAGGATGCGCGTGAGGAAGAGGTCGCGCGGCAAGGATAACCTGCCGATTCCCACGCGACCTATCAAATGCCGCCCGGAATACAGTAGCAGCCGGCGCGCCCCCATGCGCCATGCACGCAGATCTACTCAGGAGTGGCGAAAGAGCCGAGCGTCATGCCGCCGTCAATGATGAGAACGGAGCCGGTGGTGAAGTCGGACGCGGGAGAGGCGAGATAGAGCGCGGCGCCGGCTATTTCATCCGGTTCTGCGATGCGACCAAGGGGTGTGGCGCGCTCGATGTGCGAGCGGATGGCGGGCGTCTCGTGAAGCACCTGGGCGAAGCGTGTCTTGACGAGGCCCGGAGCGATGGCGTTTACCTGGATGTTATCAGGGCCGAGCTCCTGCGCGAGTGACCGGGTGAGCTGGATGAGAGCGGCTTTGAGCGCGCCGTATACGCCCTGGCCCACGCCTGGCGAGATGCCCGCGACCGAGGCGGTGTTGATGATTTTGCCATGCTTGCGCTCGCGCATGCCGGGAACGATGCGGCGGCACAACCGCACGGTGCTGAGCAAGTTGGTTTCAAGCATCTTTATCCACATGGCATCATCGGCATCCAGTACCGGGCCGAAGTGGACATTGGTGGCGGCGTTGTTGACGAGAATATCTACGGGTCCGAACGCGGCCTCGGCAGCGTCCACCAGCATTGCGACCTCGTCCGCCTTGCTGACGTTAGCGGCGACGCCGACGACCTGCGCGCCCCGCTCGCGGAGGGCGGCAGCGGCGGCTTCGATCTGGTCGGCGTGGCGCGCCGCCAACACGACATTGGCGCCCGCACCTGCCAGCGCCGATCCAATCGCCAGTCCAATACCGCGCGAGCCGCCCGTGACCAGCGCCGTCCGCCCGGTAAGATCGAATGATGGCATGGCTTCCTCGCTCCTCTCAGGCCCATAGCGGGCGATGTGTTTCGCCCTACATTGTGTCCGATTATGGGCACGGTAGGTTAGGAATTGTCAATGCGGAGCGTGGGGCTCGCGCACTCGTGGGTGAGGAGGTCGAGCAAATGGGCATGTTCGGCTCGGATATCTTTCCAGCGGAGGCAAGCTAGCTCACGTGGTGAAGGTTGTCCCGTCGCGAGATGCGCAGATAGCCGAAGTAGATCCACATGCACAGGGCGCCTGTGGTGGTGCTCATCACTACCGCGGCGGCCAGCGGCAGGGAGGGGTCTTCGGGTGGCGCGACAACGTGCGCTGCCGTGGCAAGCGCAGTGGACTGGAGTCCCAAAAGCACCTCGCACACGACAAAGGTGAGGATGAATGCGGCGACTGGGATACTCGGTAGCATGAATTTGAGATAGTGGCGCGCGATATCTTCCTCAGCGTGCGGCACTTCTCCTGGCTCAGTGGCGCTGGATGCCTCCCCGCCTCTGGCCGCGGGATCGGAGGTTATCGTCGTTCGGAGCGGGATGATACGGCGCTCATTGGGCGCGCTGGGAATGCTCGTTGACATCTGGTAGCCTTTCAGCCCGTCCACAGCTCTCCGTGACACGGACCATACACCTCCTCACTCATACTCCCACTGACTACACAACGTGGCAATCGGGGCGAAGTATCACCGCTTCGCTTAGCATTGGACGGTGCGCGGATCAACCTGCTCCCTCGCTTACGGGCGCCGATGTTGCGCCGAGTATGACGTACCATCCCACTAGTAGACAGTCTCCGCTCGGAATGTTTCGAGGCAAGCGAGAGCTGCCTATCGCTCCTGTCGCTCGTCGTCGGGATCGGCGAAGAGACGCGTGAGCACCCGCATTGTCACCTCTGGAGGCACCTCGTCGTACTCGGCCAGCGAGCGAATGCGCGCCACGAGGTGGTGAAACATCTTGTCCACCAACCGCTGCCCGAAGCGCTCGATTACCGCGCGGTCCTCTGCCGAAAGATCTGTAAGCTGACTCAGCGCACGGGCAAGCTCGGTTTCCTGGGAGCGATCTACATGCGAGCGCAAGGCAGCAATGCCCGGCACGGCGAGACGTAGGGTGCGTGTCCGTATGTACTCACGCACACCCTCTTCGGTGATCTCGCTGACGCGAGCGAGCTCCGCGTCGCGTTTGTCAGACGACAAAACCAGCTCGTCGCTATCCAGGCCGCGGAGGGTGTCCAGTGTGTAGAGGGAGACAGAGGGCAGCAGTCCCGTTTCCTCCTCGACATCCGGTGGAACGGCCAGATCAACGATCACGAGCGGCGCATGCCGGCCCGCCATCCCGCGAGCCACCGTCGCGGCGGATAATACCAGATGCGGCGCTGCCGTTGCGCTCACGATGAGCTGTACGGTGGGAATGGCGTCCGCAATATCGGCAAAGGCTATAGTTTCGCCCGCCATCTCCCGCGCCAGCTCGCTGGCCGCAGCAGGGGTGCGGTTTGCCAGCATAAGGCGCTGGATGCCCTCCGCGCGCAAAAGCTGGGCGCATAGGTGGCTGGTACGACCCGCACCGATAAGAAGCACGGATTTGCCCGCCAACCCCCCAAGTGATTCGCTCGCTACGCGCATGGCAAGTGACGCGACGGAGACATCCGCCCGCCCGATCTCCGTCTCCGCACGGGCGCGCTTGCCGGTCTTTAGCGCCTTCGTGAAGAGCGCATGTAGCTCCTCGCCTACCGTATGTACGGCGGCGGCGGCGGCCAGCGCCTCGCGCACCTGACCCAATACCTGCGACTCGCCCACTACCATAGATTGCAATCCCGCTGCGACACGGAAGAGGTGGCGAGCCGCATCGGCTCCGGTAAGCTCGTATAGCGAATCGGATAACACGGCGAGCGGTGCATCCGCTATCTGGTGGTGCGGGTCAACGTCGCGAGCGTCGCTATGTGTGCCGCCGTCCTGCCCGCGCTGACCATCGGTTGGTACGCTGGTAACGATAGCAGCCGCGCCGCGTTGGTATGTCTCGCTGAGGAAGCGGGTAATGGATGCGCTGGCAGCGGCCCAGCTCTCGGTCGCGACGTAGACTTCCGTGCGGTTACAGGTCGAGACAATCACTACTTCTTGAATGGCCGCATCATCCGCGAGCGCCCGCAATGACGCATGCAACCGATCGCCCGAAAACGTGAGCCGGCCACGGAGATCCGCATTGGTTCCGCGGTAGTCGAGTCCAAGTAATCCTATCATGCCGCCGTCTTTTGTATTGCTAGCGCCGAGCGCAACCAGTGCAATCCGCGTACAAAACGCTTCCGCCAGGGTTCGGCTCGTTAGGCCGGACTGATGTGTATACTATCGTAGTCGTCTAGAGTCAGCATCGGGTAGACACCGGCTATTTCGGTCAGGCGCCGCCTGGCAGATCACACTGTGCGCAGAGCAGGGGAGGCCAGATTTCATGGAACGACGGGCCGACAGCGTCACACTCGCGCGGAATGTGTGCCTCGGGTTGGGGAGCAACCTTGGCGACCGGAATGCGCATCTGCGCCAGGCGGTGAAGGCGCTCTTGCCGAAGGTCATAGTGGTGCGCCTCTCCGCAGTATATGATACGGCGCCAGTCCTTGTCACAGACCAGCCTCGATTCCACAACATCGTCGCGATGTGTGACACTACACTCGACCCTCACGCACTTCTTGCCTATGTCAAGCGCATCGAGATGGATCTGGGACGTGTGCCCGGCACACGGTACGGGCCGCGTGTCATTGATGTGGATATACTGATCTATGGCCAGATTGTGCTAGAGACGCCGGACTTGACGATTCCCCACCCACGATTGGTAGAGCGCGGGTTTGTGCTCGCGCCACTCGCGGAGATCGCCCCTGACCTGCGACATCCCGTGCTTGGCCTTACGATGCGGGAGCTTGCCAGTGTGGTTGCTCAACAGGATGTGCGAGCGATTGGCCCCTTGTTCGAGACGGGACGCTAGAGTATAATTGCGCCGAAAGAATGACCGTATTGTCAGCAGGAGATGAGGAACGCCCGTGGCCAATGGTAGCGAGTTCAGCAGCAGTCTGAACGGCAGCTTCAACGGCAGCCTGAGCGAATTTCGTCTGGAGGAGCTTCTCCAGATGATGGGGCTTGGTCAAAGCACAGGCGCTTTATATCTCCATCAGGAAGAAGGTCGCACCGGCCTCATCTACTTCGATAGCGGCTCTCTCGTAAGCTGTTCGGAGCTGGACACCGAGGCGCTCACACTCGGTCATGTGCTTCAGCAACTTGACTATGCCAGCGCGACCCAGATAGAGCATGCCTTTCAGCAGCAGACGCAGGATCCCCTCGGCAAGCGCATTGGTGAGCGGCTCATTGACCTGAATATGCTCACGCAGGATCAGCTCAACCACGCGCTCAAGACGCAGACGCTCTGGACGGCGCGCGAGCTTTCGCGCTGGGATAGGGGCACCTACGGATTCCATCCCGACGAGGCGCCACCGCCAGACGCCACGATGCTTCGCATAGACACCACGCGCGCGGTCATGGAGGTGCTGCGCTATCAGCATGAATGGGAGAGCCTGGGGCCATATCTGACCGACGGCATGCGTACTCGTCTCATAATGGCGTTTGAGCCGCCAATTGGCCATCCTCTCATCTTTCATGCTCAGGCCTGGCGGGTGATCTCGCGCGTGAATTCACAGCACACCGTTCGCCGTATCGCGACATCGCTGCATCTGCCGGAGATAGACGTGGCGCGCATGGTGGGACCGCTGGTGCAGGAGGGGCTGCTTGTGCCAGTGGGCGCCGCGGGCGGACCGGGGTTGCCAGAAGAAGCGGCGCGGCTCAGTATGCACAACTTCGATTTGTTCACGCTATTGATTGGCATGGAGCAAGATTGGCTCAAGCGCAAGACGCCGGCAGATCAGCTTATCGCGCTCGCCGGGTTTGTCAATGCGACGATGCAAACGCTCGGGGAGTCGTGTCAGTCGAGCGGTCTGAGCCTGGCACCGGAGACGCTGTCCACGATTCTTTCGCGCGAGAGGTTGGTTGGTATAGGTGAGTACCGGTTTCGTATCGAGAACAACCGGCTCGACGTTGACGACTTCGCCACCTACTGCCGGCGCGTGATTGATGGGTCGTCCCGCAATGCTATGGGCGCCACTAAGCCGTTTTACGACGCGGCATATGAGGTCTTACATAGTGCGCTGCGGGCTTCATTCCAGGCAATCAATACCCGCATCGCCTCACCAATCGAGCGAGCGCAGAATCAGGAGGCGTGGGAGGCATTATTCCTGACGTTCCAGGGTGAGCCGACAACGACTGTATGACATTCGCGGCGCGGCGATGCGAGGACGTATGACAGGGATGCGACCGACCGCGTGGCCGTCCGTCGCAGTTGCCTCGCCGCAGCCTCTGCATGTTGAGGATGCGTGGGGTCACCAGAAAAGGACCATCTATGCCGTCACTCGTGCCGCAGACCGCAAGTAGCTTCGAGCCGACCTATCCTGAAACGGAGACACGGACCCACTTCGCCGGCGAAGGTGAGCCAACTGTCATGGTCATAGATGATTCAATGGCCGTGCGCACGATTCTCGAAGCCAGTTTCAACCGCGTCGGTGTGCGTGTCAACAGCTATGGTGACGGCATCACGGCAATTCAGGCGCTTTCAAGGGGCGATGCGCCCGTCCCAAGCGTCCTATTGCTGGACATCAATCTGCCGCGTATGGACGGGTATGAGGTGGCGCGCATTCTCCGCGGCAACAAACAGTGCAGCGAGACGATTATCCTCATGCTCACTGGACGTGACGGTCTCGTAGATCGGGTAAAGAGTCGCTTGGTCGGCGCCCGTGCGTTCATCAAGAAGCCTTTCCGCGTCTCGGATGTGGTGCGAACCGTCGGGGGATATATGCATATCAATCTGCCAGGCGCCGTGGAATCGCCCAACTCTCCGCCCACTACGTCACGCAGTTGATTTGCCGCAGCATGGGGAGAATGTGCTCATGGATACCGCGGATAACAGCGTGAACGCGACACCAGCGGAGCGCTCGGCGCCCACCGATCTGGCGCAGCTCATGACGGCGGCGCGCGCGAGTACGGTAGATGCAATGGAGCGGCTGCTGGCAACGGCTCAGACTGGGGAGCAGTCGGGGCAATTCCCCTCCGGCACAGGGTATCTCCGATTTATGTGTGCGGGCAGACAGTGTGCGGTGCCACTCTCCGCGCTCCGTGAGGTGCTGCCCGCCGTGCCGCGAACCGTGTATCTCCCATTCAGTCCAGGGTGGTTGCTGGGGATCTTCCCACTGCGTAACGAGATGGTTGGTCTCGTAGACCCTGCCGCGTTCCTGTGTCGCCGTGACGGTTCTTCCGACCCTACACAGGCTTCCGAGTCGCATCCCATCGCGGATAGTCTGCCGTCATACGAGGCTGGTGGCATCTTGCCGAACCGTGCGCCTGCCACTGCCTTAATCGTGGGAAACGAAGGCCGCAGCCTGGCCTGGGCAGTCGAATCGGTGGGTGAAATCGCTCTTGTTCAGCACGGCGAGCTACGCGATCTCAGCGAGCATATCCTCAGCAGCCTGCCATTTGAGCGCCGCTATGTTACCCATGTGTATGGTCCCGACGAATCCAATACCCACATTCTCGTACTCGATGCGGAAAAAGTGTTGGCCGATCAGCTAGATGCGCTCGAAGCGGGAAGTGAGGGCTAAGCATGGCTGATCCGAATACCGGGCCTGCCGCGCTGGCAGACTTGCGCTCGTTGCTGCCAATGGTGCGGCATCATGTGGCGATGTTGAGTAGTCCAGCTACGGCGGGGCAAAACGCGAATGCCGCTTTAGAGCTGGCAGGGTGGGCTGAAACGATGGCGGCGCTCTGCGTGGAGTGCGACATTCCCGATTGTGCTCATCTCCTCGATGCACTGCATGCGGTGCTTGTCGAATCCCCTGTCGCCGCGAAGTGGTCTCCACAATTTGCCGCCGCCGCGCTGGATGCGTTTGGCTATACGTTCCACCGCATCAGCGCGCTTGGCATCGAAACGCTCCTATCATCTGACACAAGCGAGCAACAAGCCACCGCCATAAGACTCGCGCGAGCGCTCAAAGAGGAATTTCGGCCAGAAGCGGCGGGAGCGCCCGCCACGTTGCACGTGACCGGCAGCGATCATAGCGAGACGCTGGCGGAGGTGTTCGCGGACGATGAGGTGCTATTTCAAGAAGGCGCATTAGCTGAGCCGGCGGCATTTACGGATGAAGAGCGCCAGATGCTTGCCTCGTTTCAATCTGCTTCGCTGCGCGTCACCATGCCGCCAGCACCAGGGCTTCTCGTACCGGATACTGCCGCTCCCTCGCTGCCAGATGATGCGTTCGTCGGTGGCGGCTGGGCGCCCAGCCCAACGGATGTGTTGCCGGACGAGCCGCATGAGCCGTCCGCCACGCCCGACATGCCCGACATGCTCGACATGCTCGACACGGGGCAAGTTACCGACGAGCAAGTCGCGTGGCGGCTACCAACACCGGAAGAGCTCGATGAGATTCCCGAAGAGATGAAACATCTCTTTTTGGTAGAGACTGAGGAGGACCTACAGGACCTCCGCCTTGCGCTTCTCCGCTATGAACAGCACCCTGAGGACCCCGGTGCGCTCCATGCCATCGGGCGGGTAACCCATAAAATCAAGGGAACTGCCGCGACGCTGGGGTTTGATGTGCTTGCCGCTGTAACTCATCACTACGAAGACCTCACCAAAGCGCTGCTGAAGCGACGGGTGGAGGCGGGACCACAGGCCAACGCGGCGCTGCTGCGCGGGCTGGTGTTGTTGCAGGCGTCGCTGGACGCCTCCAATGCTGGACAGACGCCTACCCCCGCACTCGCCGCCGAAGCGGAGACGCTGCTGGATGGATTGGCGCGCAAAGGCGATACACCGCTCCTTCCGCATGACTCGATCTCGCCGGCGCTGGGGGCATTTGGTTCGTCCACGTCCTCTGGCGCCCATACGTCTACTCCGCCCGCGCCGCGCAATGACGACGAGGAGTCATGGCTGCGCGTAGAGGTTCACCGTTTGGACGATCTCATGCGGCATCTGAGCGCCCTCGCCGTCAATCGTGCGGCCCTGCTGCAAACGCGCGATGACGTCGTTCACCTGCAAGCTGAAATGGATGCGGCGCTGGTGCGATTGTCTGACCTGAACGCGCAGATGACTGATCTCGAGCCGTGGCTCCGTCACAAGCCTACCTCCCCGCCGAATACGCTGGATCGTCGGGATCGCCAGGCGGGTTTCGCGGCTGGATTGGGAATCTCCGGCAATCTGGAACACGACCCTGCACAACGCGGTGAACTATCGCGTTCGTCGAGCGAGACTCCCGTCCCGGCATGGGATGAGCTGGAACTCGATCACTTTACCGAGCTTGACTCCGCGCGACGAGCGTTGAATGAAGTCGTCGAGGACGCTTCGACGACCAGCCGGCAGCTGCGCGCGGCGTTGGTACGCTTGTCGCAAGTAAGCGAGGAACAGGCGGCGCTGACCTCTCGCATGCAACGGGATGTCATGCATGTGCGATTGGTGCCGCTTAGCGATATGGTGCTCCGGCTCGACTTCGAGGTGAAGTTACTTGCGGGACTGGCTCAGAAGACAGTGACATTCCTGGTGAGCGGCGAAATGACCGAGATAGACCGCAATATCAGTGAGGCGTTGCGAGAGCCGCTGCTTCAGCTCGTACGCAATGCGGTGGTTCATGGGATCGAGCCGACCGAGGAGCGGACGGAAAGTGGCAAGGCCGCGGCGGGGACGGTCTGGGTCCATGCTTACTACGTCGGTAGTGAGGTGATCATTGAGGTTGGCGATGACGGGCGCGGCATCAACCCCCATAAGCTCGCGGTTTCGGCGGTGGCTGCCGGTTTGTTGAAGAGCGATGCCGCACATGCACTCAGCCCAGCGGAGGCGCTGGATCTCATGTTCTGGCCAGGCGTGACGACCTTTGACGGGGCAAAAGCGGTTAGCGGGCGGGGCATCGGGCTCGATGAGGTCCGCACTGCTATCCAGAAGCTCAAGGGCGTCATCACCGTGCGCAGCGAACCGGGCAAAGGGAGTGTTTTCCGTGTGCGTGTGCCCATTTCGTTGAGCATCGTCCACGCGCTACGTGTGCTGGCTGGCGATCAATGCTTCGCGGTGCCGTTCAGCTCTGTCAATCGTACACTCAGTCTCAATGCAAGCGAGATTCTCGCCTCCGCGCCCGTGCCGTCCGATGGCGCCTCCGTGGCTGGCTCGCTGCGGCCTACTCAGCGTATTCGCCTTGAGCATGAGGAGACTCCGGCTGTACTCGGTGGCAGCGTGAGCCAGGCATACGATGAGATACCGGTGTTCGCGCTGGCGACGCTGTTGGGGCTGGAGCACAAGCCGCGTGATCCACAAGCGGCGCTACTCGTGGAGGTGGGACGGCAACGGGTGGTGCTGCTGGTGGATGATGTCTTTGAGGAGCAGGAAGTGGCTATCCAGGCGCTGCCGCGCCCCTTGCGGCGGCGATCGGTGCGTGGGGCAAGCGTTACCGCGAGTGGTCAGATGCTGCTGTTCCTGGACCTGCCAGAGCTGGCCGCAAGCATCCTGGATGGCAGCCGAGCGCTACCCGCGCCACGACCGCGTCCGGCTCCACGCTTTGCCGCGACGGCGGCGCCGCGTGTGCTGGTGGTAGATGACTCAGTAACCATCCGCCAGACGCTCGATCATATGCTGCGGCGCGGGGGATTCGATGTGCAAGCGGCCCGCGACGGAATCGAGGCAATGGAGATGATGCTGGTCAGCCTCCCTCGGGTTGTCGTGCTGGACATCGAGATGCCTCATCTGGACGGCTTCGAGGTGCTGTCCATCCTGCGAAGATCGCCTCAATTCAGCGATGTGCGCGTCGTGATGCTGACATCGCGTGCGGCGGACAAGCATAAGGAGCACGCGCTCCGGCTAGGTGCGCAGGCATACCTCATCAAACCGTGTCCGCAGGAGACACTGCTCGAAACGGTACGTAGCTTGCTCGCCGAACAGGAATCGGGATTACAGTAACCGCATGGATACACAGCAGAGCGACGTCCCGGCGATTCCATCCGGGACGGAGACCCCAGCAGTGCGATCCGCGTCGCGTCGCGTCGCGTATCCCTGGCAAACGCGGGCGCGCGCGGCGACCGCTGTCGTAGCTGGGCGAGCATCGGGTGCGCTGGCGCGGCGGCTGCGGCTCGGCGCGGGTACCAGCCTTCCGGGTCTGGTCGCGCGGCGCGTTGACCCCACGATAGCGCGCTATCTTGCCGCGCAGCTGCGTCACGGCAGCGTCGTCATCACCGGCACCAACGGCAAGACGACCACCAGCGGCCTCGTCGCGTACGTGCTACGCGCTGGTGGATTGCGTGTGTGGCGCAATCGTGAGGGCGCGAACCTGGCACGCGGCATCACCGCGGCGCTCATCATTCGCACCCGGCCCACGGGGCGGCTGCGCTGGCACGGTAATGCCGCCGCCGTCTTCGAGGTGGACGAAGCGGCGTTTCCACAGGTAATCACGGAAGTGCGACCGCGCGCCATCGTCATTACCAATCTGTTTCGCGATCAGCTCGATCGTTATGGCGAGGTGGACACGGTCGCGGAACGTTGGCGCGACGCGCTCAAAGCTCTTCCAGCGGACACACAGCTTGTGCTCAACGCCGACGATCCCGCTGTCGCCGCTCTGGCGGACGGCGCACGAGACGCGCATGTCCTCTATTTCGGTGTGGAAGACGCGCCAGTGGGCGAACGAGCGGACACAAGCTCCGTCGCGCCGGAGGTGATAGATACGCGGACGTGTCCGCGCTGCCGGGCGCCACTCACGTATGCGCTACGGTTCTACAGCCACATCGGCCACTGGGCATGCCCCACCTGTGGCTATGCGCGCCCGCGGCCGGCGGTCTTCGCCCGTGCTATCGTGCCCGATGGCTTCGATGGTATGCGTTTCATGCTCGTCACGACATCCGGCGAGCGCGAGGTGCGTATCGCGCTGCCCGGCCTCTACAACGTCTACAATGCGCTGGCCGCCGCCGCCGTGGGGATTGCGATGGGTTGCGACACGTCCGCCGCCGCTGCCGCGCTGGCTCGGTTCACACCGGCTTTTGGCCGCGCGGAACGCATCCAGGTGAATGGGCGCGAGGTGCGTTTGCTTCTCGCCAAGAATCCCACTGGATTGAACGAGGTGTTGCGGGCGCTGGCCGCTGCCACGACACATCCGCATCTCCTCATGCTGCTGAACGATCACGCCGCCGACGGCGAAGACGTCTCGTGGATCTGGGATGCCGGTCTGGAGCAGGTCGCGGCCCTTGCGCCCGCGAGCCTGACGGTGAGTGGCACGCGGGCGTACGATCTGGCGCTGCGGCTGAAGTATGCCGGCGCGCCGGTCGCTGCCATCGAGATGGACGCGCCGCGCGCACTGGATGCGGCGCTCGCACGGACACCCGACGGTGACACGCTGTATGTCGTGCCAACCTATACCGCTATGCTGGCCGTCCGGGCCGAGCTGGAGCGGCGCGGCTATGCGCCGCACTACTGGGAGCAGCGCGATGTCTGAGCAGTTTTCGCTGACGCTGGGCCACCTCTACCCTGACCAGCTCAACGTATATGGCGACCGGGGCAACATTCTCACCTTCCAGCAGCGGTGCGCCTGGCGCGGCATCGCGCTGCGCATCGCCGGTCTTGATCTCGGCGAACGGGTGGATTTCACCGCATATGATCTCTTCTTCATAGGCGGCGGCCAGGACAAAGAGCAGGACGAGGTCGCCCGCGACCTGCGCGAGGTGAAAGGTGACGACATTCGCGCCGCCGTGGAGGGGGACGTGCCCGTGCTTGCCGTCTGCGGAGGATACCAACTGCTCGCCCGCTTCTATCGTCCCGCTGACGGACCGGAATTGGCGGGGCTGGGCATCTTCGACGCCTGGACGATCCACAGGGGTAAGCGCGTGCCGCGCTGTGTCGGCAATGTGGCGCTCCGCTGGCGGGACAGCACGCTCATCGGCTTTGAGAACCATGGTGGGCGAACCTATTTGGGTGATGGCGCACAGCCGCTTGGTGCTGTGCTCGCCGGACATGGCAACAACAGCGAGGATGGCGCGGAGGGATGCGTCTATCGCAATGCTTTTGGCACCTACTTGCATGGCTCGCTGCTCCCGAAGAATCCCCATCTGGCGGATGCGCTGCTGGCGCTGGCGCTACGCCGCCGCTATGGCGTGGACGGTGCGCGCGTGGCGCTCGCGCCACTGGATGACGAGCTGGAGTGGCAAGCGCACGAAGCGATGCTACGCCGGCTGGGCGTCGCGGCGTTGGCGCCGCGACATGCTTCGCAGGCCACAAGCACTAAGGCGGCGACGGCTGACATGTAGCGCTGATTTGGGCGCAGGGAACATGTGATGAGACCCGGGGCAGGGGTAACTTTTGGATGCTCGGCGCGTATTCGATACTGAGAGGACTGGCACGGATACACCTTTTCTGGTGAATCTCTCCCCGGTCATCGCAGTCACACGTTACGGTTTATAGTGACGCCTATCAATGACGTTAGGCGCCACTATCCAGGAAACCAACGTAGCTCTGGCACGACATCTGCTTATTCAACGACGTAGAAATCGTGTCTGAGCGAGAGAAAGATTCGATGGTAGCACGAGGCGCCCCGGAAGAGCGGGTGGCCAGCCAGCATTCGGCATAGCGGTCCGTTAGCGACAGCACCTTTCTCATGGCGTAGACGCAAACGGACACGATAGTAGCCGGTGCGTGGCCATGCGCTGTACCCGTTTCTGTGGCCTGCCATAAGCAGCGGGAGGTGTCGCGTTATGAATCAGTATGAAGACCTGCTGGTAGACGCCCTGCTGGATCGCGGATTCTCTGTTGAGGAAGCCGTGCGCTTGATCGCGCTGCAAGAGCGGCTTGAGCGCGAGCGGCGGGAAGTGGAAGAGCGGCGGAAGTTCTCGCAGTGGATGGCGAGCATCTATGGGATCAATGAGCCGGAGTGATGTAGCAGCCATTCCATTTTGACGTAAGCGGGAGGGCAGCGGCCAAACGTTGCTCTCCCGCTTATTTATGCGTCTCGGTCTGGACTATCACATCTTCCAGAACGTCAGGAGATCGGACCTCGCGTCGAGCAGGGCGAGCCGCGCGCCCGTGGGGGACCAGACCGGTGCGGTCCCGCTGCATCCCGTAGCCATAAGAACCAAAGATCGCCACGTCCATCCATCTGACAGAGCATACAGGAGCCGTGAGCGGCGCTCGCCTTGGCTTGCGGCGTGCGCCAGCCTGGTGATACGATACCACTGTATAGGGTATGGTTCCTGCTACATCAACGACACTCACGGCACTCACGCACTTCAACGCTGGCGCACTGGAGCGTCTGAGCATTCTTTATTTCTATGTACGCTTCCTCCGCTGCCCTCCGCGCGGAGCTGGCCTGGCAGATGCTAAGGTGTTGTTGAGGTTGGAGGTTGCGGCAGCGCCTTCTCGCCAGGCACCGCCACACTCCTGGCAGGTCGTGGCGATGGGCAGGAGGCTTGTCCGCGCGAGGCCGAGGCACACGAGACATACCACACAATCCCACACGGAAACCGTACCAGCATAAACAGCATACCGAGGAGGGATGGGCGATGAAGGCCGTCGTAATGGCGGGCGGCGAGGGGTCCCGCCTGCGCCCGCTGACTGTGACGCGACCCAAACCGATGGTGCCCATCGTCGGACGCCCCGTCATGGAGCACATCCTCAATCTGCTCAAGGCGCATGGCATCACCGATGTCGTCGTCACGGTGCAGTATATGGCCAGCGCGATCGAGGACTACTTTGGCGATGGCAGCCAGTTTGGCATGCACATCAACTACTCGCGCGAAGAGGTCCCGCTTGGCACGGCGGGCAGCGTCAAGAATGCCGAAGAGTTTTTGGATGAGCCGTTTCTCGTCATCAGCGGCGACGCGCTCACGGATTTCGACCTCGGCGCCATCATCAAATACCACCAGGACCATAAGGCGCTGGCGACGTTGACGCTCGCGCACGTCGCCAATCCCCTCGAATATGGGGTCATCATCACCGATGACACCGGACACATCCGCCAGTTTCTGGAAAAGCCGAGCTGGGGTGAAGTTTTCAGCGACACAATCAACACGGGCATCTACGTCCTTGATCCGGTCATCTTCTCGTATTTCGAGAAAGATAAGCCCTACGACTTCAGCCAGGAGCTGTTCCCTTATATGCTGCAGAAGGGCGATCCCATCTACGGCTTCGTTGCCGAGGGCTACTGGTGCGACGTGGGTAATCTGGCAGAGTACATGAAGGCGAACGCCGACGTGCTCCAGGCCAAGGTTAAAGTACAGATCCCCGGCACCGATATGGGTGGCGGCGTCTGGGCGGAGGAGGGCGTTGAGATCGCGCCGGATGCCCAGATTTTCGGTCCCGTGTACCTGGGGCATGACTGCAAGATCAAGAGCGGCACCATCATTCACGGCCCCAGCTGCGTCGGACACTATACCATCGTGGACGACCGGGCACAGATTGACCGCAGCGTTGTTTGGAGCAATTCATACATCGGTGAGCGGACCGAGCTGCGCGGCGCGCTGGTCGGTACTTCTACCAGCGTCAAGAGCAAGGCAGTCATGTTCGAGGGCGCTGTGGTGGGCGACCACTCGGTCATTGACGAAGGCGCCATTATTCAGCCCGGCGTCAAGATCTGGCCGAACAAAGAGATTGAGACCGGGGCCGTCATCACCAGCAGCATCATCTGGGGATCGCAGGGCCGCCGCTCCCTCTTCGGGCGCTATGGCGTCACCGGCCTCGTCAACGTGGATATCACGCCGGATTTCGCCGCGAAGCTGGGCGCGGCGTATGGCGCTGTGCTTCCCAAGGGCGCCGTCGTCTGTGTCAACCGCGACAACCACCGCACGCCACGCATGGTCAAGCGGGCTATCATCTCCGGCTTGCCTTCCGCGGGCGTCAATGTCTCTGATCTGGAGACTGTGCCGCTGCCTGTGGCGCGCTATTATGTGCGCACGACTGATGCGGCGGGTGGTGTGCATATTCGCCTCTCGCCATTCGATCAGCGTATCGTGGACATCAAATTCTTCGATTCAACGGGTCTTGACATCAGCACGAACACGCAGCGCAAGATCGAAAACCTGTTCTTCCGTGAGGACTTCCGGCGTGTCTACCTTGATGACATCGGACAAATCTCGTACGCACCCGCCGTCAATGACCGCTACATCGCGGCGTTCCTGCGCGCCGTGGATATCGAGGCGCTGCGCAAGCGGAAATATCGCCTCGTCGTGGATTACGGCCACGGCGGCAGTGTCGAGGTGATGTCTCCTGTCTTCAATGCCATCGGTGCGGATGTCATTGCCCTCAACGCCACGCGCGATCCGACACGCTATTCACGCACCGCTGAGCAATTCGACCGCGATATGCAGATACTCGCATCCATCACGGGAACGCTCAAGGCGGACCTGGGCGTGCGCATTGACACCGGGGGCGAGAAGATCTTTGTCGTGGACGACCATGGTCAGCAGGTGGATGGCGGCAAGCTGCTCGCCGCAATGGCGGAGCTGGTGCTGCGGGGACGCGGTAGCGGCACTGTTGCGGTACCCGTCACGGCGCCGAGCGTGGTGCAGAAAGTGGTCGAGCGGCAGAAAGGCAAGGTCGTCTACACCAAAGTCATGCCGCAGGCGCTCTCTAATGCCGCGACCAGCCCCGGTATGGTTCTCGTCGGCGATGGCGCGGGTGGCTTTGTCTTCCCGGAATTCCACCCCGCCTTCGATGGCATGTACGCCATAATGAAGCTTCTGGAAGCCCTCGCCCACTTCGATACGGCGCTTTCTGAGGTGGTGAGCAAGCTTCCCCCCTACTATCTTATTCGCACGCAGGTCAACTGCCCGTGGGAGTACAAGGGCAAGGTGATGCGTATCCTGAGCGAGCAGTATCGTGAGCAACGTGAGGAGCCGATTGACGGCGTGAAAATTGACCTGGGTGAGGAGTGGGTGCTCGTGCTGCCCGACGCCGACCGCCCGCTCTTCCATGTGCTGGCGGAGTCGCGCTCGCGCGACGCGGCGCAGGCGCTGGCCGACAAATATGCCCGCGTCGTCAGCGGTCTCCAGCACTGAGCTTCACGTTTTGCGCTGAGAGCTGCGAGACGGTCCAGGGTTTTGCCCGCGAAACAAGTGTATGTCTTGCGCATTGACCTTCTTCCACGTTGATGCGCCAAGCGTGTTGCGACTGCACGACACGCGGGGGTAGAGTGGCTTGCATAGACAGCCCTATGCCACACGCGCGTACTATATTGGCCCGGGATGAAGGTGCAGGTGAGAGATGGCGCGCTGGGCGAGCATGCGCGTGCTGCCTAACAAGCTCGGCAAGCGAGCGCGTGTGCTGCTGCTCGCGCTCGTACTTGTCGGAGTGGTCGCCGCGGCCATCGCATACAGCCAGCGCTCGGCCATTCGTGCGCTTCTGTCCAGCTCGCACTATGTTGGCGGCAACCCGACCGTCACGCGCTTGCATCTGCCAACCGGCTTTTCTGCGACGGTCTATGCATCGGGCCTCAACGGGCCGCGCTTCTTTGCGTTCGGGCCGGATGGCACGGTCTTCACCACCGAGCGCGGGACCGGGAGCATCGTGGCTTTCGGGCCGCCCGATGCCTCCGGCAAAGCCAGCCGCCGCACGGTCGTTATCACGGGGCTTGATGATCCCACCAGTGTCGTGTACTTTGGTGGCGCTCTCTACGTGGGTGAGCAGAATGCGGTCACACGCATCGCGCTTGGACCTGATCTGCGTGCGGCGGGCAAACAGGACATCGTGCCGAACCTGCCCACCGGCGGCCAGCATACCACGCGCACGGTGCTCATCGGCCCGGATGGCATGCTGTACGTCTCTATCGGCTCAACCTGCAACAATTGCGTGGAGACGGACTCCCACCGCGCCGCCATCTGGCAATATCACCTGGACGGTAGCGGCGGCCGGCTCTACGCGCGCGGCCTACGCAACGCCGTGGGTCTTGCCATCAATCCCTGGAGCTCGCAGATCTGGATCACGGTGAACGGGCGCGATAACATGGGCGACAACCTGCCGCCCGACACCCTATATGCGCTCCAGGACGGCGGCAATTACGGGTGGCCAGTGTGCCAGGCCGGCACGATCATTGACCCGGATCTCGGCCATCCCGGCGATTGCAACGGCGTCGTCCAGCCGCTCGTCAATTTGCAGGCGCATTCCGCGCCGCTCGGCCTCGCGTTCTACAACAGCGGCGTATTCCCTCAGCGGTATCACGGTCTCTTCGTGGCGTACCACGGCTCCTGGAACCGCAGCGTGCCGATCGGCTACAAAGTTGTCTTCATCCCGCTGGATGCCAGCGGCAACGTTGCCGGGCCGCCGCAAGACTTCGCCACCGGCTGGCTCCAAAACAACGACGACGCCACCGGGCGTCCCGTCGGCGTAGGAGTCGGCTCGGATGGCGCTCTGTATGTGAGCGACGACAAGTACGGCGCCATCTATCGCATCACGTATAACACATAGACGGCCCGAAAGCTTGTCACTGCGCGCCGCCGGCTGCCAGCGCCGCGCGCAGCGTGCGATCCGGGCACATGCCGGGGAACGTACGCTCGTAGCAGACCATACAATAGTCACCCTCGCGGGCGTCATTCTCCTCGCCCGTCCCGTAGTACGTGATGGTGTGAGGGTCACACGCCAAATGGCCGCAGGGACGTAGCTTCGTCGTCTCTTCCCGATGCGGCAGCGCATACGGAAACTGCCCGATGTAGCACTCTGGCGTGTGCTGAGTATGGTCTTCAGTCATAGGGCAAACCATCCTTTTATGGCATGTCATTATGCGGGACAGATCAAGAAGAATGGGCAGGTTGGGCAAACCATCGGGTCCGGCTTCGGCGGATAGGCGCCGCCGCGCATACCCGCCAGCAGCTCATCTAACCGCTCACGCAGCCGCTCCAGCTTCCGGCCCTCAAGCCGGATAGATCCCGTCTCTCCGGTCGTAAGATTCTGCTGCTGAAGCTCTGGCCGCGCGGGACTCGCACTCTGCTGGGCCGCCAGCTCGTAGAGCAGCGTCCGCAGATCAGCTTGCTCCATCTCGGCGCGACCAATCCGGTGCCGCACGATACGAATTGGCGCTTCCTCGCCTCTCGCGCGTGCCGTACGCGACGCGCGACCATTTGTTCCGTCGGGACCGTCTCGATGCTCCACGCGATCGAGCGTCACCGTCACCTCCTGGTCGCCCACGCGCACCGTCACCCCTGCGTCATACTGGGTCCGCAGCTCCACGGCCCGCGCTTCCGAGATCTGGCGCCACGAGCGCTCGACAATGGCCTTCCCGTGATGCCGGTACACCTCCAAAAATGGGTCGGGTGCCGTTTGGTACGCCTCGTTCACACCTGCCATCACCGAGGCTTGCTCGCCGTCTCCCAGACCGCTGACCTCGCCGCGCTCGCGCTCCAGGACTGCCAGCCACCGCTCTTCGAAGAGCTTGTGTGCCTCCTCCAGCGAAACCGTTCCCGCTTCACCAGCCACGGACGATTCAGTCCGCATATGGAGCGCGTCCAGCGTTTCGTGCAAAGCATGCCGTAACGTCGCCAGGCCCACCTCGCGCGTGCGCAAGCGGTAGAGATACCGATAGGCATACTGGCGCGGGCAGCGGTTGTACGTCTCGATAGCGGAGATGGAGACCGGCGTACCGTCTGGCGCGGGCGCGCCCTCCTCGGGGCCAGCCGCCTGTTGTGTAGAGGCTTGGGCCAACGCCGGAGCATCCCAGCGTTCGCGGCGTGGGCGATCACCCAGTCGTGCCTCGATAGGCGCGAGAAAAGGCGAGGGGCGGTAATGCATGCGGCCATACATCTCCGCTCGGCTCAATATCAGTTCGTCGCGCGCGCGTGTCATTGCCACATAGAAGAGGCATGCCTCCTCAGTCAGATGAGCTTCGGCTTCGCTGGCCGGCGCCGGAGTATGCGCGACGAGCGCCGGAAGCGGTGCGCTGGTGCCGCGTCGCTGGATCGGAAAACGCCGATCCACAAGTCCCGGCAGATACACAACCGGGAACTCCAGCCCTTTGCTTCCATGCACCGTCAACACCCGCACACCGTCTTCGGTATCGCCGCCAAGCTCGTCCGCGTTTGCGCCCGCCTCCTGGCGTAGCGCCGCCACGATACGAACATAGTCGAGGAATCCAGCCCAATCCGCCCGCATCCCAGCGCCAGCTTGCGTGTTCTGCGCCTGTCGCCGGTCATCGTACGCGCGAGCCAGCGCGAGCAACTGCGCCATTGCGCCCGCTACCGCCCGCCGTTCGCCAGGAGCGCCGGCGTCAAGCAGATGGTCGCCGATGCTGGTTAACTCGAAAACGTATCGCGCCAGCCCAGTGGCGACATCCGGCGCCGCGTGGAGCTCCGCTAGGGTCTCTCGGAGCGCGGCCATGCCAGCGTATCCCGCGGGCGAGATGCCAGGCAGATCCGGCGGCAGCGAGCGCATGAGGATGACCGGCGATACGTGCCGCGCGCGCGCGGCAGCCAGGAGCGCGCGTGCCTCGGCGGCGGTGAAGGCATGATCCGCCAGATTGCCGGCCCGCAAAATCCCCATACCGCTCAGCTCGACAAGCAAGGAAAGCACTGCCAACACATCTTTGATCTCGACATGCTCCAACATCGGTACGGCCAGCCGTGTTCGCACGCCGGCCGCCTGAAGTGCCGCCGCGACCTTCTGGCACTGCCGCCGCGTTCGGCAGAGCACCACTTGCGCACGCAATGGTCGCCCGCTCGCTTCACGAGCGCGGATGGCTTCCACCAGCCCGGCCAGCTCCGCCGCTTCATCCGGTGCGATGGCAAGAGTGATCGTTCCATCACCACCGCGCACGGAGTGTAGCGGCTCATGCGACTGCGCGCCGCCGTCGAGCCGGGCGCTGGCCAGCGCCGCCGCCGCATCGAGGATCGCGGGATGTGAGCGGTAATTCTGCCGCAGCGTATGAATCCGCGCGGTAGGATACTCGCTGGCGAAGCGACTGAGGTTAGCCGGCGACGCGCCACGGAAACGATAGATTGCCTGGTCGGCGTCGCCAACCGCCCAGAGCGGACCGGACTCACCCGCGAGAGTTTGCAATAGCACACCCATCGCCCGGTTGATGTCCTGAAATTCGTCTACCAACACATGCTGGTAGCGCATTCGCACTTCGGCTAGCACATCGGGATGCTCCCGCAACACTCGCACGGCCAGACGGATCATATCGCCGAAATCAGCGTCACCGCGTGCCTCCAACGTCGCCTGATACGCGTGGTATATCTCCGCTACCTCCGCCGCTCGCTCCGCCACTCCTCGCTCCTCCGCCGTACGAGCATCCTCACGCATACGTGCGGCGATAGCGGCATACTCATCCGGCTCGCAAAGCTCGTCCTTGGCGCGCGAGATGGCCGCCAGCAATGCTGGGAAGTGCATAGCGGGAGCGGACAAGGGTTGGTAGTGCGCGAGCCGCAGCGTGCTGGCTAGCTCCCGTAGCAGGAAGTAGCCGTCGGTTTCGCTGACCAGCCGGAAATCGGGACGGAGGCCGGCGTTCGGCGCGTAACTGCGCAACAGATCGCCGCAGAACGCATGGAGCGTAGAAATTGTCGGAAGCGCGATGCGCCCCTCGTCGCCAGCGCGCGCGGCCCCAAGGAGCTGATCGAGACGCTCGCGCATCTCGCGTGCTGCCTTGTTGGAGAATGTCAGCGCCAGAATCTGGTGCGGCGGGATGCCGCGCTCCGCCACGAGGTAAGCGACACGCGCTACTAAGGTGCTGGTCTTCCCTGTTCCTGGGCCAGCAACCACCAGCGCGGGTGTCTCTGATTCGGCGGCCGCGCGCTGCCAGGAATCGAGCGTAGCGACGCGACCGCCTCCGTTGCTCGCTCGCGGGTGCTCGCTTTCGGTCGCAGTAGCGGGCGTGAGCAGCGCCCCAAGCTGTCGAAGCAACACATCTTCTGAGACGCCGAAGTAGTCCGCCAGCGCGCGAAGGCGCCTCGGCGCTTTAATCCCCGCCCCGCCGCTCTCTCGGTACGCGGCGAGTAATCGAGCGGGCGGCAGCAGGAGTGTGGCGGCAAAGATATTGGCTTCGCTCTCACGGCGCGCCCGCGCGCTGTAGGCTTGTCCCGGCCGCAGGGTCTCATCCGTCGCGCTGAGAGGATCTATCGGCGTGTCCAGGTCGCGGTCGTCGCAGTCTTCCCGCGCGCTCAGGTCAGGTGGCGCGTCGCTACCAGATAGCTCTGCACTATACGACGCGGTGGTATCATTCCGCCGGTGCAGCACGTAGTGTCCCAGCTCATGAGCCAGCGTGAACTGGCGGATCGGCCTGGGCAACCCGGTCCGCAGGTAGATGACGTTCTCGCCGGGCTCCAACCAGCCGAGCACACCGTGGCGCTGCGCCTCTGGGTTGAACAGGAGCACATCTACCCCTAAGCGCTCGGCGAGTGTGTCGAGAGGGGTCGCGGCAGAGAGTAGCTGCCCATCGCTCGCAAGCAGAGTGAGTAGACGCTCGGCGGCGAGATGGGGACGCTGCAAGTCCTCCACATGGTCTCCTGAGGTATGGTTACATCCTGGGGTGTAGATCGAAACGCCGCTGCCGCATTGTACCATATTCGAGCGGGCGGCCAGCCCGCGCGGCATCGCCGCGTCGTCGGTCCCGTTCCGCTGGGTGCGCCTGGCACGAGGCATGGGAGATGTGGTGGCTGCCAGCGCGGCAGAGCTAGCCTGCCTGTGTGATATACTTCTCCGGAGCGGGGCGCGCCAGCGGTACGGATTGTCGCCAGCCCCGAGGAGCACTTATGCAAGCGGATGAGGTACTTTCGCGAGCCAGATCGGCCAATGTGCCGCCCAACTGGAATGTGTGGCCGTTGCGCCGCGATGTCGTCTTGCGATCCGCTCTGGGATGGATTGTGACCGGCATCGTCGGGGTGGCCATCTTTACAGCGGCCGCCGTGGCGACGATTCCTGGAAACTTCACGAAGGGCAACGGCAGCATTGTGCTGACGGGCCTTGTACTGATCATTCTCGCCGTCGCGGGTTTCGGCGGACTCGGTGTCGCCGTCTACGATTTCTGGCGGATCGCGCACACGGAGAGCTTCCTGCTGATCGTGACACCAGAAGATTATGTGAAAGTGGAGCCACGCGGGATTACACATGTCCCCATGGAGCATGTCGCGAACGTCACGCTGCGTGGAGTCAAGGCTCCCGCCGAGCGCGACCTTGAAGCGCAGCGCGGAGGATACAGCGTTACGTCGCACATGCTGGGCACCTGGGTGGGCAACTTTGGAAAGCCGCGGGTAGCGCCATCCCTGGCATTCATAGACACCCGAACGAATCAAGAAATTGTGGTGTGTACCGACAACACATTTGATGAGATGATCGTGGTGGAGGAGATTCTCTTGATCCACGCGAAAGGCAAGGAGCGTACGTACACCGGTTAGGGCCGGTGGTGGCAACCGCCTGCGCGGCTGCCGAATGCGCACGCGCGATGAGGGCGGCGCTCGCCGGGCCAGCAATCATTCTGGCCGTGCGGGGTCGCCTTTCGTGTGTCTCCATGACAGATGACGCATCAGCTCGTATTGACTGACTGGGAGGAGTCTTTCCTTGATCCGAGATCTCATTCGCGACATCGTCGCCAAATCTGTCGCCGCGCTGCGAGAAGCCGGCGAGCTGCCCAATAGTGAAATACCGGCGTTTGACATCGAGCGCCCGCAGATTGTCGCTCATGGCGATTATGCCACCAATGTCGCCATGAAGATGGCTGCCGCGGCCAAGGCCGCCGGTGAAAAGGCGAATCCACGCGCCGTCGCCGAGCTGATCGCGGCGCACATTCGCGAGACGGTGGAGATTGTGCCTGCCTATGACCTCATCGGCGCCGTCGAGGTCGCTGGTCCAGGATTCATCAATCTGCGGCTCAAGCATCGGTGGCTGCTGGCGCAGGCTGGCGAGGTCATCGCCGCCGGAAATACATTCGGCTCCGTCGAGATTGGGCGCGGCCACCGCATCAACATGGAGTTCGTCAGCGCCAATCCCACTGGCCCCGTCACTGTCGGCAACGGGCGCGGAGCGTTCATTGGCGATACGCTGGCGAATGTCATGCGTGCGGCGGGCTATGAGGTGACGAAGGAATACTACTTCAACGACGCGGGCGCCCAGATTCAGAAGCTTGGGCGCTCGTTGGAGTATTACCTGCGGCTGGCGCTCGGCGAGAGTGATGCCGTGAAGCCGGATGAAGGCTACTTCGGCCCCTACTATGAAACAGTGGCGGAGCGCATGCTTGCCGAGAATGGGCGCGCACTGCTGGAGCTGCCGGCGGTTGAGCGACCAGCAGCGGTGGGCGCCGAAGCCGCGCGCATCATCATGGGCGACATCCGCCAGACGATGGCAAAGCTGCGCATCGAATTTGATGTCTTCTTCCGGCAGGCCTCGCTGGAGCCATCTGGAGAGCTTTGGGAGAGTATCAATCTCTTGCGCGAGACTGGGCACATCGAGGAGCGAGATGGCGCGCTCTGGCTGAAGACAACCGAGTTTGGGGACGATAAAGATCGTGTCGTCGTCAAATCGAACGGCGAGCCTGCATATATCGCACCGGATGTCGCGTATATGCGCAACAAGTTTGCGCGTGGCTTCGACCGGCTCATCATGGTGCTCGGCCCGGACCACCACGGCTACATCGGGCGGCTCAAAGCCGTCGCGCAGATGCTCGACCGCAAGCCTGATGATATGCACATCTTGCTCTATCAGGTGGTGACGGTGAAGGGCATGCGGATGGGTAAGCGGATCGGCAACGTCATCACGCTCGACGATCTCTATGACGAGGTTGGCGCCGATGTGACCCGCTTCTTCTATTTGATGCGCTCCAGCGATACGCCGCTAGATTTCGATATGGACCTGGCGCGCAAGCAGACCGATGAGAATCCAGGGTTGTCAGTGCAGTATGCTCATGCCCGCGCCTCCGGTGTCTTCCGCAAGGCACACGAGCAAGGCATCAAAGGTGAGGACTACGAGCATGCCGACCTCACAGTGCTCGCAAGCGACGCGCCGGAACAGCTTGATCGCGAGCTGGCCCTGATGCGCCAGCTGCTGCGGCTGGAGGAGATCGTCGCGTACGCCGCCACAGCGCTGGAGCCGCATCACCTAACACGTTATGGCATGGATCTGGCGGAGTCGTTCCACCTCTTCTACGACCACTGCCCGATTCTCAAGCAGGGCGCGGACGTGCCACCGGCTGTACGGGACGCTCGATTACGGCTGCTGCGTGCCGCGCAGGCTGGCCTTGCTCGCACACTCACCCTGCTAGGTATGGACGCGCCAGAGCGGATGGAGCGCGAGTCACCGGAAGCGACCGCCAGCTGAGCATCCTGTCCGCCCCAGGGCGCCCTGGGGCGGACAGGATCAGCAGGGACAGCACGGCGCACGCTACTTCTTTGGTGTGGCTGTGGCGGGAATGAGCTGTGGCGTGGTGGCTGGCGCTGGAGCGGTCGGCGTCGGCGGTGGGTTGGTAACCGCGATCGTCACCGAAATGACTTTATCGGTGGGCGTCATGCTCTTCGCGACATCCAGGCCGGAGGTGACGGTGCCGAAGATGTCATAGTTCGCTGGGAGGTTTGTGTTGACCCCCGTGCTGATGAAGAACTCGGCGCCGTTTGTGTTCTTGCCCGCATTCGCCATCGCCACCGCACCGGCGTCATACGTCGCGCCATTCACGATGGGATCGTCATTGAACACATATCCCGGCGGCCCGGCGGGGGGCTGCTTGTCCTTCGACCCATCGGCATTCACGTAGCCACCCTGAATCAAGTTCAGATCAGAGGTTTCCTTGGTGATCGGACTGGCCTGGCCAACCTTTTCGATGCGCCAGAAGTAGGTGCCGTCGTAGTAGTGCTGATTTGCCAGGAACACGAAATTGTTGACCGCGTTCGGGGCGGTTGCCGCGTTGAGCTGGATGACGATATCGCCGCGAGTCGTCTTGATCGTTGCCGTATAGAGCTTGCTCTTGTCAATCGTCATCAGCGGCGCTTTGTTGCAGAGATGAGTTGTGAGGTTGCACGTTGCCTGAACCACTCCCGCTGGCCTGGCTTTTGCCCAGGGTCCCCATTGCTCGCCGTGTGCAATGAGACCAAAAATGACGACGAGCAGGGCAAAGAAGAACGTCGTTGCCCAGGGATACCGCTGAAAAGCGCCACGTATGCCTCGGGGCCGTGCTCGGCGCTGCGCGACCGGGACACGGCGCCGAACCGTGGGCTGAGGCGCTTCCTGATGCGCGCGCTGCACCCTGGCCTGGTATCTCGCCCCCGCGCGTTTGTTTGCGGTCTTTGGCATGAAAAGCGTGCTCCCTCTCGAACTCTCTCCACCGCGCATTCCCCACGCGGCGCCACAACATCCAGGCACGCGCAGATGAGTACATCGCCGCTCGGCGGAATCGTCTGCCCACGGGCGCTGAGTGCCGCCCGCACCGATCTGAGCGTATAATATGCTGGAAACCCCGAATGGTCAATATATAGGGGTATTCTAGGATTTCTTGCATGCCTGAACTCTCCGAAAAACTCCAGGCGGTGCTGGCATCGTTGCCGCACAAGCCCGGCATCTACCTGCACAAGGACGCCGATGGGCATATTCTGTATGTCGGCAAGGCGACGTCACTGTATCAGCGTGTGCGCTCATACTTTGGTGACCCGGCGGAGCTAAGCCCGAAGAACCGCGCGCTCGTGGCGAAGATTGCCGATGTGGAGTTCATCGTCGTCGGTAGCGAGGTGGAGGCGCTGATACTCGAAAACGAGTACATCAAGCGCTACCAGCCGAAATACAACGTTCGCCTGCGCGATGACAAGAGCTACCCCTACATAAAAGTGGACCTCCAAGATGCCTTCCCGCGCGTCTATCGCGTGCGCAGCTTCCGGCATGACGGCAATCGTTACTTTGGGCCGTATACCAACTCCGGCGCGGTGGATGCCACGCTGGATCTCATGAACAAGCTCTTCCCCTATCGCACGTGCCGGTATGACAGCGCGGGCTGGGCGCCACCGCGCGGCACCGAGGCGAACCCGCCACCCGAATGGAAGCAGAAGCTTCTATCGCGACCCTGCACGCAGTACTACATCCACCGCTGTAACGCGCCGTGCGTCGGATATGTCAACCGGGAGCAGTATGCCGCGGTGATCCGGCAGGTAATCCTGTTTCTGGAGGGCAAGCATGAGGAGGTGCTGGCCGATCTGCGCCGCCAGATGGACGAGGCCGCCGAGAATCTAGAGTTCGAGCGGGCGGCATCGCTGCGTGATCGTCTACACGCCGTCGAGCAGGTGCTGGAGAAGCAGAAGATCATCAATACAACGGGGCCGGGCGATCAGGATGTGATCGCGCTGGCGGGCGCGGACGATGAAACATGCGCGCAGATATTCTTCTTCCGGGGTGGGAAGCTGACGGGCCGCGAGTATTTCATCTTGCAGGGCACACGCGACACCGTACCGGGCGAGATCATGGGGTCATTCATCCAGCAGTTTTACGATTCGGCGCCGCACATCCCTGCCGAGCTGGTGGCACAGGCCGAGCCGGAGGATGCCGAGGCGCTGCGCACATGGCTGCGACAGAAGCGTGGCGGCGCGGTGAGCCTTACGGTGCCGCAGCGAGGCGATAAGCTGCGGCTGGTGCAGATGGTGGCGCAAAACGCGAGCGAGGTGCTGGAGCAGCAGCGCATCAAGTGGCTGTCGGATTCGCAGAAGACGGCGCTGGCGCTGGACGAGCTGCGCGACGCACTGAATCTGGCGGCTCCCCCGCAGCGCATCGAGTGTTTCGACATCTCGAACATCCAGGGTACGAGCGCGGTCGGCTCGATGGTGGTTTTCGAGGGCGGCAGGCCCGCATCCGCTGAATATCGTCGGTTTCGCATCAAGAGTGTGGTGGGCCAGAATGATGTGGCGAGCTTGCAAGAGGTGTTGCGGCGGCGCTTCAAGCGAATGCTGGCGAGTCCTCACTCTCAGCCGCTCTCCTCAGCGGGAGACGACGGGCTGACTCTCACGAACGCGGACGGCGCGGCGGCTCTGGTGGACGGCGAGGTGTCAGTCGCCACAGGCGCGACCAAGCTTTTTCAGCTCGCGGGCGAGACGGAAAAGGCGCTGGCAGAAATGCCGAATGAGGAGGGGGCCAGCCCGGATGAAGCGGGCGATCCCTGGGCGCAGCTTCCTGATCTGGTGATCGTGGACGGCGGGCGTCCGCAGCTCAACGCGGCGATGGAGGCCCTGACGGAGCTTTCGGTGGGCGTATCCACGATTGGCATTGCCAAAGAGGATCACGGCAGCATCAGCACCCACGAGGAAATCTACCTGGTGGAGCAGCCGGAGCCGCTGGTGCTGCCGCGCGGCTCGCAGGGTCTCTACCTGTTGCAGCGCATCCGCGACGAGGCGCATCGCTTCGCCATCACATACCACCGCGAGGTACGTAGTAAGCGCACATTCCGGTCGGTGCTGGACGAGATACCGGGCATCGGGCCGAAACGCAAGAAGGCACTGATCCGCCACTTCGGATCGGCGCGTGCGATTGCCGCCGCGAGCGTGGACGAGTTGGTCGCCGTGCCAGGCATCACCCGCGACGTGGCCGAGCGCGTGAAGGAGCAGATTGGCTCAGGGCGCGCGGAAGAAGCTGGAGGCTAGCGGCGGCTGGGACCGGCCAGGCGAGACGCGAGCTACCCGCCCAGGAGTCTTGTGAGACGATGGGCGCGCTCCTGAAGCGACTGACGGGCGAGGACACCCGGCTCGCGGTCGGCATAGCGGGCGTCGTTGTAGGCGTCGCTGAGGGCCATGAGATCGTCGGTTTCGCCGGTTTCGTGCGTCGCCAGGGGGGCGGTTTTGGTGAGTCTCTGAGCGTACTCGTCCGGTGTCTCGGCGGGAGTGCGATCCAGTCCCTGGCTCATCGCCGCGCGCAGCACGTCGCGGTATATGTAGCGGACTGTGCCGCGTTGCAGGGGATCGCGCTCTGGGGTGGTGCGCGTGCCGAAACGATCGAGCAAGCTACGTAGCTGCGCGGCAAACAGCGAGCGCCCATCCAGCGCTTCCCGCTCGTCGGCGGCCCCTTCGTCGTCAGATCGCGAGGGTTTGATCAAGTATTTGCGCACGGCCAGATAGAGGGCAAGCCCGATAAGCGCCAGCACGCCGATCACGACGACGGCGACGCCGAGATGAACAAGCCACGCGAGGGATGATGGCGTCTGCCCATTGCCGCATCGCACCACGGATTTTCCGTTCACCTGCACGGTTACGCATTGGAACTTCGCCGGAGGGCTGAAGAGCGGTGCTCGGCGTGGCCATCGGTATCGGAAGGAAGAAAACAGCGGAGTGAGAAGCCAATTCAGGACGATGACGAGGAGGCTCACAAGCCACGTGAGGACCGTTCCGATAGCCTGTCCCACTGGTCCGAGATAGCCCAGCAGCGCGAGAAAGCTTTGGAAATTGAAGACCAGGCTGGCGAAGAGCGCGAGAATAACCACGAGTAGCTCGACGACAACGGCGCTGCCGATCCACTGCGCGTCGTTGCGGTCTCCCGCCATGCCGGCGTCATGCCGCTGTGCGTCCAGATGCGCCAGCGACGCACTGAACAGTCCGCAAAAGACTTCGCCAATGAGGAGCAGCGTCAATGCCGCGCTGTAGGGATCGCGTACATTGGATGGCACGGCATTCAGACCAACCACGGCGAGCAGCAGCAGGCTGAAGGAGATGCCAAAGCGTCGCAGGGCAGTGGACGTTGCGGGCACTGACGAGGCGATCACCGTGCCGCGCCACCAGAGGAATGCCAGCAGCAGAAACAGCGCAATGAGATTCGCTGTGATGTCGGGACGGTCAAAGACGGCCCCACCGCGCGCGCTGATCCAGGAAAAGTCGAGAAATCCCGCGCTTTCGCTGCCGAACGCAGCCGGTGAGACGAGGAGCGCGAGAAGATAGAGAGCCACGAAAGGTACGAAGTCGGCGATGAGGAAGTGGCTGCCCCGTTTGCCACGCGCACGATAGCTAAAACCGCAGGCGGCGCCCATCAGCACGCAGAGATACCAGAACGGCACGGCAGCCTGGTTTGGCGGATCGCCAACCGTGCCCGCAAGCACGAGCAGCCACGCCTCGATGGGAAGTAGCTCGACGAGGCAGCCCGATACGGCGCGTAACGCGGTTTGCCCGCTGCTACTCGACCACCAGGGGCCGCGCTTTGCGCCAGCCGCCGGTGTGTTGTGGCGCTGCATGTGCTCCACCTTCCTCCGTCCTTCCGGTGTCTGCGCGTGTGCTGTCCTCCGCGACAGATGATGCCTTGCGACCGGCGCCTGGCCCCAGCACATCAGCTTCCATCTCATGCCAGCGCTCGCGCCCGCCAATGGAATGGACGGGCAAGTCGGCGAGATAGAGCGTGCCGTCGGGCGCGTCATCACCTGCCAACTCCGACTTCGCCAGCAGCAATGTTACCGCATGCCCTCTGGCGCGAAGCTGGCGCAAGGCCAGAATGAGTGGCACAGCCAGAACGGTTTCAGTGCCGATGTAGACAATCGTCGCGCCAAATGGGAGACGAGCCGCTTCGCTCGTCACGATATCGTGCATGGGATAACCGTAATATGGCAGGAGGCGAGCCAGACCATCCAGGATCCGGGGGGCCTGTTCCGGGCGCGAGGCGGGAGGAATGCGCAGCCGCAGCGAAGCCGCTGAGCGCAGTCGTTGCAGCGACCAATCTCTATCGGACTCATTTGGGCTAGCATCCGTCCGCAGTGACATCTTCGGTCTGGAGGCCGGCGTCAGATGCGTGCCATCGAACTCTGGCATCGCGAGGTTGCCATTTGAGTAGAGGCCGACAGCATAGCCTTGGTCCAGGCCCCACATGGCGACTGAAGCTGCCGCCGAGACGACTAGCTCAACCAGGCTGGGATCGTAGCCCATGAGGGCGCGCGGGTAGGTACGCGTTTCGAGAAAGATGGTCAGCGTATGGCGTGTAGCCGGCTCGTAGACCTTGCTTTGTAAAACGCCAGTGCGCGCGGTGGCTTTCCAATGAATTCGCCGTGGCTCGTCGCCTGGCTCGTAGGTGCGAATGCCGGAGACGCGCAGAGGGTCTTCCAGAAGACGGCGTGAAGACCTGCGCTCGCCGAACGGCGAGTGTGACGGCAGGCCAAAACGCTCGATCGGCGCGACCAAAGGATGGACGAGTAGCACAGCGGTGGCGTCTAGCGTTTTCTCGCGGGTGAGGATGCCGAACGGGTCACTCGTTCGCAGGACCATCGGCCCGAACCGGTACGCGCCGCGTGCGATAGCGTGGATGCGGTAGCGCCGTGTCACACGCTGGTAGGCCCAGAGCGCCATTGTATTCGAGAGGGTCGCCGTCTCTTGCTTTGACGCAAGCCTGAGACGCATGCCGAGGACAGGAAGCGCATCGGGGAAGTCGTCAGCGATGGTCAGGGAAGGCAAGGGCAAGGGTTTGCGGTTCTCGACGACGAGCGAGATTTCAGTCGTGTCGCCGAAGACCGCGCGCGACGTGGCGGGATTGCGCTCAACACTGAGCTGGCTCTGGCCGTAGCGATACCACATCTCAGGAATCAAGATCAGCGCGAGCAGGAGAATGGCCGCGACAAAGAGAATAGCTTGACCAAGCAGCACGCTGAGGAGAAGTAGCAGAACGACGCCGACGTAATATGGTCGCCGGGCCAAGAGAATCTCGTCTGCCTCGCCGCGATTGCGCAGCTTGAAGCGGCGGCCGCGTCGCAACCCTAGCAGCGGCGCGCCAACATACGCGATATTGGCGGGCAGAGCAGACCGATTGTCCTGGCTGTTGGCGCCTGGCTGTTTCATAAGACTACCGACCCTCGGCGCCAACATTTTCCACCGGAACGGCGGTCCGGCTGAGGACATCCTGGATGACCTGCTCAGCGTCCTGGCCGCGCAGACGGCTCTGAGCCGTGACGACCAGCCGGTGCGCAAGCACGGGCACGGCAAGGTGCTTGATGTCGTCCGGCTTGACGTAGTCCCGCCCGCGCATCGCGGCGAACGCCTGGGCAGCACGGAACAGGGCGAGTCCAGCACGGGGGCTGGCGCCCAGCTCGGCGGCGGGATGCTCACGGGTGGCGCGAACGATCTTGAGCAGATATTCCGCGATAGGCGGGGAAACGCTCACCGCGCGCACGATGGGCAGCAGCGCGAGCAGGTCCGCACCTGAGACGACGGGCCGCAAGCTGTCCAGCGGCTGCTCTGTTTTGAAGCGATAGAGCATGGAACGCTCCTCATCGAAGCTCGGATAGGAGACGCGCAAACGGATGAGGAAGCGATCGAGCTGTGCCTCTGGAAGTGGGAACGTGCCCTCCAGCTCAATAGGGTTTTGTGTGGCGATGAGTAAGAATGGGTGTGGGAGGGGCATCGTGCTGCCATCCACCGTCACCTGTCGCTCCTGCATCGCTTCGAGCAGTGCGGACTGGGTACGCGGAGTCGCACGGTTGATCTCGTCGGCGAGGACAATGCTGGCAAAGATGGGTCCGGGCCGGAACTCAAACTCACCTAGCTTTTGGCTGAAATAGCTCACGCCGGTGACATCACTTGGCAGCAGATCGGCGGTGCCCTGAATGCGAGCGAAGGAGACGCCAAGAGAGCGGGCAAGCGACTTCGCCATGACCGTTTTGCCCAGGCCCGGCACATCCTCGATGAGAGCATGTCCTTCGCTCAACAGCGCGATGAGCAGAAGCTCCACCGTGTCCTCTTTGCCAACGATCACACGGCCAACATGCGCACGTACGGTGGCAGACACGCTTTGCAGAGTGCGTACACCCGTGGCGAATTGCTGTGGGTCTATTGAGGCTACTGGTGTGGCCGAACCTTCACTCTGTTTCTCCATCAGCCGTTTGCCACCCTCTTCCACTGAAATGCCGAGATACCTCAGCAACGCGCGCCCCATTCACTATTGCAGTATGCGCACCATATGAATGAAGTACGTCGCAGCAGGGTAGCATCTCTCGCTGAAGCGCAAACGCGAAGAGGGTCACACGTGCCAGCGGCGTGGCGATTTACCAGGCGACACGGAGGCAACCTGTCATATCCAGCTTTTTCCTCCGTCCGCTAGCGGACGCCATCGCCGGAGTATCTGAGATGCAGCCCCGCATACGTGCGACGCGCTGCCATGGCGATTGCGAAGAGCGCCGCTGTCGCTAGCGCGTACCACAGGCTCTGGAACCCAGCCACGACGAGCACGAGGATCGCGAGCGATGCGCTGACCAGCGCGGGCAGGTAGCGCCGGACGTCGAGCAGCCGCCACGCGGTCAGGAGGATCAGCACGTAGGTCAACAGGAAGTTGGCACTGGAGAGCTGGATGTATGACTCGATAGGTATGCTGAGGAGAACCTGTACCACGAGCGCCAGCGCCCAGGCGCCGCCGAGCGCCAACGCGGCTGGACGCGGCGCGCCCGTCGCGGCGTCCACCCGCGCGAGTAGACGCGGGAACAACCCCTCGCGCGCCAGCGCATAGATCAACCGCGTCGCGCTGCGTGTCCAGGTGAACATGAATAGGACGAGCAAGACCAGGGCGATGATCGAAGCGACCCTGGTGGCTGTCTGCCCCAGTGAGAGGCGCACCAGGTCGGCCAGCGAGGCGTCGCTGGTCGCGATCACCGTCCGGCTCAACCCACCGACGACGGTGATTCCCAGCAGCACGAACAGCGCTCCGACTGTGGTGACTGCGAGGCCCAGCGCTTTGACCAGTGTGCGGGGGTCGGCGAGCTCCTCGCCCGAGAAGGCGGCATTTTCCCAGCCGACGAAGGCGAAGAAACAGATCAGGCCCGTGGACGCGACGCCCGCCAGGTCGTAGCCGCGCACATCGGTGAGCCGGGCCTGCGTGACGTGAGGGAGCGCGAAAAGCAGCGCCACTGTGATGGCGGTCAGGCAGCCGAAGAATCCCCACCGTTGGAGACGCATGACTTGCGACACGTCGAAGCAGCTGCCAGCGACGAGCGCAGCCAGCAGCGCCGCCGCGACGAGGGCGAGTCCATGCGCGGGCAGCGGCACGAGCGTGCCCAGATATTCGCTGAAGACGAGCGCTGTCGCCGGCCCACCTACTGCGATCGCCGCGAGATACAGCACGCCTGTGAGCCAGCCGATACGTTGCCCGAGGCCGCGACCAATAAACGCGATGACACCACCAGCCGAAGGATAGCGCGCGCCCAGCTCGGCCATGATGCGTGCCAGCGGATATGACACAGCAGCCAGCGCTGCCCAGATGAGAATGGACCAAGGGCCGGCATGGCGCGCCGCGATAGAAGGCAGCACGATGAGGCTCTGCCCCAGAACTGCGCTCGTGTACAGCACAAATGTGTCGGTCAGTGTAAGGTGTTTGCGTAAAGCCGGCCCGGTTGCCGAAGCCATGGTTCACCCCCGCGCAATGGATTGGTATGCGATGATATGATAGAAAAGAACGAGGCCGGAGTGAATGGATATTCCAAAGCAGTTCGGTGGGATCTGCCATGAACAGAAAGTGATGTGCATCCATGACTAACGATTCTGAGAAGTTGCTGGATGAGACTGGATGGGAGCTGCTCTGCGCACTCCAGGAGAACGCGCGCAGCTCATACGCGGACCTGGGCAGACAGGTTGGACTGACGCCGCCGGCTGTGGCCGATCGCGTCCGGCGGTTGGAAGCGGCGGGGATCATTACGGGCTATCATGCGGCGGTGAATCCCGCGAAGCTGGGCTTGGGGCTGACCGCGATCATCCGGTTTAATGCGTCGCGAGACCCGTTTGAACGCACCTTCGCCCTGGTCAAAAGGTGCCCGGAGATCATCGAGTGCCACCGCGTGACAGGCGACGATTGTATGACGCTGACAGCCGTCGTCTCCTCGGTGGAGCACTTGCAGGAGCTGATAGGCCGGCTGGCGCCCTATGGCTCGTCCAACACGTCCATTGTGCTCTCCTCGCCATTGCACCACCGTGTTATCGGACCTGCCGCGTTGATGCAAGAGCAAGCGGCAGAGAGCGCCTAATCTTCGATGATGTCGTCGTGGCGCACCCAGGTGGGATAGGGAGCGATGCGAATGGGCAGCGGGCAGACGCGCGGCGGCAGGCAAAAGTCGCTGTTGGCGTCCAGCATGGCCAGGAAAGCCGATACGATCTCTGGGTCAAAGTGTGTGCCTGCGGCGCTGGCGATGACCTCGCAGGCATCCTGCTGTGTCATGGTTGGTTTGTAGGACCGCTCGGAGCTGAGCGCGTCGAACACATCGCAGACTGTGAGCATCCGGGCGCCGATGGGAATGTCTTTGCCGATGAGGCCATCTGGATAACCGCGACCGTCGTAGGCTTCGTGATGGCGCAGCACGATGTCGGCGAGCCAGTCGGGGGCGCCATAAATCTGGAGGAAGCGGGCTCCGGTGCGTGGATGCTGCTCCATGCGGTGGCGCTCGTCGCGCGAGAGGGCGCTATCTTTGTGGAGCAGATCATTGTGGATCCATGTCTTGCCCAGGTCATGGACCTGTCCGGCGAGGGCCAGATCGCGCCCAGTCCGTCGTGTCCAACCCATGTGTCGAGCGAGACGATAGGCGTAGACGGCGACACGGCGCGAGTGCTCGTACGTGATGATGTCGCGCTCACGTATGGTGCCTGCCAGCGCATGGACGATGGTCTGCGTGTGACGGCGCGTGCCTGGGTCTACGTGTTGCACCGTTGCCAACGGTCTGCTCCTGTTTGCGTGTGTCTCTCGCCGGATACATAGCCTGGTTGCACTAGCCCGACGTCAACATCAGTCAATGTATTCTGTCCACCAACTCTGCCCGATATAACGCCACTCGATGGACAAGGTAACGGATACGGTACTGTGCGAAACCGAGTCTATACACATCCTCAACGTGCTGTATGTCAGGACATTCGCGACATTTGTGCCAACCTTTTCCTGGTGCTTCTGAGATGACGGCACGAAATAGGGACCGGCGTATCTGTCTCGCCAGCCCCTATTGCACGTTGATGTCGTGTGACGGTCACTCGGCGCCGGAATCGGGTGGTGTTGCGGTGCCGGTCGTACCGGGCTCGCCATCACGCCGCGACTCTTCTGGCTCGGCCGGCTCGATACGCACTCGCTGGACGCGGGCGTGCTCGCGGCGGGAGCGGAACTCGTTGATGTCGCGGACGCCGGATATGTCTCGCGAGCCGAAGTGCTGGCTGGATTGGTCCTGCATGAGATCGCGGGTGAGCGCTTTGAAGAAGCGGCCCACGCGATTCCAGCGCGGCGGGAAGCTCTGCGCCCAGAAGCGCTCTGATCCCGTCGCGCCGACCGCCGTAAACGAGAACGGCTGCTCGGAGACGCTATATTCGACGTGGGTGTATGGCATGCGCAGCACATACAGGCGGCGGGAGGTAACACGCCGCTCGCCGCTATCCACGCCATCCGCGGCGACGCCGGCTGTTTGCATGGCGCGACCCTCGCCTTGCGCGAAGCTGAGCGCGTCTGCCCACACATCGGCGGGAATGACCGCTGGAGCCTGCACGTCCAGCGCATCGGCGGGGCCATCCCAGACCGGCTCACCTTTGCTCTTGCGTAGCATCTCGTCCGACACCCGCCGGGATGACTCAGCGCCTTCCTCTCGTAACGTGCGCTCGCTGATGCGTGTGTCGAAACGGCGGATGATCTCGCGATATTGGATGACGCGCCCCGTGCCGTTGCAGGTAGCGCAGGTATCGGCGCTGGTGCCATGGCAGGTGGGGCAGACGCGCTTGCCGTTTCCGCAATCGCATGGAACGCTGCCGTTCACGCAGTCTGGGCAGGGGATCGTCTCGCCGGATGCGGGCGCGATGGGCGCCCATTGCGCGGAGGGCGGCAAGGGTACGCCATATTCCTGGCGCAGTCGCTCCGAAAAATCGGCGAGGCGCCCAGCGGCATTTTCGGCCAGCCGCTCGGCCTGCACCTGGAAGTAGCTCTTGCTGGCACGAGCACGACGCTCAGCGGTCGGGTCCGCTATGCGCCCACGTCCCCGGCAGCGCGTGCAGGGAGTCTTGGCGCGGCCATGACAAACCGGGCACTGGACGAAGCCCTTGCCTTCGCACTGTTTGCAGGCTCGATGCCCTGTGCCATTGCAGCGCAGACACGCGCCCAGCATCTCAGTGCTCGCGACCCGCTCGCGCCGCTCGCCGGATTCGATGTCCGGGGAGATGGGGAACGTGTAGTCCCAGACGGGCAGCACGGGACCGGGCGCGGGTGGCTGCGCGCCGGTGTATGGCTCGCGACCGTCGCTCAGCCGGCGCGACTCGCCGCGCTCGCGTAACTCCACCCGCCATACCGAGCCGCTGGTGAAGCCGGTGATGTGCATCGCATTGGCCAGCTCTGGGTCCACCAGGAAATCAATATCCACCCAGCGGCGGGCGAGCGCGCGGGCGCGGGCCTCGTCTTCGGGTGAGACGAGACTCGGCGGTGGCGTCTCGGACCCTGTTTCCTCCCAGTACCCAGACGCTTTATCCATGATATCGCGAACGCGCGCGCCCAGGTCGCCCGCGCTCTCGCGGAAGACGCGCATCGTCTCGCGCGCCTGGCGCTCAAGCTCTTCGAGAATTTCGTCATAGGTCTCGCGATAGGCATCGCCGCCCCATGAGTCGCGGCGGGGATGATCCGTCCTGTCGCCGTTATCGGAACCGTATCGGTCGTCGCCCACAGCATGCCTCCCTGGATTCGGCTATGGTGCCCGGGTCGGAATGTCCGGCTCGGGATTGTCGGGGCCGGGTTGCTCGGGCGGAAAGATGGATTGGGTCGTATAGGCACTCGTTCTAGTGTGTGTACGCCGTGGACGCCGTCGCGGTTGCGTCGCGAGCGCGTTTGGGGGTGCTGCATCAGGGTGCGCACCTGGAATAGGCGCGTCTCCCGCGTAGACTTCAGCATCAAAGATCGAGGTACGCATGATACCTAATCCGGCGCGGCGCGCGAGGGCCTCCACACTGCTTTCGGTGACGGCGACGGCGTTTCCGGTGAGCCGCGCCGCGACTACCGCTACCAACTCGGCCAGCGGTAGACGTTGTTGCTTCGCATCCATCACCGCTTGCTGGATGCCACTCATGAGACTCGCCAGCCACCCCGGTGAGCAGAGGCCGATACCGTCAAGCCATTCGGGGGCCGGCTCGCTCGTCGAATGTGCGTAGCGCCGGAGCAGATCAAGCGCGCGCGCCGTTTCGTCGCGCGAATAGCATCGCAGCAGCGCCATGCTCTCGACCGGTGAGATGTAGCCGCGAGCCGTAATTTCCGCGATGATGGAGGCGGGAGCAAGCCTCACAAGCCGGGCCTCGAGATCGTTGTATGAGCGGTCGAGCAGCGCGAGCAGCGCTTCAGCGCTGACGCTGTCTTTGTACCAGAGAATGGGAAAGTCGCGTTCGAAGGCAACGAACTCCGCACGAGCGGATTGAGGCGCGGCCAGCGCCAGCGCGACCCGCCCGCGCACGGCGGCGAGCTTGCGGACCTTGCGCTCGCGATATTCCGGGCGCCAGTAACCGGCAATCTCCAGATACACACGCTGGGAGCCGCGCGTCAGCGCGAAATCCGGCACGAGGATGGTCGTGCCGGCGAGAATGGGTTCCGGCTCGCGGTCCAGTCGCCAGCCACGCGCCTCGCCTTCCCGCTCCAGCACGGCGAATTGCTCATGCAGGCGCGCTTCGAGCGAGCTGTCGAACTCCGGGTTGGACCCAGCCACGCCGGCGCCGTCCCGCGCGTCCTCATCGCCGGCGGAGGCGCCAATCACGCTGAGCAGCCGGGCGTTCAGCTCGAAGAGAAGGGGGCGTCCGTGGAGGTAGACGCGAGCGGTGCCAGTGAGGCCCGCCCCAGCAAGGGCGGAGCGACCCACCGTGTCCGTCGCGCGACGATAGCCCAGCAGCGCGCGACACAGGCGTGCCAGGCGCTCGCCGTACTGGTTTGGGGCGCCGGTCATCTCCTGCGGGCCGTAGAGAGTGACTATGAGGGCGGAGGCGGGGTTCAAGACGGAGGGCCACGGAGCCTGTGGAGCGTCGGTTGCCGATTCTGCCGGAATATCAAGATTCGCGCGATTCAGCGGATGGGAGGCGGAAATGGGCCGCGGAGTGTCTACACCGTCTGTCACGTCGAGCGTCCGCGCGTCCTCGATGTCCTCAGTGTCCTCGGTGGCAAATCCGTCGCTTCCAGCCTGGTATGCGACGCGGCCCTCAGCGACGCGGAGTAGCGGCTGCCCGCTGGCAGCGGTGCCGGCACCCTCGTAGGCGATATCATACTGGACGCCCATGCGGCGAGCGAGAAAGCAGACGCGCTTGACAGTGGTGCCGAGCGGCTCGCCAGTCGTCGCGGCGAACTCAGGAGTCAGCAGCCACTCCACCTGCGCCGCGTTTGCGAGCACGGCTTCGAGGACGCGCTGATTGTAGCGCGTGGCGAGCTGGGCGGCGGAAGGCGCAGCGGGCGTGACGCGAGCCAGGATGGCACGGGCGTCGCCATCCTGGTAGAGCAGGCCTTCCAGCGTGGCGCGAGAGATCGTGAGATCGGCGGCACAGGCGTCGAGGGCCACGTCGCGCTCGCTCGCGGGCAGGAAGCCGCCGTGCGAGGCACTCACGAAGTCGTAAAGCGCGAGGCGAAGCTGGCTGGATGAGGCGATATTTGCGGCGACCAGCGCTGCGGCTTCCGCGCCAGCCTCCGGCCATGTGGGCGACTGCCAGACATACCACTCCGAGAGGACGTTTTCGAGGCAGCGGGCCAGCCGGTAGTCACCAAGGAGGGTGGCGGCGCGGTCGTCGGGCCATGTCGCGCGCGCCCGGCCAATGTATGACTCATAGAGCGCGATCAGCGCGTCAAGCTCGCGGGTAGGGTGGCCGCCAGCCAGCGTGCGTCCGCCGGACGCCCTTACAGGAGCGGCATGCCTGGAGGTGGAGCGTGGCAGAGGCAACAGATATGGAACCAGACGCGGCTCACCGCCGTGGCGGGAGATGGTTTTCTTGATGTCGCTGAAAGCCAGACGCATGCTACCCTCGCCTTCGCCGGCGGTCGGCCACCGCTTCCTCGGTCGTCTCTTCCGTGACCAGCTCGTAGAGTACGGCGCGGGTTTCCTTCGGGCGCAGAATGCGGCCCAGACGCTGGATGTATTCGCGGCGCGTGGCGTTGCCGCTCACCACGACCGCGACGGCACAGTCGGGAATGTCTACGCCCTCGTTCAGCACACGTCCACTGACGAGCTTTGTGTAGCGCCCGGCGCGAAAGCGGTCTAAAATGGCGCGGCGCTCGTCGGCGGGCGTTTTGTACGTGATGGCGGGAATGCAGAAGCGGTAGCTTACCTCGTCCACGAGCGCATTGTATTCGCTGAACACCAGCACTCTCTCGTTACGGTGACGCGCGAATATGTCCTCGATCAGGGCGAATTTCGCCGGGGCATTCAGCGCCAGTGAGCGCGCCTCACGCCAGGCCAGCATCGCCTCGCGGGCTTCAGGATCGCGGGCGCTGGCCCAGAGAATCTTACGCTGGAAGTCTGCCGGTGAGGCGATGGAGAGCCGGCGCCGGCGCAGAAAGTCGCGATAGACGGCGCGGGCAGTTTCATAGCGCTCGCGGTCGTCGGGCGAGAGGGCGACCGGCAGCCGCACCTCATCGTAGCCGGCGAGGTAGCGCGCGGCGGCCAGCTCATCGGGCTGGCGCCGGTAGACCTCCGGACCGATGAGGTATTCCAGGGCGATGTGTTCCTGGTCGGCGCGCTCCGGCGTCGCGCTGAGTCCCAGCCGGTGCGGAGTGAAAGCGCCTTCGGCGATCTGGCGGTAGGTCGGCGCGGGCAGGTGGTGGCACTCATCGAAGATGAGCAGGCCGAAGCGACGCAGGAGGTCTGGATGGAGCTGGGCGGACTCATAAGTGACGATTGTGAGCGGCAGAATCTCGTGGTCGCCGCCGCCAAAGTTGCCGATTCTGCCGGAATCCAGATCGAGCGCGGTGGAGAGCGCCGCGCGCCATTGCCGCAGCAAATCAATCGTCGGGACGACCACGAGCGTTTGGAGGCCAAGATCCGCAATGGCAAGGGCGCCGAGCAGTGTCTTGCCGCTGCCGGTTGGCAACACGATGACACCGCGATAGCCGGCGGCGCGCCATGCCGTGAGGGCCTCTTCCTGGTAGGGACGCGCCGTAAGTGTGGGAACGAGCTGCCAGGGCAACAAAGGAAACTCCTCGAAGGCGACGCGCAGCGGATAGGCATTTTTGGCCAGCAGCGCGGCCTTGAGGCGAGTGAAGGCAATAGGCTGCGCGCGAAAACACCGTCCGCGCCGGTCACGCGTGAGTAGCGCTGGGGCCAAAGCGGCATCTTCGGGGGTGAATAACGTGTCGAACATGGTGGCGTCGTCTAGCGTCAGGAGGGTAGGCGGCGGCACCAGGGCGATGTCGCGTCCGCGCCACTCCAGGGTGACGGCGCTCTCGGTAACCGGGCTGATAGTGGTCTGCTGCTGGTCGTTCATAGCTGCTGGCGTGTTCTCTCGTTGGTCTGTTCGTCCTGTCACATGTAGTATATCGCGCAGATGAGCTATTCCTGGCGCGGCCACGAAAAGCGACGCACGGGCGGAGTGTTCAGCTCGATCTGCTGTCAGAATACAACGCATGGTATCCTTGTACTGAGGAGATGCGGCGCTGAGCACGCGCGGCACACGACGCGACATCACTTGCTTGGAGGATATGCGTATGGCGACACAGCAAGAGCGGGAAGCCTTTCTACGTGGCTGGCGAGCGGCAATGGATGAGGTGCTGGCCGTGCTGGAGTCCGAGGCGCGGGAATGGGCCGCGGAGGAGCAGGAGGCGAGCGCGTCAGGCCAGTACAAGCTGCCGGGGAGCTTCGCGCTGGAAGAGGTGCGCGGGAGCTTCAAGGGCCGCCACGAATTGCTGTCCTGGATTACGCAGACGGGGCCAGCCGCGGGCCAGCAGAGCGATCCGAAGCTGGCCGAAGCGCTGGACGCGCTGATCGAAAATCGCGCGACGAATGAGGATCGCGTCAAGCTGGGGTTGGCCGCCGTGCCACTGAGCCAGGAGCAGCCGCGCGAGACGGAGTGATGCCGGTCGGGAGGAAGCCGCACGGTCAGGGGGCGTTGGGAGCGGAATAGTGGACGGCATGCACCTTGCTACAAGCTCACGTGTATCCGTTCGGCGGCGCAGCGTTCGCATGTGACGCTGCCGCCGGAAGGAGAAAGGGAGGAATTCCATGACGAACGATCCCAACGATATCTCAGGCATGCCTGAGCTTAGCCCGAACTGGCAAGCCGTTCCTGAGGGCGCGCCGGTGATAACGATGGATGGGCAGCAGCTCGGCACCGTGAAGGAGCGCCGTGAGGATGGGTTGCTGGTTGGCGGAAACGGCCCCAGCGAGCCGGATTATCTCGTGACGGCGCAGGATGTCTCGCGCATTGACCCCGATGGGGTGCACCTGCTCGTGAACGAGAGCCAGGCGATGCGCGCCCACTGGCAGGGCACGTCGCCCTACGACGAGCAAGCACCGGGCGGGATGGCGCCGGGCGCGATGACGCGGGAGAATCCGCAGCCGTAGGAGACGAGGGGCGGCCTACCCCACAGATCACGGAGGACATGAACAGCCACGGAGGAATCTGTGTTTAGCGGCTCGTGTCCTCCATTTGTGTGATTAGGAGTAGCTAGCTCAGCGAGTTGTAGGGGTAGAGCGGGCAGTCCTGCCCGCCAAGCCGGAGGGACGCTGGCGGTACAAGCGGCGATCCGGCGGTACACCGCTCTTCGGAGTGCCCATGCTCGCTCTAGCCGCCAACGAGCGCGGGCGGCAGGAAGATGGCGACGACGGCCAGAAGCAGCCAAACCGTGCAGAGCTGGACGCCTTCCAGCCAGGTGGACTCGCCATCGCGGCTGAGCAGCATGAAGATGAACGTCGAGGCGCCGAAGATGATGATCTCGATAGGCTTGAATATGAGCGCCAGCGGGTGGCCTGTCACCTGGCCCACGATCACGAGAATGGGGACGACCAGCAGGATCATCTGAATGGTGGCGCCCGCGGTGACGGCCATAGTGATTTCCATGCGGTTCTTGCGGGCGGCGTCAATGGAGCCGTAGAACTCGACGAAGCCCGCCAGCACGGGAATGAGGATCAAACCCAGGAAGAACTCTTTGTCCTTGAGCGCATGGTTGGCGCTGATAAGCTCCTCGATGGATTTCGCGAACGACTCGGACATCGCGGCGACCCCAGCCGTCGCGATGGCAAGCACGACCACTGCGATGAGACCGCGCCAGACGGGATGCCCGGCCAGCAGGCCCTCCTCGCCGCGCGCCTCGCGTTCCTTGCGCCGGTGCTCCAGCATCGCGGCGCGCGCGTAGGTGCGCGTGCGGGTCGCTTCGGGAGCCGGCGCCGGCGCATGCCCTTCCGCTTCAAGCGTTTCGATGCGTCGCTCGGCTGATTCGCGCTCCTGAGAGAAGAGCGCCTGCGTATCCAGCTGCGCCTCGACCAGCGCGAATTCGCGCTCCGCGGATGATGCGCCGCGCTTCCGGGCTTGCCGCTTTTGTCTGCGATCTGCGCGGCGCTTCTTGCGCGTCTCGACAAGGTTGTAGCCCTCGCGGAAGCGGAAAACGGTGAAGAAGATGTACGCGAGATAACTAATCAGCAGCACCACGGCGAGATAGGCGCTGAGCGGGTACGCTTTGAAAATGGCGAGATCGTGAATCTGGTCTCCGTTCGTATTCAGCACCAGGTTGCCGATTGTTGGCAGGCTGAGACCGACGACGGCCAGCGCGAAGACGGTGGAATACTCGCTGGCGTTCTCGGCATCAAACTTCATGTGGCCGTTGCGCCAGCAGCCCGCAAGCGTGGAGAGTCCCAGAAACAGCAGCGAGTTGCGAATGATGACGCCGGCGATGGAGCCGCGCACGATCTCACCGCCGCCAGCGCCCGCGAAGGAGAGCAGCACGGAGAGGCCAATGGTCAGCTCCGCGACGTTGCCGAAGGTCGTGTGAAGGAGTCCGCCAATGAACGGGCCGAGCAGCTCCGCCAACTCTTCGACGGCGCTTTCGACAAATCCAGCGAGAGGAATGAGCGAGAGCGCGGCAAGCACGAAGATCGCGACGTGCCCGACCGTCTCTCGCGCATCTTCTGGCACCGGAGCGAGCACCGAGGTGAACAGCGCCGGGACCATTTCATACAACAGCACCAGCGGTATAAAAAGCAGGAAGGCGTTCACCTTGCGTTTCAGCACCGAGCGTTCCACAACCCCAGCCCTCCCCATGACATCGTTTCAGCCATATCAAACGGCAACGCGGCGTGCCAGTTCGTCCGACGCCCAGTGTACATCAACGAGGCAGGCCGCGCCATCCCCTATGTGGTGTACGTTCTGACACAAATCGAGTGGCCTACGGTTAAGACCGCCACGAAGCCCGCCCGCGCGGGCTGATTGCCACATGATACGGATTCCGGTTTACTGGTTGGCGTTCATGGGCTGGAGCCTCATCCTGGCCGCCACAGGAGGCAAACACGCTACACATGCCGGGGCTATCCAGCGGGATATCTGACACCACTCCATCGCGAGCGGTGTGTATAGTGTCTGTCATATGACCGTTGGAAAAGGGGTGCCGTGATGCCTGACGCCATCTTTGCCGAGCCAAAACTGGCCGAAATCTATGACCTCCTCGACAGTCCAGACCGACTGGACCTCGCTCCATATCTGGCAATAGCAGACGAGTTAAATGCCCACTCTGTCGTTGACCTGGGGTGCGGAACCGGTGTTCTTGCCTGTCGTTTAGCGGCGCTCGGAAAAGAGGTCGTCGGCATTGATCCGGCCGCGGCCTCGCTGGATGTCGCAAAACGGAAAGCCTATGCCGACCGAGTTCGCTGGATCGCCGGCACCGCGACGCAGCTACAAGGATTGCATGCCGATCTCATCACCATGACCGGCAATGTGGCGCAAGTATTCGTTACGGACGAGGAGTGGATGGACGCGCTTCGTGCGTGTCGCGATGCGCTTAGCCCGAGTGGGCGGCTTGTCTTTGAGGTGCGTGATCCAGCTAAGGAAGCATGGAAGGGCTGGAACCGAGAGCAGACCTACCAGACGGTTGATGCGCCCCGAATCGGCACGGTCGAGTCCTGGGTGGAGCTGGTGCACGTACACCTGCCGCTGGTCTCTTTTCGCTATACATTCCTGTTCCAGAAGGACGGAAGGGTGATGACGTCCGAGTCAACCTTGCGGTTCCGTACGAGATCAGAGATCGCTGATACAGTATCCCGTGCTCAATTAACGGTTGAATCGGTCCGAGATGCACCCGACCGTCCTGGCTTAGAATTCGTCTTTTTTGCTCACCGATGACACGCGCGAAGAACCAGACTCAACTCAGGCCGCGCATGCTGAGCTGCACGCGGCCACGGCCAATATCCACGCTCAGGACGCGGACGCGCACCACCTGGCCGACGGCGACGACGGTGAGCGGATCGCGCACAAAGCGGTCGGCTAGCTCCGACACGTGGACAAGCCCGTCCTGCTTGACGCCGATGTCTACGAAGGCGCCGAAGTCCACGACGTTGCGGACGGTGCCTTGCAGCTCCATCCCTTCGCGCAGGTCTTCCAGCTTGAGCACATCGTGCCGCAGAATCGGCGCGGGCAGCGCGTCGCGAGGGTCCAGTCCGGGCTTTTCCAGGTTCTCCAGAATGTCGGTGAGGGTTGGTACGCCGGCATTCAGCTCGGCTGCCAGTGTGGCGACCGCGCCGTCTTTGCCCGTGCCGCGCGAATTCATGCCAGTGAGCAGCCGCCACGCCTTCACGCGGTCCGACACCCGCTCGCCGTCGTCGTCACCGGGCAGCCGCCGCAGCACCTCCCTGGCGAGCGTGTAGCTCTCAGGATGGATGAAGGTATTATCCAGCATCTCTTGACCGCCGGCGATCTTCAGGAATCCGGCGGATTGCACGAACGCGGCGGGGCCGAGACCGGAGACCTTCTTGATCTGCTCGCGCGTCTTGAAGGGGCCATGCGCCAGGCGATAGGCGACGATGTTATCCGCGACGCGCCCGCTGATGCCGGCGACGTAGCGCAGGAGCTGCGGCGAGGCGACGTTGACATCCACGCCCGCGAAGTTCACGCATGACGTGACGACGCGATCGAGCGCGGCGGCCAGGGCGCGCTGATCTACGTCGTGCTGATAGAGGCCGACGCCGACGGCCTTTGGATCAATCTTCACCAGCTCGGCCAGGGGATCTTGCAGACGGCGAGCGATGGAGATGGTGCCGCGCTGCGTGGCATCGAGGTCGGGGAACTCCTGGCGCGCGACCTCGGAGGCGGAATAGATGGAGGCGCCGGCCTCGTTGACCATCACGTAACCCAGCGAGCCGGCGGGCTGCCCCATGCGCTCCAGTTCGCGGATCACCTCGGCGGCAAGCTGCTCCGTCTCGCGCGAGGCGGTGCCGTTGCCAATGGCGATCACGACGATGTTGTGGCGAGCGATCAACGCTTTGAGTGACGCCTTCGCCTCTTCCCATCGCCCCATCGGCGGATGCGGGTAGATGGTGGACGACTCGATATACGCGCCGTTCTCGTCCACAATCGTCACCTTGCAGCCGGTGCGATAGCCGGGATCCAGCCCAAGCACACGTTTCCCACGCAATGGCGGCTGAAGCAGCAGGTTGCGCAGATTGGTGGCGAAGACACCGATGGCATGTTCTTCCGCCGCGCGGGTCAGCTCCGCCCGCACTTCGCGCTCCAGCGCCGGCGCCAGCAGGCGCTTGTAGCCGTCCGTGATGGCGCTTCTCAGCTCACCAGCGAAGGGCGAGCGCGGATCGGGCGTGTAGTAGCGATGAACCAGGGGCTCGGCACGTTCGGGCGGCACCTCCACGGCGACACGCACCACATCTTCGCGCTCGGCACGGTTCAGCGCGAGCGTGCGGTGGGGCACGAGGCGCCCCACTGGCTCGGTGAAGTCGTAGTAGAGGCGGTAGACGCCTTTGGGGTCCTTCTCGGCGGCCTTCTCCGGGTCAACGGTGAGTTTCGCGTGGACGCCACCCTCCTTGAAGAACAGCGCACGCACATCGCCACGCACCTGGGCATCTTCCATGATCGTCTCGGCGCAGATGTCGCGAGCGCCCGCTAGCGCGGCGGCGGCAGACTCTACGCCGAGGTCGGCGCTCACAAACGGCTGTGCGGCGGCTTCTAGCGCCAGCGCGGCGTCACCGGGCATGCGCATCTGTTGGAGGATCAGGTCGGCGAGCGGCTGAAGGCCCCGCTCGCGCGCGATGCTCGCGCGCGTTTTGCGCTTGGGCCGGTACGGCAGGTACAGATCCTCGATGGCCTGAAGCGTCTGCGCGGCGACAATGGATGCGGCGAGCTCAGCCGTGAGCTTACCCTGCTCCGCGATGAGGCGCAGCACATCGTGCTTGCGGCTATGCAGCGCGCGAATGGATTCGGCGCGGTCGGCGATGGCCTGGATTTGCACCTCATCGAGATTGCCAGTTACCTCCTTGCGGTAGCGGGCGATGAATGGAACTGTATTGCCGCCGTCCAATAGCTCCAGGGTACGTAGCGCCTGGCCAGGCTTGATGCTCAGCTCGACGGCGATCTGCCGGGTGATGGCTTCGGAATCCAGAGACTCTGGAAAAGCGACCGCTTCGAGCACGGCAGTGGCTGTGGTGATAGATTCGGGTGTGGGCACGCGGGGATCCTCCCTGGTAGATTGGATGCAGCGCTGCGCGGAAGTGCGCCGCAGAGAGTATAACGAAATCCATAGCCAACGAGGGCGTTTAGCTTGCGGTCGCGCGAAATATCGTAGATACTGGCCACGGTTCCCGGATTGACGGAGAGACCGGCACAACGAGGCGCACGGGCGCCCTGGAGGGTGAGGGAGGCGGCACATGCCAGAGTCCCGACAATCCACGCATGACGCGATAGACCAGCCTAGCCTGTTTTTCCCAGCGCTGGCAGAGCAAACCACCACGCGCGAAGATTCACTCGTGCAGCTCGCGCCGCTTACCCCAGGCTCGACACTCGGCGCCTGCGCGCTGCCGTATGCGGAGCATCTACGACTCACCGACCATTCGGCATATACCGTCACCTGTTTTCTGTCGGATCTGCGCTTGCTCACCGAGCATCTGGGGCGCGAGAAGACGCTCAACAGCATCACCCGCGCGGATGTAGCTGGCTGGCTCTCACATCTCAAATGGGATCGTGGCGCGCCGCCGGCGCCGAAGACGATGGCCCGGCGTGTCACCTTCCTCAAGAACTTTTTCGGCTGGCTGGCCAGCGCCTCGCTGCTTTCAGCTGATCCGACGGCGAATATCGCGCTCTCGCGGCCCTCACCGCCGCTGCCGGAGCTGCTCTACGACGACGAGGTGCGCCGGCTGGAAGAGGCCGCCGCCGCCGATGTGCGCTGTCACTTGCTGGTGATGCTGTTGCTGGCGACGGGGCTAAAGAAAGAGGAGGTCGCGCATCTGCGGCTGCAGGACGTGGACCTCTCCGACCCGGAGCATCCGACCATCGAGGTCCACTTTCCGGGGCAGGCCAAGCGGCGACGCGAGCGGCGCATGGACCTTCCGGCCGCGTGGACCTCAGCGTACGAGCGCTACATTCAGCGGTACCGGCCCCAGGAATACGTCTTTGAGTGTACGGACCGTAACCTGAACTATGTGCTGGCGGCAGCGGTGAAGCGGGCGCGCATCGAGAAACGAGTGACGCTGCAGCTGCTTCGCGACATCTACGCCGTTCGTCAGCTCCGGGCGGGCGTTCCGATGGAGATGCTGCGCGAGAAGCTGGGCCTTTCAGAAGAAGCATGGTACGAGACCGCCGAGAAATATCGTAAGCTCGCCTTTCCCGCGTAGGGCGGTGGGGATCGAGGAGGAGGATCAGATGCCGCTGTCACCAGCGCCGTTACTGCCCGGCATATCGCCGCTGCCCGATCCGCGTGGGCGTCCGCCCAGCCGGCGCTCACTGCGAATCGGCGCGTTTGCCGCGATTCCGACACTGGTGGCGCTGCTTGTCGTCGGACAGTTCTTCCTGCCGCAGCTGCTTTTTCTCATGCCGGGACTCCAGGCGCGTGCCGGCAATAGTGGGAGCGACACGAGCACGTCTTCGGGCGGCGCAACCTTTCAGGGTTTCGTCTACAACTGGACGCGCGATATGGCGAAGAACGCGCCCAAAGGGAGCGGCTACAATCAGCCCGCATCGCTACAAAACTTGCAGTCTGAGTCCGATATTTTCCATATGAACACGGTCATCATCCCCGTTGTGGCCGATATGCCGGAGCGGAGCAACAGTCCGCTCTACTGGCATTCGAGTGATCAAAACGATGTGAGCACACTCTCCGACGCCGACTATGGCGCTGCCATTCACGATGCCCTCAAGGCGCATCTAGTGCCGATTCTGGAGCTGCAAGTGCGACAGCATGACCAGGTAGAAAACGGCGGGAACGACAGCGCGACACTCGTGGGCGCGGCGTGGGATCTGCAATCCTACGTGCGCATCGGCGTCGGGGGCGGCCAGCAAACCGTCGGTGCGCTCGAACAGGCATGGTTCGACAACTACACCGCCTTCGCCGTCCATTTCGCGCAGATGTCGCAGCAATATCATCTGCCATACTTCATCATCGGCGATCAGCTTGCCAATGTCACTGTGGAATCGGACTATACGACTCGCAAAGCCGATCCGCGCGGCATCATCAATGTGCCGGGCGACCCAAGCTGCCCTGGCACCGCGGGGCGTCGCGAGTGCGAGTGGCGCCATGTCATCCATGCGATCACTGCCTCCGGCTACGCGACCATCAACGGGCACCATTCATCAACGGGCGGCGGCTACGCCGGCAAGCTGGTCTACGCGGCGTACTGGGATAAGCCGTCGGCAGGTGTATCGGTTTCCGAGTTCGACCACATCGGCTGGTGGGACGCGCTAGATTTCATTGGCGTGGATGCTTACTTTCCGCTGACACAGAACCTTCAGGATGTGGATGTGCAGGCGCTGATAAATGCCTGGAACGGGCAGTTCAATCCATCTGGTAACCAGGGTAATATCGTGGCGAGGCTCCAGCGGCTGGCCGATACCTACAAGAAGCAGGTTATCTTCACGGCGGCTGGCTACGCGAGCGCCGCTGGCTCCAACTCGGCGGATGGGATCTCGGACCCCACACGCAACGATGCCGAGCAGCTCAACGATATGAAAGCGATGCTGTTGACATTCACGAGCGAGGGCTGGTGGGCGGGCGCGTTCTGGTCCGCCGATGAGCCAATCGTTCCGCGCGAGACGCAGCCGTTCTGGAAAATCAGCTCGGCGTGGGCAGGAAATACGCTGCAATCGAGCAAGCTGGCGGGGCAATGGCTGGCCGGATATTATCAGCCCGAGCCTATGGCATGCACCTGTGGATGAGCGAGCGGGGCCGTCTGGGGCAGTCTTGACGCGAGCGCACAACGGCGGCTATACTGCATGCGTTCGCTCCTATTGGGGCGCCCCATGCTTGCCGGCGTGGCGGAACGGTATACGCGGCGGTCTCAAAAACCGCTCCTCTCACGGGGTTAAGGGTTCGAATCCCTTCGCCGGCACCAAGCCTGAAATCAAGCGGGACCGCCGCTGTCGAACGAACCATCACTGCTCGGCAAGCTTCTGCTCGTGAGGGAGTGTTTGCGAGGAGTGAATTTGACCACCGCCACAAGGTTTGTTACAATGGATTGGCCCCTCACAACAGTGGCACACATAGGAGCAGACGACGACGCCGGGAGGTCGCGCGAGCAATGAATCATATCATCCAATGGCTGTTCACCGATCCTCAGACGGCGGGGCAGGCGACGCCCTCTGGGGCTGTCGAGCCGTTCCACTTCTGGATCCCGTGGATCGTCTTCTGCGCCCTGGGGCTGTTGATTCCGTTCTACTACTCGCTGGAAGGGCGGCGCCGGTTCTTCGGCAGCCACGCCCTGCACAAGTATGTGCTCGACAAGATCATGGGGCAGCTTGCGCTTTTTGCGTTTGTTGGGCCATTTATCATGTTCGGCCGCTGGGCGCTGGACAACACCTTCTTCGCGGATCGCTTCTGGCGCTACCTGTGGCTGCTCTGGGGCGCCGGCTACCTCGTCTATTGGGGCTACTTCTTCGCCTTCAAGTATCCGGCGATGCTGCAGGACTATCGCCGCCGCCGTACCATGGAGAAGTACATCCCGCAGCCCAAGCCCAAGAAGGCGAAAACCGTTCGCGCCGCCGCCCGGTAATCGGCGTACCCTATTCGCTCACGTCTGCTATGGCCGCCGTCCTACGAATCAGGATGGCGGCTTTTGCTGTTTGTCGCGGTAGCGCTGGGTGAATGTGAGTCTGGCAGGTGACGTGGCCTGGAACGACTTTGCGCAGAGAACGAGGGATCAGCGCGCGCGGCTCGCCGTACCTTCATGCAGACACGGAGCACGTATGCCGGCGTTCCACGCCCCCCATCCTATTTGCCCAGGATGCGCATGAGGATCACTGAGAGCTCGAAGAGCACGGTCAGCGAGACGCCGATGATGATGGGGCTGTAGGGATCGGCGCCAGGAGTAATGAAGCAGGAGAGGACCCAGAGGCCAAAGAGAATGTACATACGCTTGGCGCGCAGCACATGACTGTTGACGATACCGGCGATCGAGAGGAACGCCAGCACCAATGGCAGCTCAAAGACGATGCCGAACGCGAGGAGGAAGAACGCGACAAAGGTGAAGTAGCTGTTCGCATCGAGAAGGAGGGTGAAATTCTGCGAGCCGAAGCCCAACAGCCACGTAATCGGGTAGCGGAGCGTGAGGAACCCGACACCCAGACCTGTGAGAAAGAGTCCACCACCCAGAAACATAAATGGGACGGCGTGCTTCTTCTCTTTGCGCGTCAGCCCAGGAGCGATAAAGCCCCAGACCTGATACATGACGATAGGTGACGCAAGTGCGATGCCCGCCGCGATGGAGAGCTTCAGCGCAATGACGAACGCCTCTCCAATCTCCTTCTGGATCAGCAGATGGCCTTGCCCTGGCAGCGCATTGGCGACCTTGGGAAGCGGCGTAAGCAGGAAGTTTAGAATTGGCTGCCAGAAGATGAAGCCGATGATGGAGCCGACCAGAATCGCGAGCAGCGCTTTGAACAGCCGGCGGCGCAGCTCTTCGAGATGCTCAATCAGTGTCATCGTGCCTTCGGCTTCCGCATCATTCTCGGGATTGTCGCCGAGGCCCGCCTCAAGCTGCTGAAGCTGAATATCGCTTCCCATCTCGCTTGCGGCCATACGTGCTCTCCTCGCCTGTTGACCCGTGTCCGCTCGCGCTCGCGTGCGATGCGATTTTCATCAACCCATGTGCGCGCTTGGACCGGCGTTAGCGCCACGCTGGCATGGATGGATCGCGGAGTGCTCGCGCATACGTCACATCGTGGCTTCGACGCGCGGCATACCGTCAGCCGTGCCACTGGTAGAGACGATGCTCTCGTCTCACGCGATACATCGCTCTACCACATTGGCATGGCACTGTGCTCATCCTCACGCTTGCCCGGTGAACCGATAAGCTGGATTTACTCGCTAACAGACTCCACCGGAGAAGCCGGCGTGGCTGCTGTCTCAGGCGGCGTAACGGCTTTCGCTGTGACCTGGGCGTCCGCTGGCGGCAGCGTGGCCGGCGTAGCGGGCTTCTCTGGCTCAGTCACTTCGCGCATCGAGCGCTGGAACTCTTTGATGGTCTTGCCAATGGACGACCCCATCTCTGGCAGCCGCTTCGGCCCGAATATCAGCAGCGCAACCGCGACCAGGATAATCAACTCTGGCCAGTGTAGTCCGGGCATATGCAACTCTCCGTTTCTCGCTGTACGTCTACTGACGTGAGCAGCTATACGCACCATTATATCCTACTGCCATCCCTCACGCTACGTGCATTATGTACACTTCGCGCTTCGCAGGCACCTCCACGCCTGGGGCCCGTCCGGTGCTAGCAATCTGCTCGATTGACCCCCAAGGGTCTAGCGTTTAGTCCTATCAAGTGTGGGGAGAGGTAGGACCGGCATTCGTGCCGGCCCGCGGGCAGGAATGCCCGCGCCACCTCGCAAAGCCCACTGGACCGACTACGAGCGCCACCGCGCCACACCAGTTGTCACGCCTTCATACGGTACTACACTCCGTGCGGCATCCCTGGATGATACGATGCGGCAGGATTGTGCGGCATACGTCAGAAGGAGACTTGGACGCGACCGCCACTTGGTGGAGGGTGCCCAGCCGCCCAGCGGTAGCGCTCAGAGCCAGCGTTCTCGCAACACTGGCAAACTGTGATATGCTCGTGCAGGGCCGCGCATGCGCCGACGTTGCGACCAGGTAGAATATGCACATGGCGCATGGCGGACCGTCGAAGGCTGTGCTACCATCCTGATGATCTCCATTCATCCAGTCGAGGGAACTCGTATGCCGAATAAATTCGATATCCGCAAAAGGGGTCAGCTGCTTTCGGATGAGCGCCATGAGGCATTGAAGCCGGAGGCGCTGTTGCGCTCAATTGGCCTCAAGCGCGGTCAGACCATCGCCGATATTGGCTGCGGTCCCGGATTCTTCACGCTGCCCGCGGCAGCAGTCGTTGGCTCGCATGGAGTCGTCTTCGCGGGTGATGTGCAAGGTGAGATGCTCTCCGCCGTGCGCAGCCGCGTCGCGGAGCAGGGATTGGAGAACGTGCGTGTCGTCAAGACCAGCGACACGGAGCTGCCACTACCGCCAGGCACATGCGATCTGGTATTGTTGGCGTTCACACTCCACGAGGTGTCCCAGCGCTCCCGCTTCCTGCACCGCGCGAGCCGGCTTTTGAAGCCGGGCGGTCACATCGCGGTTCTGGAGTGGGAGAAGCATGAGACGCCGGTGGGTCCACCGCTGGAAGACCGCATTTCTCCCGAGGAGCTGATCGCCGACGCCGGTGCCGCTGGCCTGAGCTTAGAGGAGCAGCGCGCGCTGAACGAACACCAATATCTCTGCATCTTTGTGCCGGCGGCACACTGATTGCTCGTGTCTCTCTATGTGACGCTCCGGGCAGTGATGGCGTATAATCAGGTGATGGGTGGTCGAGGCCGGGGACACACTGGTACGGCGTCTGTCGCGCGGCGGCGCCTTGAAGGGAGCGAGACATGAACGCATACGAGCAATTGGTGACCATTCGCGATCAACTGGAGCAGAATGGGGCGAGCGAGGATAGCATCGCCCTCGTGGAGAAGATTCTCTCGCGGGCGGAGTCCGAGCGCGACAGCCGCACTTCAGTTGCGCAATCCATGATGATCCGCCATCTGCTCAAGCAGAAAGAGGCGCTCGACAGCGACGCCATTTACAACGACCTGCAAGAGCTGCTGGACGGCTACGACGCGCGGCGCATCTCCGATGACGACGTGCGTCCTGCGTACGAAGACAATGAGCACCATCCACGACCGCACAGCTATTATCGTGCGATGCGGGCGAAGGAAGAGAAGAAGCCATAATTCGCGACCCGATAGACTGAGTGTGGCTGAGGGCCGTGCCGGATATCGCGTCGCGGCCTCACGCTGCAACGCCAGCGCCGTTGGCGCTCACTCTGTTACTACCTTTGTTGATGTCATACGTATCTCTATGTGAACGCATCGCAGTGAGCGAGCATGCTTATGCGTGCTGGGACATCTTCTCACGCATAGGCTTTGGAGCTGGGAGCTAACTTCTATGTCCACTACTGGCCGGCCGCGGTGGTACAAGCCCGATCGGGTGCTTGGCTTTCGCATGGTGCTGACGATGTTCTTGCTAGGACTGGTCTACGTCGTGTTCGGCGCCGTGCTGTGGAAGATTGGCGTCGGGCTGGGCTTTTTGATTTTCTTTGCCCTGATTATCGCCATCGTACAACTGTTTTTCGCGGACAAGATCGCGCTCGCCTCGATGGGGGCACGCATCGTCTCCGAGCAGGAAGCGCCCGAGCTGCATGACATGATCGGCCGCCTCGCCGCGGCAACGAACCTGCCGAAGCCGAAGGTCGCCATCGTCAACTCCAGCATTCCCAACGCCTTTGCGACTGGCCGTGACAAGAATCACGCCGTGGTTGCCGTGACAACCTCTATCTACCAGCAGCTGCCGCCGCAGGAGCTGGAGGCGGTGCTGGCGCACGAGATGACGCATATCATCAACCACGACATGCTGGTGATGACCATCGCGACGTTTTTCTCGATGGTGCTGGCGCTGCTCATGCGTAATCTCTTCTGGATCGGCATGTTTGGCGGCTTTGGTGGTGGCGGCGGCTACGGCGGCGGGCGCCGGAACAACGACGAGGGCGCGGGCTTCTTGCTGGCGATTTTGGCCTCGGTGGTCACCTACGTCGTGAGTTTTATCCTCATTCGTGCGCTCTCGCGCTACCGCGAGCTGGCGGCGGACCGTGGCTCGGCACTCATCACCGGCGCTCCTGAGAATTTGGCCTCGGCGCTGCTGCGCATCAGTAACACGATGAAGAATGCACGCATTCCACAGCAGGATTTCCGCACGGCGCAGGCGGTCAACGCGCTCTTCATTGTGCCGGCGCTGCGCGGCGACTCGCTGGCTGTCCTCTTCTCGACGCACCCTTCCATTGACGAGCGTGTACAGCGGCTCCAGGCGATGCAGCAGCAGATGGAGCAGGCCAAGAAGCTGTAAAATCACCCGTCGCGGCACTGACATGCTGGCGCACGGTATGGATGGGCAGAAGCCCGGAAGGTGGGGCACGCGGACGAGAGCTATAGTCTCTTGCCGCGTGCCCCGGCTCGTGAGAGCCAGCAATCGTACATTCAGCGCAGGGGATAGAATTCGTGGGCATTCTCGACACACTGTTTGGCCGCCAGAAGCCCGTTCCGATAGGGCCGGAGCGCCTCTTTGCCATGAGCACCGCGCAGATCACGTTGGAGACGGAGCAGAACCTGACTCCGGCGGGCGAGGCCGCCATGTGCTTCAAGGGCGTCGCATCCGGCCCGTTCAATCAGATCCAGGGTGAGCTCGACCAACTGCTCAAGGTGGCGGGCAAGGGCGATAACGTCGCCACCTATCGCTCGACGAAGGACGATCTCGGCTATACATGGCTCATCTTCGCCAGCACGGACTTTCAGACGCTCGTCACGACAATGCACGTTGCCAGCCGCACGCTACTGGATGAGGGATACGGAAGCCAGCTGCTCTTCGCCATCTTTTCCTTCAAGACCGAGCGCGGCGGCATTATGTACTGGATGTATAACTACAAGCGCGGCTCGTTCTATCCCTTCGTTCCGCAGACTGACAGCCACGACAAGCTGCGGCGGCGCGACAACTCCGAAGAGCTGCGGCTGGCGGCGGCACTGAACAAAGAGCTACCTGTCGAGCAGGAGACGGAACGCTGGTTTCCCGTCTGGGATCTACCGCTGTAGTCTGCTACCAATTCGCCTTGCGTGGTGGCCGTCGTATGACGGCCATTCATCATGCGGCATCAATTGCCCCTCCTTGCGATGGCGTATCAGCACGTATCAGAACCCGATTCGAGAGCATGACCTCGACGGCGCGTTTCATCACCCTCGCTGGTGCTGAGTCCTTCGAGCTGCTCGCGACGGACGAGAGAGAGATGATCATCGAGACGTCACACATTGAGTCACCTCCCCAGCGCCTGCCGCTTCTCGCCCTCTACATCGCCAATGGTGTCTCACGCACCGGCGATGTGCTGATGTTCCTCGCAGTGCCGTGGTTCGTGCTCCAGACCACCGGCAGCGTCACGCAGACTGGCGTGGCCGCGTTCTGTTCCACCGCCTCAGTCGCGCTCTCCGCTGTGGTCGGCAGTGCGTTCGTAGACCGCGCCGGCTACCAGCGCGCCAGCGTCGTCAGCGATCTTGCCAGCATGCTTGGGGTCGCGTGTATCCCGCTGCTCGACATGACCGTCGGGCTGCCTTTCTGGGCACTGCTGGTACTGGTTTTCGTCGCGGGGCTGCTCACCACACCCGGCGCCACCGCGCGCCAGAGCCTGCTCCCCGACCTCGCCCACCGCGCGGACGTCCGCTTGGAGCGCGCGACTGCCGCGGCTGACGGTGTGATACGCCTCTCGCGTTTTGTCGGCGCGCCGCTGGCGGGCATTCTCATCGCCATCATCGGCACAAGCAACCTGTTGTGGATTGATGCCGCTACCTTTGCCTTCTCGGCGCTGGCCGTTGGCTTCGCTGTGCCCGCGCCGCAAGCAGCCGCTGCCCGCGAGACCCTTGAGTCGCCCCCGCTCGACATCGAGCTGGTCGAGCCGTTAGCACTGCCAGCGCCGTCGTTCGCGCGGGACGCGCGGGTAAGCGAGGCGGAGACGAGCGTCGCAGAGCCAACGCAGGGCTATTTCGCACGCGTGGCCAGCGGCTTTGCTTTCCTCTGGCGCGATCCCTGGCTGCGCTTCACGCTCCTCGCCGTCCTCGTCACCAACCTGCTCGACGCGGGGATGAGTGGGGTGCTGGCGCCCGCTTTTGTCAAGCAGGTTTATGGCAACGCGGTGGTGCTGGGCGCACTGATCGCGGGCTTCGGTGGCGCGGCATTCGCCGGAACACTTGTATTCGGCGCCATCGGTCACCGGCTTCCGCGACAACTCACGCTGGGCCTAACCTTCACCCTTGGAGGCGCCTCGCGCTTCTTTTGGATCGTGCTGCTCGCGCCGTTTCCTGTCGCCATGATCGCCGTGCAGGCGCTGTGCGGCTTCTTCATCGGTCCTGTCAACCCGCTCATAGATACCATAGCCTACGAGCGCGTGCCGGCGGCGATGCGCGCGCGGGTCTTCGGGGCGCTGACCGCTGGGGTGATGCTCGGCGCACCGCTCGGTGGGCTGCTTGCGGGGGTGCTTGCACCAGCTATTGGGGTCGAGCCGAGTATGCTGCTCTTTGGCGTCGTCTATTCGGTTGCCACGCTCAGCCTGCTCGTCAATCCCAGACTCCGTGTATTAGCTCTGCGTCCAACCACATAACATCGCATTCGACAGCACGCCTCACGAGAGGCCGCATCCCACCATATAGGTGAGCAGCATGCTATACGGAGAGCAATCGGCCCCGGCTCGCGAGCCGGGGCCGAATGCTCTCGTATGTTCGCCATTCTCACAAAGGGAGGGGGGCTGGGGTAAAAGAGCCCCTATTCCGCCGCGGGCGGCTGCTTCGCCTCCACGGTATGCAGGCGGGCGCGGGCCTCGTCTAATGACATGTCCGGCGCGGGCACGATCATATCCGATGGCAGCACCTCGTCCATGCCCAG
>DATGEP010000020.1:0-10758 GCA_035310125.1 Ktedonobacterales bacterium
ATTTCACCTTACATGAGGAGTTGGTATGAAGGAGATTCTGTCAACTGTCACCAGCAAGGGACAGGTTACAATCCCTAAGGACGTGCGGGAGCAGCTGGGCATTTCCATACATGACAAGATCGCTTTTGTCATCGAAGATGACGGCACGGTGCGCCTGCAAACGCCAGAATATCCGACCGTTGCGTCGCTGGCCGGAGCCGGCGGTTCGCTGAAGCACCCCCTGTCCTGGGATGAGATGCGCGACATCGCACGCGAGGATCGTCATCTAGAGTCGAAGATCAAGCAGTCATGACACATCCCTTTGTGGATATGGATGTCATCGTCCGCCTCATTACGGGAGACGATCCCAAGAAGCAGACGGCTGCGAAAGCATTGTTTGAGCGGGTCGAGCAGGGGCAACTGACACTGACAGCACCCGATACGGTGATAGCGGATGCCGTCTTTGTGTTGTCGTCACCGCGTCTTTACCACCTTCCACACCCACAGGTTAGCGCGATGCTTGCAGCTCTCGTTCGTTTGCCCCACTTCCGCGTGCGTAACCGCCCGGCAGTTCTTCGTGCGCTGGAACTGTACGCGACAGTCAACCGGGATTTCGGCGATCTCCTTATCGTGGCCTCGATGGAACAGGCTCATGCGAACCTGCTGTACTCCTACGACCAGGGCTTTGATCGCTTTACCACTACTTCCGGCATCGCGCGGCGCGAGCCGTAGTCGGCGCTCCATCTTCCGCCGAGGGCACAGGCCCTGCTACCATGTAACTATCTTTGGTAACGCTGGCACCGCCGATTCACTGTAGAATCCGGCAGAGATAGGGCAGGACTTGATGACCGAATCCCTTGAGCAAGATATACCCCGCCGTCAGGCAGTGACTCCCGACGGGGCGCAAGAGCCTGGCAACGATATCTTCGCGGAGCGCGCACGCATCGCGCGCCTGAGCCGCGTCCGCGAGCTGGTCTTCGGCTCGCTGGATGGACTGCTCGTGCCGCTCGGCGTCGTGAGCGGCGTAGCCGGCGGGACGATGCACTCCCAGGTTGTCATTATCGCTGGGCTGGCCGAGGCGTTCGCCGGCGCTCTCTCGATGGGTGCGGGCGAGTTCATCTCCGGGCGTGCGGAGGCACAGGTCCATCAGACGGAGATCCAGAAGGAGCGCGCAGAGATTGAGCAGAATCCGCGTTTCGAGCGTGCGGAGATGGCGCTGCTGCTCCAGCGAGAGGGCATTGCTCCGGTAGACGCCAATCACATCGCGGATATTCTGGAGCGCTATCCGCGTGCCTACGAGAACACCATGATCGAGAAGGAGCTTGGACTCCAGGCGGATGTGGACCTCGTGCGCATCCCGGAGGCGCTCACGATAGGCATCTCCTATGTCATCGGGTCCATTTTCCCGCTGATCGCGTACTTCTTCTTTCCCGTCCCAACAGCGCTCCCCATCTCCATCGTCCTGACCATCGTCGCGCTCATTATCGTTGGCATCATTAAGGGCAAGCTCGCCTCGCTCAATATGGCTCGCAGCATCGCGGAGGTTGTCATCGTCGGCGGCGCTTCCGCACTGGGTGGCTACCTCCTGGGTACCATCGTACCGCGGCTTTTCGGCTTCTGAGCCGGTGGCCAGGTGCTGGCGCTCCAAGCCAGGGTCCGTGAATCACGCGACAGGCCGAGCGCTTCCTCCGCTCGCGGGGTGTGGCAGGAGTGAGGTTACTTCTGGCCCTCCATAGACACATCGCGCGCCAGACAGGTACAATGCGCATGCAAAAGCCATCTCAGAGAGCGAGGTCCGCACAGTGCAGCAGATCCCTCCGCAGGGCGCGCATGCCGGCTCCAGCCGGCGAGTAGCCATTTACCCCGGCTCGTTCGATCCTATGCACAAAGGTCATCTCGATATCGCCAAACGCGCCTCACGGCTGGTGGACGAGCTAGTCGTCGCCGTCACCCTCATTACCAGCAAGTCGCTCATGTTTACTGCCGACGAGCGCATCGCGCTCTGGCGGGAGGCTCTGGCCGACGAGGGGCTGACCAACGTGCGTGTAGCGCATTTCGAGGGCCTCACCGTTGAGTTTGCCCGCAGCGTTGGTGCGCAGGCCATCATCAAGGGATTGCGCGCCGTCACGGACTTCGAGTTCGAGTTTCAGCAGGCACTCATGAACCGCAAGCTCGCCCCTGAGATCGAGACGCTGATGATCGTCACCGCCCTGCCCCACCTCTTCATCAGCTCGTCTCTGCTCAAAGAGGTCGCCCGGCTCGACGGCGACCTCGACGGCATCGTCACCCCTGGCGTCGCGCGGGCGCTCCAGGAGAAGCTGGGACACTGAACACGCTTTCTGGCTCACCACCCGCATCGAGCCGGCGGAGCGGAAACGGCGGCATCCCAGCGAATGAACCCGCGCCGTCCCTAGCGACGGCCGCGCTTCTCGAAGGGGCGTCCGAACGAGCGCTCACCGCGCTCACTCCGTGTGCCGCTTTTGCGTCCCGCTGCCGGCGTGCGTGCCGCGCGTGGTGGCACGCGGAGCGAGCGCCGCTCCTCGCGCTCCCAACGCTCGCCGGGCCGCCGTGTCTCGCCATCGCGCTCGACCCGCCCGCGCCCGGTGGGCCGCTCGGCGCGGTCGCGTCCGGCGTTTCGCTCGTAGCGATCATGCCCCTCGCCACGGGCAGGACGCCGCCGCTCTTCGGCGTCCATTTCCGCCTGCCAGTCGCCCGGTGGCAGCGCCACACTTGCCCGCGGCGCGCGACCCCGTATAGTTGTCGCGTTCAGCGCCGCCCGCACCGTTTCGGCTGCCTCTTCGGGCACTTCCACAAATGAGAAGGTGTCATAGAGATCAATATCGCCGATGGCGTCACCCGGAACGCCCGCCTCATTGGCAATCGCCCCCACCAGATCAGCCGGCCGCACACCGTCGCGCTTGCCCACCCGCAAGAACAGTCGCGTCATCACGCCACCAGGCATGCGCCGCTCGCGTGCGCCGCGCTCTTTGCCGCGCGCCCCGCGTGTATCGCTGGCGTCTCGCCGCCCAGCGCGCTCACGCTCCTGCTCGGCGGTCGCTTCTTCCGCAGCCGGTATTCCCGCCGTTTCGGGCGTCGCTGGCTGCGTGATCCACGACTCGGTATGTCCGGGACGGCGGGCCTCGCGCGCCTGCGCCGCCATCTTGAACGCCGCCGCCGCCAGCTCTGTCGCGTCGTGTGTTCCCGCCAGGTCCTCCACCATCGCTAAGAAAGCATCGAGCTGACCGCCGTCCAAAATTGCCAGCAGATCTTCGCGGAACTCGGCGCGCCGGCGCGCCGCTACATCCGCTGGTGTCGGGAGACGCAGCCGCTCCAGCCGCCGGTGTATCGCGCGCTCGATTCCCTGGAGCATGCGCCGCTCGCGCGGCGTTACGAGTGTCAGTGCTTCGCCTGTCGCGCCCGCGCGCCCCGTCCGCCCGATGCGATGCACATATGACTCCGCATCCAGCGGCAGATCATAGTTGATGATGTGGCTCACATCGGGAATATCCAACCCCCGCGCCGCCACGTCCGTCGCTACCAACAGCTGCGTATGCCCCGCGCGGAACCGTTCCATAATGCGCTCGCGCTGCGACTGGTTGATCTCGCCGTGGATCGCTTGCGCGAGGTAGCCCTGCCCGTTGAGCTGCTCCGCCACCACATCCGCGTCGCGTCGTGTGCGCACGAAGATAATGGCCGACTCCGGCGTTTCCAGGTCCAGGATGCGCGCCAGCGCCTCTGGCTTGGCGTGCGCTGGCAGCTCGTAGTAAACCTGACGTACGCGCGGCGCCACCGCCTCGCGCGCTGCCACACTCACGCGCTCGGGATCGTGCAGAAATCGCTCGGCCAGCGCGGCGATGCGCGGCGGAATCGTCGCCGAGAACAGCGCGCTCTGTCGCCGCTCCGGTAGCTCCGCGAGAATCGCCTCGATGTCCTCGATGAAGCCCATATCCAGCATCTCATCGGCTTCATCCAGCACCACTGTGTGCACCGTACCCAACCGCAGCGTGCCACGACCCAGATGATCCAGCAGGCGCCCCGGCGTCCCCACGACCACCTGCACCCCGCGCGCCAGCGCCCGCAGCTGCCGCTCATAGGGTGCGCCGCCGTAGATCGGCAGTGTCACCATCTCGCGATATTTGCCCAGTGTAAGCAGTGCTTCCGACACCTGAATTGCCAGCTCGCGTGTCGGCACGACTACCAGCGCCTGTGGCTCTAGCTTGCTTACGTCCAGCCGCTCCACGATGGGCAGCCCGTAGGCAGCCGTCTTGCCGGTGCCCGTCGGCGCTTGCGCGATGACATCGCGTCCCGCCAGCAGCAGCGCGATAGTCTGCTCCTGAATTGGGGTTGGCGCACCGTAGCCCAGATCGGCGATAGCCCGCAGCGCCTCCTGTCCCAGCCCCAACGCGGCAAACCCTGCCCGCGCGACATCGGTTTCGTTGCTCACGCCCTCGACCGCGCCCGACGCTGCTATGACATCACTGGATTCTGAGGATTCTGACATCGTCTTGAAATACTCCACATACTCATCTGTGTTTTGCACATCATTGCCAGTATCATACGTCGCGGGCCACGCTTCCCCAGATATCGTGCGTGCGCCGCCAGCATTGTATGACAGGCAGAAAGCGCACCGCCATGCGCGATACGCCAGATCCTTCGCGGGCACAATAAAACGCAGAGAACGCGGCGTTCGCAGACGAATCTGCTCTATGCCTCTCCGCGCCCTCTGCGCCGCTCCTGCCCTCGTCTCAGTTCGAGCAGCCGCATCCGAGCCAGTGATTGCCATACGAACGCATCGCGTCAATCACCTCGGCGAGCGCCTGGCCTTTCTCCGTCAGCGAGTACTCCACCCTCGGCGGCACCTCGGCATACGTCTTCCGGTGCAACACGCCCTCGCGTTCCAGCGCCGAGAGCCGCTCCGAGAGCGTCTTCGGGCTGATACCAGCCAGCGACCGCTCCAGCTCGCTAAAGCGTTTTGTGCCTGTGGTCAGGTCGCGGATAATCAGCAGCGTCCACTTGCCACTAATGATTTCCGCCGTACGCGCCACCGGACAGACGACCTTATCAGCGACCGCTGTCTCGACCGTGATCGTCTTAAGAGTCTCCCCGGCGACCGGGATTCGCTGTGTCATGGTCTCCGGCTCCTCTCCGCTGCTCAACTCATGGCAGCAAACGTGCTTCCCGCGCATGCCGCATCAATGGTCCGTCCGTGGTGATAGTGACGGATTCGCAAATGTATACCTCCTTCCAAGTTTATAGTAAAGTGCGAAACTTTGCAACTTTGTACGCATAAAGACGCAAATCTGATACCCATTTGTGCCTTTCTACTTGCCAGGTGTGCGTTGGCACCTTAGAATAGCACTTCGAAGCCAAGCAAAGAGACATGGGCAGCATACGAAAGGGGGCAGCCACACAACAACACCGTTTTCGTGGCGCCTGGCCTCTGCGCCGGCATCGGACTGTACACAAACTGTGTACACACAAGGTAGACACGGAGTTGTGCACGCGACGTAAACCCCTGGTTATTGGCGTATCTATCGCCTTGCTCGGCGCCGTTGCGGTTGCCGCACCACTGCTTTTCGCCCCGCGCGGCGCGCACGCCAGCAGTCCCACATACGATATCAACACGCTGGCGGGTAAAGTGGCCTCGGTGAACGGCACCGCTGGCTTACAGATTCGTTTCTCCGCATTCATCCAGGAACAAGCGAATCCTACCGACGCCGCCTCGGTGCTTGGCGCGGATGGCACCACCGTCATCAATCCATCCGGCCCCACCAGCGTGCTCGCGCCCGACGTGACTGTTAACCAGGATACCGCCGCCGCGCCGCAGAATGAGACGGCTATCGCGGTAGATCCGAACAATCCCAATCGCCTCGTGGGCTCGGCCAACGACTATGTCACCCGCACCTGGAGCTGCACTGTGAGCGGCAAGCCATGCAGTGCGTTGGGTGATGGCTACTCTGGCACGTATGTCTCCAACGACGGCGGCAAAACGTGGTGCAGTGTGTCATCCGATCCCAACCACCTGGGTACGCTCATTCCCGGAGTGGACCACCTCGCGGGCGGCCAGTATGATGCCGGCGGCGACCCGGCGGTTGCCTTCGACAGCCGCGGCAACGTCTACTATGCTGGTCTCGGCTTCAATCGCACCTCAGCACCCAACACCGTCGCCGTCAACCAAGGCACTTTCGACGGCAGCGGCAACGTGACGTGGAGCGCGCCGACGTTCATTGACCAGACCACTTCGCCCACCATCTTCAACGACAAAGAGTGGATCGGTGCGGACGCGAATGCGACGAGTCCATATCGGGATCGCGTCTACGTCACGTTCACACGGTTCATCTTTAACCCAATAACCGGCAACTACGTCCAGTCCCCGATTATGTCGGCCTATTCTTCCGATGGTGGCAAGACCTTCAGCGCGCCGCAGATCATCTCGGGCAACGTGCTCTATGATCAAGGCTCGCGGCCCATCGTCGGCCCCGACGGCTCGGTCTACGTGATCTTCGAGGGGGCCACTCGCCTGGCAACCCTTGACAGCACGTACATCGTCAAGTCCACCGACGGCGGCGCCACCTTCGGTAAGCCGGTGCAGATCTCCACACTCAACGACATCTCGGTGCTGGCCGACGCGCGGTTCCGCGTCAACAGCTTCCCTGCCGGCGCGGTCGCCCCGAACGGCACGCTCTACGTCGCCTGGTCCACCCAGGCCAGTGATAGCACCGGCGGCCACTCCGAGGCGGTCTACAGCGTCTCGTCGGATGGCGGCGCCACCTGGACGGCTCCGCAGGCGATTCTGCCCGCGCTCGACGCCCAGAACCGCACGCCCGTTGGCTACGACAGCAGCGTCTCGATCACGCCGGATGTGCATCGGGTGGATTCCCTCTGGCCGGGTGTCGCGGTAGCGTCTTCTGGTCAGGTGTATCTCTCGGCCTATGCCGCCGACGTTGTCTCACCCTGGCAGTCCTGCGCGAAGTTTGATCCGAAGGGCAGCATTCACTGCCTAACGCCAGGACCGGTCGTCAACAACGCCAAGCTGGATTACGTCGTCACCGACCTCACCCCCGGTGTCACCAAGACGATGACGACACAGTCAATCAACACGCGCTACATGTTCCGTGGCGGCTTCATCGGCGACTACACGGACATCACCGCCGGCTCCGACGGCGTCGTCCATGCGCTGTGGACCGACACCAATAACACCCAGAACGTCTACTGGTTCTACGGCACGAACTTCAATGGGCTGCCAGCCAACCAGCAGGACGCCGTGACCGCTTCCGGCAACTTCTAGTCGGGCGGCTTCGTCCCATTCAGGGAGGCCGGGCGCACTCGCGCCGGCCTCCCATTTTTCGTTTCTCGCGCTTCCTGTACCGCCCGACCTCTCGCCGATCCATCCCGCCGGAAGAGCGCCACCCGGTTGTGGGCCTCGCGCAGCCATGCTAGAATGCCCGCGACACCGCTTCATTCGCGGCATCATTGCGTATGTACCACGCGTACATCCACCCGCGTCTTCCCGCGATCCCATGGTGAGATGTTCGGGTGAATGCTACCGGCCTGCCCCGGAGGACTCTCGATGAGCGACGTCGTCCTGCCTCAGACCACCACCGGCACGCCGAACCACGGCACTGCCGAACGCGCCGCCCGCTATGCCGCCTATGTCTTCTGGCTGATGTTCGCCGTCAACTTCCTCAACTATCTCGACCGGTATGTCTTCTCCGGCCTGGTCTTCATCATCCAACCAGACCTCAAGCTCTCCGACTTTCAGGTTGGCTTGCTCGGCAGCGCTTTCCTGCTCATCTACACAGTCCTCGCTCTGCCGCTCGGTTTCCTCGCTGAGCGCGTGGCGCGCAAGACCATCGTGGCGGTGGGCGTCGCCATCTGGAGCTTCGCCACTGCATTTACGGGATTGACCACGAGCTTCATCCCCCTGCTCGTCACGCGCGCCGTGCTTGGCGTTGGTGAGGCCAGCTACTATCCCGCCGGAACACCCCTGCTCGCGGCGCACTATCCACCCGCCCGCCGCGCGCACATACTTGCGCGCTGGAGTGTCGGTGCCCTCATCGGCGCCGCCGTTGGCTTCCTCATTGCCACCTTTTTCGCGGCGCCAGGAACCTGGCGTTTCGCCTTCTTTTTCACTGGTATTCCCGGCCTGCTCTTTGCCTTCCTCATGTGGCGCACCCGCGAAAAGGTCCGGCACGACGAGGATCCGCCCGCCGAGCGTTTGACGGGCGCCGGAGCCGCCTTCTGGCCGCGTCTGCGCTCCTACCTACGCATCCCCACCGTTCGCGTTATCATCGCGCTGCATGCCCTCGGTTTCTTCGCGCTCACGGGTGTGTCCTATTTTCTCTCGATCTACCTCAATCGTACCTACGGCAAGGGCGCGCCGGGCTTCGGTGACGCCGGCCTCTCGCCCAAGCTCGTTCCCGTTCTGGGGGGCGCTGTTGTGCTGATAGGTGGCATCCTGGGACTTTTCGTTGGGAGCGCCTGGGCAACTCGTCTGAGCAAACGGCATCCCGGCGCGCGAGTGCTCACCGGTGGCCTGGGCTTCTTGATCGCCGCCCCCTGCGTGCTCATCGCGATTGGCGCGAGCTTCGTGTTGCCTCATCTGCCGTTCTACAGCGGGGCGAGCGTGGGCACACGACTGGCCCTTGGCGTCGGTATCTTCGCGGTGTTCGCGCTGCTGGCGTCGTTCTTCCTCAATATCTACAACGGTCCCGTCAGTGCAGCCCTGTTGGATGTCGTGCCGCCTGCTGAGCGCGCGGCTTGCGGTGGCACGGAGCTGACCCTGGCGCACCTGCTGGGCGATGTCTACGCCACGACAGTCATCGGCGCGTTGGCGGGACTGCTCACCAGCAGCTTCGGCAGCCAGCAAACCGGCCTTGGCGTCGCGCTGCTGCTTACCTGCCCACTCGCGCTCGTCGCCTCTGGCGTCGTCGGTATCTGGGGCAGCAAGTTCTATGCGCGGGATGTCGCCGCCCTCGGCAGCACGGCGGACGCCATGCTTGGCACGACCGCTGCGGCAACTGCGGGGTAACGCCGCCATGTGGCGTCAAGCGTGGCGCTCGTCCGGTCGCCGCCTCAGGCACGCGCGTAGACGGCGACCTGCCAGAAGCCCGCATAGCGGTGGAAGCGCCGCTCCAGGCCAGCCTCACGCAGCAGCGCCTCGACGGCTGGGGTGGGGTGCGCGAAGATGCGAAACGGATTGCCCCGGAGCCGGAGCAGGGCGTTGCCCACCGCGAATATCGCGCGTGTCGCCCACATGTCGCGCGGATAGACCAGTCCATAGAGCCGGCGCGCCTTCGCGGCGGAGGCGCCGACCAGGCCGCGCATATCGTGGTAGCAGCAGATGACGCGATCCAGCGTGACGATATCGGCCGGCTCGACGGTGGGAGCTACATCTACAAAATTGCCGAGATGATAGCTCACACGTTCGCTGTAGCCACGTCGCGCGCCCTCTTCGCGCGCGGCGGCGATGTACGCGGTGGAGGCGTCCACGTCGGTAGCGCTGGTTACGCCGGCATTGAGCAGCTCGAGCTGGATGGCGCCGATGCCACCGCCAATATCGAGCAGGGTCGCCCCCTCGACACCCGCCGCGCGCAGCACATCGAGCAGGATGCGCGTACTCCGTGATGGTCCCTTCCGCTGGTACGCTTTTAGGCTGCGCGCGGCCTCGCGCTGGTTGAAGAGCCCCTCGATACCCTGGCACTGGCAGCAATCCATGATATACCCCCCTGTCCGTGGCTTACAGTATGTGCAATGCGTGCAGTATACGCCAGCGCGGCGACGGCATGTGGGCGGTTGGTGTGGCGACCGCCGCTTCACCCCCAAACGTCACCCGCGCTTTGACGCCTCGTTGCCGTCCATGCTACACTCCCCCCGCGACGCCCACAATCCACATGCGCGCAGAGGTGATACGGGCGCCATTCAAGGCATCACTTCAGCCCCACGCCGTCCGTGCGCCGGCCCTTGCAGGGCCGCGAGCCTGCATACAGAGAAACCGCTGCCAGGAAGGTCCGTTCATGACCGCGATCTGCATCTCCAATAACAAAGGTGGCGTCGGCAAAACCACCACCGCCGTCAACCTCGCCGCCGGACTCGCCCGCCTGGGCAGCCGCGTGCTCGTCGTGGATGTGGATGGTCAGGCCAATGCCACCTACGCCCTCACCGGCCGCGTCCACCCGCGTCCCTCGCTCTATGATGTGCTCGTGGGCGACCGCAAGCTCGAAACGCTCATCTGGAAAACGAACGAAGAGAATGTCTGGCTCGTTCCCGGCGATGACCGCCTGCAAAACGTGGATGTCGAGCTTGCCGCGCGCCCTGGCCGCGAATGGCGGCTCGCTCGCGCCCTCAACGGCCAGGAGTTCGACTACATCATTCTCGACACGCCACCCTCGCTCGGCCTGCTCACCCAGAACGCGCTGGCCGCCGCGCACCGCGTGCTCATCCCCGTCTCCCTCACCGAGTTCAGCCTCATCGGCATGGATAAGCTCGAAGCCACCATCGAAGACCTGCGCGACCAGCTCGATCTGGAAGACCTGCGCGTCTGCGGCGTCGTCGCCACCTTCTACGAAGAGACCAGCACCGCCCGCGAAACCTGGGGTGTCCTCGAAAAGAAGTACGAAGGCACCCTGCTGGAGACGCGTATTCCCAAGAATCTCGACCTCGAAAAAGCCCATCGTGAGAATGAAAGCGTCCTCAGCTTCGCGCCCAACAGCAGCGGCGGCAAAGCCTACATGGAGCTTGCTCGGGAGGTAAAACGTCTTGTCCCAGCCCACCCGCGTC
>DATGEP010000021.1:0-21209 GCA_035310125.1 Ktedonobacterales bacterium
ACGCCCGCCGAGACTTGCACCCACGTCGCAGAGTTGTTGCACGTCTTGGCAAGGATGGTCGTCGTCGTTCCGGTCGTATTATCCTTGAGCGTGGCCGTCGCCCAGTCATACGTCACCGTGTCGGGGCAGTGCACCTGATACCAGAAGTTGAGCGTGCCATCCCCGCTCGGCACGGTGAATGTCTGGCTGGCTGAGCTATCGCCGTTGGTGGGCGAGGTCGAGCCCAGCATCGCCGAATAGCTGCCAGTATGAGCGGTGGTGCTGATAGAGGTGGCCGCACCGCCGGTAGTCCATCCAGAGTACGTGCCCGTTTCGAACCCGCCGTTAGTGATGCCACCAGACGATGGCGCGGTCACTGTGACCGTGACAGACGTGCTGTGTGTGGCGCTGCCCTCAGTGCCGGTCACCGTCACTGTGTAGTTGCCTGCGGCGACCGACGAGCCTACGGAAACCGTCAGTGTAGAGGAACCACCTGCCGTCACCGAGGTCGGACTAACCGCGGCGGTCGGACCAGACGGCGAGACGCTCGTAGTAAGATTGACCGTGCCCGCCGAGCCACTGGTCACAGCGGTGCTGATCGTTGAGGTTCCGCTGCTGCCTTGTTGAATGGACAAGCTGGTCGGGCTGGCGCTGATCGAGAAGTCGTTCGTGACAGTGCCGCCGCAGCTTGAGAACTTGAACGACCCGATACGCGTCTTCCAGTTGAAGCTGCCATCGGCTGGAATGTACTCGCTGGTATACCAGAATGTACAGTTGTCCGAGGGATCTACGGACATGCTGCTGTAGTCGCCCCAACGAGTCAATGTGCCTGTCTGGGAGCCGCCGCCAACAATAAGACTGGTTTCACCCTGCGCCATCTGGCCCGCAGGGTCGCTGGCCAGCCGGCCCGTGTAGCTGATGCCCGGATGAGTCGAGCTGCTGGAGATGCTGAACCCCATCGCCATGTCGCCGGACTTATCCTGGGCGATGCTGCCCATCCAGCGGTAGCTGGAGTCAGGGGCGTAGGTGCCCGACTGGAAGACCGACGGCGTACCGGCGGGGTTACGGATCTCGTACCAGCGCATGCCAACGGAGCTACCCGCGGTAACAGCGTGGTCCACAACCAGTGACTCATAAGTGCCGAAGTTGCGATACTCCAGCCGGTACATGAGCCGGTCGGCAAGCGAGTCTAACTGATTGGTGGTGCCGGACTGCGGGATGCAGGTTGCGCCTCCGCAGGCCTGGGCATACGACGCTACCGCGATGCTCGTCGGACCGGTGAAGGTCGAATTGCTGGGAGTCGTGAAGTCAACGTGGAACTTCCAGAACGCCAGCGATGTGGTCGTGTTCAGCGCCAGGACGTAGTTGGGGGAGCCAGACGGCGGCAGCTGCGTGCCGTCCAGTGTGGACGGAAGCAAGCCGCCGAAGCTGCTGCCTGCGCTGAAACACTGCTGCGTCGCGGCTGTACCGTTCAGCATGGCGGTGCGGTCGTAGGCGCAGATCTGGCCGCCCAGAAAGTTGTTGAGGCTGTCGAACATGTTGAACGTGGCGTAGTAGCCGTCGGGCCATACACCGAACTTGGGGTAGTCGGGGAAGTTGGTGTACGAGAAGGAGTAGCGGTTGTAGGTGCCGGTTGGATCGCCGGTCGTGGAAACCGCCACGCATTGGTAGTAATTGGGATCGGGATTCGTGACGGCGAACTGGCTGATCAGCCAGCGATTGGAGATGCTGTCGTACGCAACGACCGGGTCGCCGTCGTTATCGGACTGGCACAGCCCGCCAAATCCGCTCCAGAGGGTATTGATCTGTACGGGACCGTACCGTACGGAGCCGACAGCCCCACGCGACGGGTCTTTATTGAAGACCGCGAAGTCGGTGTTGACCGTCTGTACGTAGTCTTGTGGGCCAACCGAGCCGTTCGTGTCTGGCGGCGCGGAGGCAACGGAGAACGTTCCCTGAGGGCCGGTGAATCCATTACCGACGCCATCAAAGTTGTTGGTTGGCGCTGGAATCAGGGCAGAGTTGGGTTGCCGTTGCACCGTTGCCGAAATTCCATTAGCGCGTCCCTGTGGTATCGCTGGTAGGCGATGGAGCGGGATCACATGATGGGTCCCAGTTGTGGACGTCACGCCTTTGAGCGTTCTGAGCGCTGGGGAGACGTCGTTTTTTACCGACCAGCTTACGGTTGGGTGCGAGTGCGTCAGTATCGTGGACTGACCACGAACCTGAGCATTTGCCATAGGGACAACAATCACAAACGCGAGGATAAGGGTGCCGAGCGAGAGACCGAGGAACCGAGTGCCTAGTAGTCGCCTCATGACACGTCCTTCCTGTACGCACCGGATGATTGGGGCCGCCACACCATCGTGGCAGGCGAAGCATCACATATGCGCTCGCACTGGCCCCTTTTCCTTCAAGATCTCGGTGCAACGGAAGCAGGGTAGCGTACGGAAAGCAAGATGTCAATAGGGTAATAAAAATTCATTGTGCGCACTACCAGCTCGATACGTTTGCGATGATATCAACCAGGTCATTGCCGGGATTATGTAGCTGGCAGCAGACGCGGCGACAACGTAGCGGGCACGGGTGTGAAGAGCCGGTTCAGCGCGAGCGAGACGAGCGTGCTAACGCCGATTAGCAGCCACCCGGTTGGAGCGGGCAGCACGAGGCCAAGGAAATTACGGAGGGAAGGCAGTGCGACCGCGGCGGCCAGCAGTCCCGCGGATCCCAGGATGGCAGCCACCATCGGGCGATTCAGTCCATTCTGGGTGCGCGCCGCGTCGAGTGTTTGCGCAAGCTGCGTTGTGATGATACTCGCGAAGGCAATACTGCCAGCCTGAGCACCGTTGCCCGTAGCGAGCGCGAACAGATAAGCCGCGAGTGACGGCGCGGCGCTGGTACCCGCACGGCGCAGAATATCGTCTCGCAACGGGCGGCCAAGTGCCACGGCACCTTCGCGGGCGAGGCCGGCCAGCTCATTTTGCTCCGGTTGCTGCAGCGACACAGCCAAGCCTGGCAGCACGTCTGTGATGAGATTGACTCCTAATACTTGTCGCGCCGTGAGTGGCGACGCCAGCCCAAGGAGGCTCGCGCCGACAACCAATCCCAGCTCACCTAAGTTGCCACCAATCAGGAATCCCAGCGCGCGCCGTACATTGCGCCAGTAACTCCGGCCCTCTACCAACGCTTGCACGAGCGTCGCGAAGTCGTCATCTACCAGAACGACATCGGCCGTCTGGCGGGCCACTTCGGTGCCGCCTCGTCCCATCGCGACGCCGACATCCGCCAGCCGCAGCGCGGGTGCGTCGTTGACGCCATCGCCCGTCATTGCAACTGTGTGCCCGCGCCGCTGTAAACTTTCGATGATGCGTACTTTATCGAGTGGCGCGGCTCGCGCGATGACGGCAGTACGCTCCAACCGATCGTCTAACTCGCCATTATGCAGCGCGGCAATCTCCTCCCCAGTGATCACCTCGTAGCCACCTGCCAGCAGGCCGGCTTCGCGGGCAATGGCACGTGCCGTAGCGGGATGATCGCCGGTCAGCATGAGCACCCGAATGCCCGCATCGGTGCAGGTGCGCACCGCAGCGCGCACGGTCGAGCGCAGTGGATCGCTGATGCCAATGAAACCCAGCGCCGTAAGACTCTGCGGGTCCGAAACCGCCAATCCCCCTGGCCGTTCCGCTGCCAGTAATACGCGCAAACCGCGAGCCGCCAGCTCGCGGGCCCGATTATCCCAGGCGTCGCGCTCGGATTCATCCAATGGCACTACAGCGCCATCGCGCACGGCCGAAGCGCAACGCGGCAGCACAACCTCAGGCGCACCTTTGACGGCTACCCGGCCATCCACACGCGCGGCATGAAAGGCGCGCACGGGATCAAATAGCGACTCGGCTTCGCGCGGCGCATACAGCGCCTCGTGCAGCCCCGCCTCGCTCGCTCCGCGCACGACGGCCACATCAGTCGGGTGCGCGGCTGCGCCGGGTGCGTTCGGGTGCGGACTGGCGAGGGCGGCTGTCAGTAACACACGTCGTAGATCATCCGAAAGCGGGCCAGGTAACTGCGCCTCTGCGCGAGCATCCGCGACGAGCGTCACGGCGAGACGTCCCTCGGTGAGGGTACCGGTCTTATCCGTGCAAGCAATGTCTACCCGGCCAAGTGCCTCTACGCTTGAAAGTCGGCGGACCAGGGCGTTGCGGGTCGCGAGCCGGCGCGCCACGCCCGCCTCGCCCAATTGCGCCAGAATGGGCAACCCTTCCGGGATAGCGGAGACAGCCAGCGTCGCGCCAATGGCCGCCTGCGGCAGCAGTGCACGCCCGCGGATGACGCCGGAAGCGGTGACGATGACGCCCGCGGCAGCGGCGAGTGGGAGCGCCTGACGCAGCATCGCTCCCAGACGCTGGCCCAGCGGACTCTGGCGAGTGTCCTCCATGGAGAGCGCGGCGGCGGTAGCTCCCATCCGTGTGTGGCGACCCACGGCCACAACCACGGCGCGCCCGCTGCCCGTCGTCACATCGCTTCCATCCAATACAATTCGATGGGCGTCGCTTCCGGCATCGGGCGCCTTGCGCACCGGCAATGATTCGCCAGTCAAAGCGGCCTCATCTACTTCAAGATGAGATGCTTCAAGAAGACGGGCATCTGCGGCGATATGGTCACCAGAGGCGAGCAGCAGCACATCGCCCGGCACCACGTCCGAAGCCGCGAGCGTCGTCGGCTGGCCATCCCTCAGGACACGACAGACGGTGGCACTCATCTGCTCAAGTGACTGCACAGCCCGGCCAACCTGGCGAGTTTGCCATGCGCTCGCAAAGCTGTTGGCGGCAACAGTAGCACCTATGATGGCGGCATTACCTGGCGCTCCCAAAAAGAGAGATGCACCGGCCGCCCCCGCCAGGAGCAACGTGAGCGGCGATCTGGCTTGATCGAGCAGCGCGGAAAGGAAGAGACTCCGGCTCTTCAAAGGTGCCGCGCTACGCTGCCGTTTGGCGGCTTCCGCGCTGGTAAGTCCACTTTCAGAAGAGCTGAGCGTCCGCAATACCTCGTCGGTGGGCTCGCGCCCCCAGCGCTCAGGACGTGGATCTACGATCCCAGCCAACGGCGAAGCGCGCCGCTCGCCGCCGCGTGTGCGCAGCCAACCATCAGCCAGGGCGGCCAGCGCCGTCGCGTACACCACCCGCGAGGCTGCCACAGCTCCCGTCGGTCCACGGACTCCTAAAACGGCGCCGCCAATATTTGAGACAGCCGAGAAACCGACCGCATCGCGCTCTGCCGCATCGCGCCGCGCGCCAGCCTCCACAATTGCCGCCAACGCGGACAAGTCGGGCGCTAATAGGTCTGCACGCGCCGGCAGCGGATTGTGCGATTCAAGCACTCCGATGGCCAGATCGCAGGCCGCGAACGCTTCGGCGGCGTCCGCATTATCGGAGGCGACCGCGACGAACGCGCCGTCGGCTTGCCGTGAGCGAATCGCGGCAACCATAGGCTCGCTCACAAGTGGCACCCCTGTGCGGCGGGCTGTCTCGCGATCCGCCAGTGAGTCACCACCGCCGAGTAGCCCGATCTCGACAGAGAAGCGCCTGCATGTTGAGACAAGCTCTGTGATACCCGACGCCAGGCGCGGACGGAGAACAAACAAGCCAAGCTGGCCCAGTATTTCACCACTCAGGAGCATCAGGTAGTTGCCGCGCCGCTGAAGACGTATGACTGCGGGCAAGCTCGCGGACTCGGGCACGGGACCGAGCGAGTAACGCTCGCCGCTGAAGGTGGCCGTGGCCGTGAAGCCATCGAAGCGCCCATCCTCCGCTGTATCTATGTCAGCCCCACGGAACGCGCCGCCCCATGGGGAGCCTGCCGCGGCGGCAACCGCCGCCGCGCGAGCAACGATCTCGGCAGTCTCCGTACCCTCTCGCATGGGAAGTACACTCATAAGCTCGAAGCCGTCCGTCAGAAGGCGTGCGCCGTCGAGCAACAGCGTATCGGGACGACGGATGATGCGATTCGGGCGAGTGCCCACTATGGTGACACCGGCCCGCAGGACACGGGCACTGGCATCCTGATTGGCGGCCTCCATGCCGATCACGGCCGTGCGTGGGCTTACGAGCACAAGTGCCTGTAAAGCCCTGCTCATCGAGCGCGTCACGAGTCCAGTGAGCAGGCCATACGCTAGCGATAGCGGTGCCACCAGCTCGACATATCGGTGATACAGGGTCTTACGAAGCGGGGCGGGACGTTCCTCCACGACAAATGCATCACCGCCATGCAGCTCGACGACGAAAGAGCCACCATAGACCCGAGCGCCAGCGGGAACAGCTCCACCCGGAAGCAGTGGCTCTGGCAGCCCATGCCGTCCTACAGCAGTGCCGGTACCGGATAGAATCCGTCCGGACAGTGGCACCCGTTCCCCGGATTCGACATGCGTAACGGTGCCATGAACCGCACTCACTTCATCGCTCAGTCCCTCTTCATAGCGCCGCCATGCGCGCTGGCGAGCCACCACCTCCGTGAGCAACCGCAGCGACTCCATGCCGGTCACGGCGAGGCCAAGCGGATTATCCGAAAGCGCCAGGGCAAACAGCGTCGGCAACGTCAACACGAGATCACCAGCGTTGCGACCAAACAGCCGCCGCGTGCCGTTGCGTATGAACGGAAGACCTCGCAGTATGCCGAGGATGTTGGCTGCCTGTCCGGCACCTTCTGAGAGACTCGAATTCTGTGTTTCTGTGAGCCGCCTGGCGCCGATGAGCCCGAATCCCAACATTGCTCCCAGCGTCCGTGTCGCCCCTTGTATCAGGGGGGCGGGATCCAGTGGATGGGCAGGAGCATCTTCTTCCGGTAGGTCAGGCAGTTCAAGATGCGCTATCTCCGCAACAAGATCATCAACATCCGTTTCGTGATGCGCATACTCCACCAGCAGCCGCCCGGTCAACGGACTCGCCACGGCCCACTTCACGCCAGGCATATTCGCCATATGTTGCGCGACACGTCGCGCGAGCTGGGGATCACGGTCAATGCCGGGCACCGCGATGCGAGCGCGACTTGTACCATCGCGCTCATTACGGATCGTCGCCCTGTGGGCGACGTGCGGCTCACCACGACGCGGCGAAGTGGACATGCGCACCGGAGGAGGAGTGGTGTGAGGAAATTGCCGCTGTGTTGACGCTGGTTTCCCGACCTTTTCATCCTCTGCCAGCGGCCGCGCCGTATCCACAATCTCGTGCGTGCCGATAGTGCTCGAATCAAAGAGAATGAGCACATTCCCGGTCATGGAGCTACCGTGCACCTCGCGCACACCTGGCAAGGCTCGCAGCCGCCGCTCCACAGCCCGTTGGGCATCTCCCGAGCCACTCGTCGCGGGCACGTGCAGGCGCAGTCGCCCCGGAATCGCGGACAGAACGCGCGGCTCATCAGTGATCGCTGCGCTCATAAGGCTTGAATTCCCTTGTGCTTAGCGATCTTGTCGAGGTTTCGCCGCTCGCGTGGCCGCCCCAGTGTTTCTCTGGCTGGCTTTAGCTGGCGTCGCGCGTTTCGAACCCGCCGCTGTGGCCGGGGCTGCCTGACTCGGCGCTTTTTCTCCAGGCTTTTTGGCTGGCGTGGTGCGGGGTTTCACCGTGCGCGTGGACGCCTTGATGTCATCTCGCGGGTCGGAGCTGCCCGTGGCGGTATTGTTTCTCTGGCTAACGTTGCGCGCCTCCGCCAAGATGTCCTCCGTCTCTTCGCGAGTACGAGCGATCCATCGTCGCAGCTGATAGCCGGCGTTTGAAGCAAACGCACCAACTCGCTCTCCAGCGCGATCGAGCAAATCTTCGGCGCGCTCAGTCGCGGGGCGAGACGCAGGTGCAGCCCCATTTTCACTCGCTCGTACTGCCCGCTGCTCCAGCGCCTGGCTGAACCGCGCCCGCGACTGCGTGAAGCGCTGTCCAATGCGATTCAGCAGGTCTTCGGCGCGCTCAACGTGGGGTCGTTCCATGGGCGGCTCGCGGACCTGATCTGCGCTCATCGGTCCATTACCTCCCCGGCTCTTCACTCACTCCATCTCGTGTCCCAGAAACGCCGGGTGCGCCATTCGCTGTCGCACTCTGAATTCCCCGCCCGACACCTTTGGAGAAGCTAGAGATTGCATCGCCCGCCATAAGCAGCCCCGCCAACCCATAGACCGCGCCACGCCGGAGCACATTGCGCACCTGTGGCGAGGCAACGACAGCGGTAATAGCGGCAGCGGCGGCGACTTCCGGCTCCAACAGGTCTTCGAAGTCCATACCTGCCTCCTCAATCACTGGTCCCTGGAGCACTGCGTACTTTTATGTACGAGTTATGACATGTGATAGTATCACGTCGCCGCAAAAGCTGTGCCATTATACAAGGTGCGCCGCTATCTTGACAACACGGTGGACTGCAATACAATGATTGCCGGACAACCAGTTTTTCGCGCACTCGATATGCCGCGTGCCCGCGGCCCACCTGGGAATGGCCGGCCGCACCACCCAGAATGGAAATGGGCTGGCTCCGTACACCACGGGAGGCAAGCTATGAGTTGGTTCGGGCAGGGAAAAAGCAAAGACGACGGCACAGCGGGGAGCAATGGAAACAAATCTGGCGATCAGAAGGAATTGTTTCTGCCGGGTGCGGTTGCGGACGACTCGCTTACTGAGGGACGTGGATTTGTCCTGCTCGGAGGTGCGCAGCAAAGTGGGGAGGTGACGCAGGTATCAGTCGGCGACGACGGGCGCAGCTACGTGGCGTCGGGGGGACGCCGTCATCTTGCCGAGGTACCCGACCTGCTTCCCAAAGACGATCAAGAGATTCACCGGCTGGATTTCCAGCACCATCTGTTGCGTTACACCATGCGCGGCAATTTCGCGGCACCCATCAGCCAACCGACAAGTATTCTGGATGTGGGTTGTGGCACTGGGCGGTGGGCTATCGAGATGGCCGGATTGTTTCCTACGGCGAATGTGATCGGCCTTGACATCGTGCCGCCATCTACCCGTGTGCCAGGCTACGCAGAGCGCCTACCAGAAAACTTCTTGTTCGTGAATGGCAACGTTTTCGAACGGCTGCCTTTCTCAGATGGCAGCTTCGATTTCGTGCACATGCGACTGCTCTTCACCGCCATTCCAGCACAGCGCTGGCCGCAGGTGCTGCGCGAGCTGGTTCGCATCACGCGCGCCGGTGGCTGGGTGGAGCTCGTGGAAGGCGCGCTGCCGCGTAACGGTGGAGCGGCGATGGATGCGATTAACCAGTGGATCGCCGAAGTGAGTAACCGGCGCGGCATCAACGTGGAAATCGGTGCGCAGATTGGCGCGTTCTTACAGCAGGCTGGATTGACAGGTATTGTTTCCCGCGACATCTATCTTCCCATCGGGCGCTATGGCGGGCGGGCGGGCCAGATGACAGCCGCGGACACCTTCGCAATGTATGAGGGGCTGCGCTCGCTCGTTGCCGCGCAGGGCATCACCTCGCAGCAGGAGTTTGATCGCGCCCTTAGCGCGGCACGTATGGAGGTGGACGTCGGCGGGCGGCAGGCCGTGCGCCCCTTCTATCTCGCCTATGGCATGCGCAACTGGTAGCGGCGCTGGTCCGTTGCCTCACACGCAGCGCCCCCGCTCGATACATCGGCGGGGGCGCTTGTTTTTACGCATTATCGTGGGTGAGATGCGTGCCATTGGTAGTAGTCCACATAGGGTTGCGAGGTGGAGCGGGCATTCCTGCCCGCTGGCCGACAGGAATGTCGGCCCCACCTCTCCCCACACCTGACTGGACTGATCACTATGGCGCGATCACGTCCAGTCGCTTGCCGCGCGTAGAGATACCGAACTGAGCAATGATCGCCGCGACCACCAGGAACGCACCGATGAGCAGGAAGGCGTAGAGTACTCCATTCTGCTGGGTTCCCAGGTTCGGCAGCACAGAGTTGGCGATGACAACCAGGCCAATGCCGCCGCCTACATGCCCGATACCGTCCACGATGCCGAAGCCTGTCGTTCGCGCCCGCGTGGGGAAGTTCTCCGTGGACCACGCATACGTGATCGGTACCCAGATGTTGAACCCGAAGAACAGGATGATCGCGCCGGCGAACGCCAGAATCACCGCCCCTGTCACCTGTGGCCCCTGCGGACCAATGGACGGCGCTTTCCCCGCTTCCGCGATCAAGATGCCGCCGATGAGTGTGAGCACCGCACCAATCGGCAGCCAGTATTTGCGCTCCAGCCGCTCGCCGAAGAAGTAGGCGAAGAGAGCGCAGGCGATGAACCCGAGCGTTCCGACCGCCGCGATCATGCCGGCCTCTGGCGGAATGTAACCAAGCGCGGCGAGTATCGTCGTGAGGCCAGCCGCGATAGAGTAGACCGTCACGTAGGCGAAGAGCCACATGATGAGCAACAGCAGCACACGACCCAGATACGTCGGACTGCTGAAGATCTCCGCGAATGCCGTCTTGCCGGCTTCGGCCTGTACAGGCACTTCGTCCATTGCCTGTGGAAGCTGGGTGGCCCCGCCACCGGAGGCACGATTCTCCATGCGCCGCACCACGGCGTCGGCCTCCCGTACACGCCCTCGCGAGACGAGCCAACGCGGTGACTCTGGCAACTGTACGCGCAAGGCGATGCCGATGAGCGCGAGCGCGGCGCCCACGATGTACATGATGCGCCAGCCATTACCCATAAAGACACCAGTCTTCGGGTCAACCACCGCCTGAGCGAACGGCAGCCCAGCCGGGAATGTTCCCGCCGGTGTGGTGAGAATTAACCCAATCCAGATGCCCAGGAACGCGCCCAGGGCCGAGTTGATGAAGATCAGCGAGGTAAATTTGGCGCGACCATTGCGCGGGGCCACCTCGTTGATATACGTGTTGACGATGGCCAGGTCGGCGCCAATACCGATACCGGTAATCGTGCGGGCAACGATGAATGTGTTGTAGTCACCGACGAACGCCGTGAACAGCGAGCCGATGCCCGTAATGATGAGTGTAACCAACAGCATGTCGCGCCGGCCGAAGCGGTCAGCCAGGGGGCTAAGGATCAGTGCGCCGACGACATACCCGATGAGGTTCCAGAGCACCGGAGCGCCGAGGAGTGACGAAGCTTCGACGGTTCCCGGCGGCAAGCTCGTAGCGCCAGGAGGCGGGCCAGCCAAACACCCGTGAACTATCTGGGTGCACGTCTGGATGAATGAGACGTTGATGTCGAAGATATCGAAGAACGTGAACAGGAAGCCCAGGCCGATGATGAAAACGTACAGATAGGGAAGCGACCAGACCTGAATTCTGTCCTGCCGTGCGATGACTGCACTTGGACTGGCTGTCTGTGGATCTACCGACATACGGAATCTTCCCCTTACCGCAGTATTTACCACACCGCATGAGATCGGCTCGCGCCCAAAGATGCGGGAGATTCGGGTCGTCCCCTCGCTCGTTGCACCCCAGTTCGCGTCAGCCGGACTCACTTCGATGCAGTCTCGTCCTCGAATTGTCGTATCGGACGCCACCGAAACGGCGGGCATTCCGCACCGGGCGGGGCGCTCCGATCGGGCGCTGGCTGTGCAACCTCCTTTCGCTGCAAGTGACGGGCTGTTCGGCAAGTTGAACGAGCCGTTCCGTGATGTGAACCGTTTGCCCGTAGACATACGCATTGTCAAGTGGCGATCATGGTTACGCCGTCGCCGTGCCGGTTCATGCCGGCTTTCTCTCACGCCATTCGTACGCTAGGGAATATCCAGCTTGCTTGGCATGGTCGAGTGTCTCAAGAGCGTTACTGCGCCTGCATCCGCCACCACCGCCAGTTTGCAGGATATACCAAACCTTGTCAAGACCACTCAATATGTTGCCGTTCTTTTCAGCTAGTAGGCGACCACAGCGTTACGCGATGCAGCCAGCCAGCGGGTATCGATTCACCCTCCGCGCGGGATTCCCCCTTGACAACGTTCCAATCTTAGGGCAAACTGTTCACATGACAGAACGGGCGGTTCAGAATGCCGAACAATTTGGCGCGGAATCCGCTCCGCCAGGCTCCGCACCGGCGCCGATGGTTGAGCGTGCCTTTCGTGTCCTGGATGCGCTTGGCTCTGCTGATGAAAACCTGGGGCTCTCCGAGATGGCCCGCATGCTGGGTATGAGCAAGGGCAGCATGCACGGCTTGCTCAAGACGCTAGAAGCCGCTGGAGTCGTGGAGCAATCTGAGGACCGCCGCTATACGCTGGGGCCTCGGATCTACGATCTCGCCCAGGCTTACGCACGACGCGCGGGGCTGCGCCGCTTCGCACTGCCTGCGATGGAGCGTCTCGCGGCCAGTCTTGGCGAGACCATCCTGCTGGGCCGTGTCGAACAGGACGCGGTGCGCATTATCGAGCGTGTTGAGGCGCGCGGCGAGCACACAACCTTGCGTCTATCCGCCGAGCACGGCACCCGCGTGCCACTGCTCGCGGCGGCGACGGGCCGCGTTGTGCTGGCAAGCTGGCCTGTCGCCCGGCGTGAAGACTATCTACGCACACATCCACTTCCACGTTTCACGATCCACTCGCTCGCCGACGCGGCCCCGTACCTTGCGGGCGTACTGGAAACCGAGCGCACGGGTATTGGTATTGACCGCGAGCAGTATCTGATCGGTATCAATGCGGTCGCCGCGCCGATTCGTGGTGCTGGAGACGTTCTGCTCGCCGTGCTGTGGGCAGTCGGCTTCAGCGCCCGTTTTAGCGGGAGCGCGCTAGAGCGAGCGGGCGAGGAAGTGCGTGCGGAGGCCGAAATCATCTCACATGCCCTTGGTGTCGAGCGCTAACCATGTGCCACATTCTCTCGTTCACAGAGAGGGAAGCCGCGGGAGTTCCCTGGATTTTGGACGTTGAAACGACAAGGAGCTGACGACGTGTACTCCAGGCCTCTAGTGACTCCGGTGGAAACCGGCTTTCCCTCCCCGACGCTGCAAACCGCCAGCCGCGAGCAGATCGCGCACCATCAGATCAACCGGTTGCGTGCCGGGCTTACGGGGCTGCTGGCACACAATCCATTCTACCAGCGGAAGCTTGCCGGCTTCGATCCTCGCGATCTCAAGAGCCTGGGCGACCTCCGCCAATTACCCTTCACGAAGAAAAAGGAGCTAGCGGCCGACCAGCGCGACAACCCTCCATACGGCACCAACATGACATTTCCGCTGCGAGACTATGTCCGGCTGCATCAGACATCCGGCACAACGGGCCAGCCGCTAAGGATTCTCGATACGACGGAAAGCTGGGACTGGTGGGCCGACTGCTGGACAACTATCTACCGCGCCGCCGGTGTCGGTAATCAGGATGTCGTCTTCCTCGCATTCTCCTTCGGCCCTTTCATTGGCTTCTGGTCGGCCTACGAAGGAGCCAAGCGCATCGGTGCGCTGGTAGTGCCTGGTGGAGGCCAAACGTCCATTCAACGACTCCAGACTATCCTCGCCACCAATACCACCGCGCTCATCTGCACGCCAACCTACGCGCTGCATCTCGCCGAGGTAGCCCGCGCCGAGGGCTTAGATATCGCCGCATCTAGCGTCCGCGTGACCATCCACGCTGGCGAGCCAGGCGCATCCATCCCACACACGCGGCAGCGCATCGAAGAAGCTTGGGGCGCCCGCACCTACGATCATATTGGCATGACGGAGATGGGCGCTTATGGCTTTACCTGTTTGAACCAGGATAACGTCCATGTCAACGAGGCGGAGTTCATCGCGGAGATACTTGATCCACTGACCGGCGAGCCGGTAGCTGGCGGCGACATGGGCGAGCTGGTATTAACAAACCTAGGCCGCTGGGGTATGCCCGCCATCCGCTACCGTACCGGCGACCGGGTGCGGCGCGGTGTCGGTGAATGTCCTTGTGGACGCACGTACCTGACCTTGCCGGACGGTGTGCTAGGGCGGGCCGATGACATGCTCATCATTCGCGGCGTCAACGTCTACCCATCGAGTATCGAGGATGCGTTGCGGGCGATACCCGATGTGCAGGAGTTCCGCATCACCGTCCGCAAGGCTAGCGAGCTGGATGAGATCGAGCTTGAAGTTGAATGCCCAGACGACGCTGTGCCCCGCGTCGAGACCATGCTGCGCCAGTCGCTGAGTCTGCGCATACCGGTGCGTGCCGTGCCGTCTGGCTCACTTCCTCGCTTCGAGCTCAAAGCTCACCGCCTCGTGGATAAAAGAGCATAACTGCAAAAGCGAGCTAGCATATGCACAAACAGCTAATGACCTTTCATGTCAATGGCGAGACGCAGCAGGTTGCCGCGTCGCCCACGCACACGCTCTTGGAGGCGCTGCGCGAAGAGATGGACCTTACCGGCACCAAACATGGCTGCGAGCTTGGTCACTGCGGCGCGTGTACCGTCCTTGTGGACGGCAAGCCCGTGCTCTCGTGCCTCTTGCTCGCCATTGAAGCGCAAGACTGCGACATCATCACCGTCGAGGGACTGGCGCATGAAAACACGCTGCACCCGCTGCAACAGGCATTCGCCGAGCGTGGCGCGGCGCAGTGCGGCTATTGCACGCCTGGCTTCCTCGTCAGCGGCGCGGCACTGCTGGCACACAATACCGACCCCACACGCGCCGAAATTCAGGCCGCACTAGCGGGAAATCTGTGCCGCTGCACCGGATACACGAAAATCATCGAAGCCGTTGAGCTTGCCGCGCGGCGCATGCGCGAAACCGCGAGTCTCACTGTGGATTCTTGATTCCGCGCGAACACGACCTCTTCCAGCCCGCGGCGAGCGCGGCGTAGACGAAGTCTCTCCATCATCCAGGAGCACCACATGTCGGACGATTTCGAACGCGAAGACCAGGACATCGAAACTGCACTCCATCTGCGGCCACGCCACATTACCGACGAGCAATGGCGCCGGTTCCAGGGCTATATGGCCGAGATCTTCACAGCCTTTGGCATGGACATCAATACCCCTTCCACCCGCGACACGCCCAGGCGGTTCATCAAAGCGATGTATGACGTAACGGAGGGCTACGAAGGCGATCCCAAAGTCATGACCGTCTTTCGCACCGAGTGTCGCGGTGGCCCGGACTGCGAGCTCAGCCAGATCGTCGAAGGACCCATCCAGGTCTACGGCCTCTGCGAGCACCATGCTCTGCCCATCTACGGCCACGCCTACATCGCCTACATTGCCCACGAGCACATTCTGGGCATCTCCAAACTCACCCGCGTCGTCCGCATTTTTTCCAAACGCTTTACCGTGCAGGAACGTGTGGGCCAGCGGATCGCGGATGCCCTCGACGCGATGCTCCAGCCGCACGGCGTCGCTGTCTACCTGGAGGCCCACCACTCCTGCACGCAGATGCGCGGCGTCCGCGAAACGGCGCCACTCACCGCCACGACGTTCTGGCGCGGAGCCTACGAGACGAACGCTGCTCTGCGTGCCGAATTCCTCACCGCATGCGGCCTCCAACGGTGAATCTGAGAGGAGACCCTCTATGAATACCATCGGGAAATCGGTTCCCAAGATAGACAGCTACACGAAAGTAACCGGCGTGGCCCGCTACGCGGACGATATCAAGCTGCCGCGCATGGCCTATGGCCGCATCCTTCGTAGCCCACATCCTCATGCCGTCCTCAAACGGCTGGATGTCTCGCGCGCCCGGGCATATCCTGGTGTCCTCGATATCTTCACGGGCGCTGATTTCCCGCGTAAATTCGGCATCATGCCCACCACGCAAGACGAGTATCCTTTCGCCGTGGACAACGTTCGCTATGTCGGCGAGCCGGTAGCCGCCGTCTGCGCGGTAGACGAAGAAACCGCCGATGAGGCGCTGGACCTCATCGAGGTCGAGTATGAGCTTCTTCCGGCAATCACCTCCATCGAAGAGGCGCTCGCCCGCGACGACCTCAAGATTCACGAAGAAACGAAGCGCGGCAATATCATGAAAGAGGTCCACCTGAGCTTCGGCGAGGTGGACCAGGGTTTCGAGAACGCCGACCTCATCCGCGAAGATACGTTTTTCTTCGAGGGCACGACCCACGCCCCCATGGAGGAGCACGCCTGCGTCGCCGATTGCCGCTCCGACGGCAAGATTACCCTCTGGACATCTACGCAGACGCCGCACTATGTTCACCGCGAGGTTGGCAAGGTGCTGGGCATCCCGCTCAGCCGGCTGCGGATCATCGTTCCGCCCGTCGGCGGCGGCTTCGGCGGCAAGTGCGAGCCGTTCGCGCACGACTTCGCCGCGTGCCTCTTCGCGCTGCGCCATGGCCGCCCCGTCAAGTTCACCCTCAGCCGAGAGGAGGTCTTCTACTGCCACCGCGGGCGCCACCCCGTCAAGATGCTCCTCAAGACCGGCGTCAAGCAGGACGGCACCATCACCGCCGTCCACCTGCAAACCTTCCTCGACGGCGGAGCCTATGCCAGTTACGGTCTCGCGACGGTCTACTATACCGGCGCGCTGCTCACCGTCACCTACAAGATTCCCGCCTACAAGTTCGACGGCATGCGCCTGTATACCAACAAGCCGGCCTGCGGACCCAAGCGCGGCCACGGCTCAACGCAGCCGCGCTACGCTTTCGAGTGCCAGCTTGATAAAATCGCCGAACAGCTTGGCCTGGACCCCGCCGAATACCGCAGGCGCATCGCCATCGAGCCGTACAGCACCACCGTCAACGGCTTGCGCGTAACGACCTGCGGGCTGGTCGAGGCGATAGACAAAGTTGAGGCCGCATCCAACTGGCGGCAGCGGCGTAAGCGTCTGCCCGCCGGGCGCGGTCTGGGCATCGCTATTAGCTCGTACGTGACGGGCGCGGGCAAAGCTATCTACTGGAATGACATGCCGCATTCCGGTGTCATCGTCAAGATTGATCGCGGCGGAGGCGTGGCCGTGCTCTGCGGCTCCTCCGACATCGGGCAGGGGTCCGATACGATACTCGCGGCCATCGTCGCTGAAGAGCTTGGTATCGAAGTGCTGGACATCCGTGTCCACGCAGGTGACACGGATCTCACTCCGGTGGATCTCGGCAGTTACTCGTCGCGCGTTACGTTTATGGCCGGCAACGCGGCGCGCCAGGCAGCGGGAAAGCTCCGTGAGCTACTGCTGGACGCCGCGAGCGGGCTGCTGGATGTTCCCGCCGATCGCCTCATCCTTGCCGGTTCGCGCATCTCGTGCATAGACAATCCCGCGAGAAGTGTCTCGTTTGTAGACGCCGCGCAGAAGGCTGAGGCGATCAATGGCACGCTGGCCGCTGTTGGCAGCTACACCCCACCCACGCTCGGAGGCGGCTTCAAAGGCGCGGGCGTCGGCATCTCACCAGCCTACAGCTACACCGCATGCGTCGCTGAAGTCTTCGTAGATCCAGAAACTTACGACCTGAAAGTCGAAAAACTGTGGGTAGCCCACGACTGCGGCAAGGCGCTCAATCCCGTGCTCGTCGAGGGACAGATCGAGGGCAGCGCGTATATGGGCTTCGCCGAAGCGGTGCTGGAAGAACAGGTCTTTCGCAAGGGGTTGCACAAAATCCCATCCCTGCTGGAATACAAGCTGCCGACCATCTACGATACGCCCGAGATCACGGCGATGCACGTCGAAACCATCGACAAGGAGGGCCCCTATGGCGCGAAAGAGGCTGGCGAGGGCCCACTGAATCCCATCATTCCCGCCATCGCCAACGCCGTATACGACGCAATTGGCGCACGCGTAGACAGCACCCCTATCACGCCTGACAAGATTGCTCGCGCCCTCAAAGAGCAGCAGCGTGCGCTCCCGGCACCCAAACAACCGGCTGGCATACCAGAACCCGCACGTGCCTCATAGAGGGTAAACGAAGATTAACCACGAAGAACACGGAGAACACGGAGAACACGGAGAACACGGGAAATCTTAGACTACTGGGGGCAGTAGATAAACGTGTGTGGGAGTGAGTTGGTGGGATTACCGGAGCCATACAAACTTGCCGGTCTGCTCATCAACTTCAATATCCAGCGGTTGAAGACGGGAATCCGAAGGGTACTTCATGGCATCTCCATGTAAAAGTATTGCGAGGTGTACTTCCCATTTCGCCGCTGCTCAGCTCAGGTTTCTCCGTGCCGCTCCGTGTGCTTTGTGTTCTCTGTGGTTACTCGTCCTTCAACCCAACGAAGAGGAGGTGATCGAAAGATGATGCGCTTACCGAAGTTCGAATATCGCGCAGCGCGTACCGTTGCTGAGGCGCTGGAGTGGATGGGCGAGTTCGACGGTGGGGTAGATAAAGACCCCGCCGCGCGGGCGATGCTCATGGCCGGCGGAACCGACGTATTGCCTAACATGAAGCAGAAGATCTTCACGCCCCAGGTCGTGATTGGTCTTCGGAGCGTACACGCCTTACGCGGCATCACCTACGATCCTCAACACGGACTGCGCATCGGCGCCGGTGTTCCGCTCAGCGAAATCGCCGCCTCGCCGCTCATCCAGCATCACTATCCCGCGCTCGCCGCGGCGGCGCAGGTCGTCTCCACACCGCAGCTCCGCGAGATGGGCACCCTTGGCGGCAACCTTTGCCTGGATACGCGCTGCAACTACTACAACCAGTCTGAATTCTGGCGCAACGCCCGCGATTACTGCCTCAAAAAGGGATCGGAGATTTGCCGCGTCGCTCCCAATGGCACTGGCTGCTACGCCGTCTCCTCCTGTGACACCGCGCCCGTCCTGATGACATTCGGCGCCACTGTGCGCATTTCCTCGCGCGCGGGGGACCGTATTGCCCCGGTCGCCGGTCTGTATGCCGATGACGGTATCCATCCCGTCCGGCTGCACGATGGCGAGGTACTGACTGACGTTTACTTGCCGGCGCTCGAAGAGGGCTGGCGTTCGACCTATGAGAAATATCGTGTGCGCGGCGCCTTCGACTTTCCTATCGCCAGTGTCGCCGTGGCCGCCCGCTTCGATGGGGACGTCTGCGTAGACGCACGCCTCGTACTCCAGGCCGTCGCCACGCACCCGCTGCCCCTGCCCGAAGCCGAAACGTTGCTGCGCGGGTGCCGCTGGACGCCGGAGCTGATGGACGCCGCCGCTGACATCGCGTATAAGACGGCACATCCCATGGATAACACCTCCGGTACCATCGCCTTGCGCCGCCGCATGGTTCGCGCCTACACACGTCGCGCGTTGGAAGCGCTCCAGATGTCCGCTATATGATGGCGTACCATTATCACTAATGGAGGACAGCATGATCGCGCGCAGCCAGTTTCCAAGCATCACTATCCCAGAGACACCCTTCACGCCGTTCGTCTTGCGTCACGCCGGGCGTCTGTCCGCGAAGCCCGCGTTGATAGACGGCGCCTCTGGCCGGACCTATACGTATGGGCAGCTTGCGGGCGCCGTGCGGCGCGTCGCCGCCAGCCTCTCCCAACGCGGCTTCGGCAAAGGTGACGTGCTGGCCCTCTACAGCCCCAATCTGCCCGAATATCCCATCCCCCTTCTGGCCGCCGCGCTGCTGGGCGGTACCACTACCACTGTCAACCCGCTCTATACTTCGCACGAATTGGCCGCACAGCTCAACGATGCTCATGCCCAATTCCTCTTCACTGTTCCCGCCTTTCTGGAAAAAGCACTGGAAGGTAAGCAGCAATCCGCCGTTAAGGAGGTGTTCATCTTTGGCGAGGCCCCAGGTGCCACCCCCTTCACCGCGCTGCTCGACAGTGACGGCATCGTGCCGCCCGTTGAGATAGACGTGCGTAACGACGTCGTCGCGCTCCCCTATTCTAGCGGCACCACTGGACTAGCCAAGGGTGTCATGCTCACGCATCACAATCTCGTCGCCAACATCTGCCAGATCGCCCCGACCGAGATTGTGACCGAAGGCGACATCACCGTCGGCGTGCTGCCGTTCTATCACATCTACGGCCTTGAAGTCATTTTGGCCCTCGGCCTGGCGCAGGGCGCAACGATTGTCAGCTTGCCGCGCTTCGACTTTCCACAATTCCTCCAGACCCTCCAGGATTACCGCGTCACCACCGGCTATGTCGCGCCGCCGATCGCGCTGGCGCTCGCCAAGCAGCCCATCGTAGATAACTTCGACCTCTTCCATCTGCGCGCGGTCCTCTCCGCCGCCGCTCCCCTCGGCAAAGAGGTGCAGGAGGCGTGCGCCAAACGGCTCGGCTGCATCGTCATTCAGGCCTGGGGCATGACCGAGACCAGTCCCGGCGTCACCTTCGAGCTGCTGAACCCGGCGCGCATGAAACCCGGCTCCGTGGGCGTGTGTCTGCCCGAATCCGAATGCAAAATCGTAGATATCACCACAGGCGACGAATTGGGTCCCAACCAGGATGGTGAGGTCTGCGCCCGCGGTCCGCAGATTATGAAAGGCTACCTCAATAACCCCACCGCAACCGCTAACATGCTCGATCCCGACGGCTGGCTACACACTGGCGACATCGGCTATCTGGACGCCGACGGCTATCTCTTTATTGTTGACCGCCTGAAAGAGCTGATCAAATATAAAGGCTATCAGGTAGCACCCGCCGAGCTGGAAGCCGTTCTTCTGACGCATCCCGCCGTTGCGGATGTTGCGGTCATTCCCGTCGCGGACGAAGAGGCCGGCGAAGTACCCAAAGCCGTGGTCGTGCTTAAGTCCCACGCCTCAGCCTCCAGTGATGATCTCATCGCCTACGTGGCCGAGCGCGTGGCGCCCCACAAGAGAATCCGCCTCGTCGAGCTCAGTGACGAGATCCCCAAGTCGGCCTCCGGCAAAATCCTGCGCCGCGTCCTCATCGCGCGCGAGCGGGCAAAGTAAGAAACGGTGACATATCACAATCCCACCGGCGCACGCACCAGATCTCGGGTCTGTCTGACGAATGTACTGTAACCTCACTACCGCGGTAGCAACGCGGTCGGCCCCGGCCATCGCTGAGTTCTCCACTGGAACCGCTGACATTGACACCGCGTTCGTTATCATGGTACACAGGTCTATTATAGAGTAATTGAGGTTTCGAAACTAAGAGCCGAGACACGGCAGCTACCCAATGGAACACGACAGGACGTACAGGAACGGATCTCACTTGCGAAGTCAACGTCGTTCCCGTCCGGATGTGGATGGTACCAAGGCGTTTTTCGAGCGCACACGGCATTAGGCGGAGAGGCGGAGTGCGTTCTCACGAGATCTCTTGCGCGCCTCGCACTGCTCTTAGCAGATGGATGCAGTGACTTTCTGCTTGCTGTGCGCCGCGGCCGCAGATGCGCACAAAGCGCTTGCAGGCAAGGAAGGATAGCGGCAATAGCGACTTTGCCAAACATTGTGTTGGTTCACGGCAC
>DATGEP010000022.1:0-6272 GCA_035310125.1 Ktedonobacterales bacterium
AACCAGGGCTGGGTCACGTACTGGCCGACCACTGCGCTCGTCGTGCCAGCACACGCGCTGGTCACCATTGACATCGAGAACTATGACAGCGCGACGCCGCTGCTCAATCCGTTCTACGCGCGGCCTCAAGGTGTGCAGGGCGACGCGATCAAAGTCGCCGGCCAACCTGTCACACAGGTTGATCCCACCAACGTCTCACATACCTTCACGATCCACTCGATTCCGAACGCCAATCAGCCGTGGCTCTACGTCAGTGTCCCCGTCACAGGGGAGCCAGGCAACTGCGATCCCTCGCAACCCGACGTCAAGCCGCCCGACTGCGTGCAGGCCGACAACGCCGGTATGCCTCTCACGCCAATGGTGACCGAGTTCTCGTTCATCACGCAGGGGCCGGGGCAGTATATCTGGCAGTGCATAGATCCGTGTGGCAGCAACTACGACGGCTTCGGTGGTCCCATGTCCACTAAAGGCTACATGTCGGGCACGCTCACGGTGCAATGACGGAGAGGGAACGGTAGGACAGGCGTATGAACACAGCGCAAAGCGAGCAGGGCCACATCAGGCGGGCGGCTATCATCTGGGTGGCCGCGACGGTTGTGGGGTTACTGGTATTTTTCGTTCTCGCGCCACAATTCGAGAGTTGGGGCGTCGTTCCGCCAACAGCTTCCGAGCGGGTGGGCGAGATCAATCAGGTGCTGTGGCTCTTCACAGCGCTCTCTATTCCGGTCTTCACGCTCGTCATCGTCTTCGCGGGCTACAGCATCTTCGCGTTCCGCGAGCGAAATCGCCCGACGAGCGACGGGCCTGTCATGCGAGGCAATCAGCGGCTCCAGGTCACCTGGATCGGCGTCTCTATCGTGCTGGTAGCGTTCCTCTTCGGGTACGGCCTTTACTTCCTCAATCAAGTCAGCGCGGCGCCCGCGGGCGATGTGCTGCAGGTGCATGTCACCGGCGAGCAGTGGCTCTGGAACTACTCGTACCCGCAGTACAAAGATATTTCCGGCACCACGCTCGAGCTCGAGGTCAACCGCCCCGTCGTCTTCACCATCAACTCCATTGATGTGCAGCACTCTTTCTGGATTCCTTCCTTCGGCATCAAGCAAGATGCGGTTCCCGGCGAGACCACTCACATCAGTGTTACCCCAAACAAGATCGGCGATTTCGTCGTCCGTTGCGCCGAGCTCTGTGGCCTCTACCATGCTTACATGGAGACGCCAATCCATGTGGTAAGCGCCGCGGATTTTCAGACCTGGGTATCGCAGCAACCGATTCCAGTGACTCCCTCGGCGAGCGCGTTCTCAACCGGCGGCCCGCCCGAAGCAGCCCTCGTAGGCATCGTTGGTAGGCGTCCGTCCGCCGGTTAGGAAGGCAGGCATCGAATGAGAAAACTATTCCCAGGCTATCTCGGCGGCGCCATTCTCGCCATCGTCGGATACATCGTGGGGAACCAGTTCGTCGCGCACTTCATCGGTACGGGTAATGATCCGGCGGGAATCAATTTCACCGAGCAGGGGCTGGTCATCGGCTGGATCGGCATGCTCATCGGTTGGTTCATCGGCATTGGCGCCCTGAAATATCCTTTCACGTGGGCGCTGGGCATGAAAGACCCCGACCATGCGGAGGAGCTGCGGCTCGCCGGCAAAGATGCGGGCATCATCCGCTACTTCCGCTTCACGACCGACCACAAGGTCGTCGGCATTCAATATCTTGTGACGACGCTCGTCATGCTGGCATTCGGCGGCCTGGGCGCGATGCTCATCCGTTCCGAGTTGATCGTGCCAGGCGCTAAAGCCTTCCCGACAGAGACCTACAACACGATCGTCACGATGCACGGAATGTTGATGATCCTCACGACCATCACCTTCTTCATCGGCCCCTTCGGCAATTTCATCGTGCCCATCATGATTGGCGCGCGCGACATGGCCTTCCCGCGCCTCAACGCGCTCAGCTTCGCTATGGTCCTGCCGGCGCTCGCCATCTTCGCCTTCATCCCCTTCCTTGGCTATGGGCAGTCGAATGGCTCCGGCGGCGGCGTACAGACTGGCTGGACCGTGCTAGGCGCTTTGACGGATCAGTCAGGCATGGGATCAATCGCCCTTGTCTGCGCGGTAATCGTCTTCGGCGCATCGTCCATGCTGGGAGCCGTCAATGTCATTACAACGGTCATCACCATGCGGGCGCCCGGTATGCGCTGGACCCGCCTACCCATGACCGTCTGGGGCATCTTCGGCGCCGCGCTCCTCGCCGCCATCGGCACCTCTTCGTTCACCGTGGATCTCATCCTCATCGCCATGGATCGTATCTACAAGACGAGCTTCTTCGTCGCGCAGACCGGCGGCAATGCGGTCGGCGCGGGCGGGGGCAACGCCTGGCTGTCGCAAAACCTGTTCTGGTTCTTCGGACACCCAGAGGTCTATCTGATCGTGCTGCCGGCCTTCGGCATCACGCTCGATATCCTCACCACGTTCACCCGCAAGACACTCTACGGCTACAAGATGGCCGTGCTTGGCATCATGGGCGTCGTCATCCTGAGCTTCCTCGTCTGGGCGCACCATGAATTCACTTCTGGCTGGGCACCGGAGATTCGTGGCGTCTACATGGCGACCACCGAGCTGATCTCCATCCCGACGGGCTTCGTCTTCCTGGTGGCGCTCGGCACGCTGTGGCGCGGGCGCGTTTGGCTGACGATACCGATGCTCTTTGCGCTGTCGTTCATCTGGAACTTCCTGATTGGCGGTCTGACGGGCATCTACCTCTCCGATGTACCCGCCGACATCCAGCTCCACGGCGGCATGTTCGTCACCGCCCACTTCCACTACACCATCGTCGGTGGCGCGTTGATGGGCTTTTTTGCCGCCATCTACTACTGGTTCCCCAAGATGACCGGACGCATGATGGACGCGCGACTCGGTTGGATCAGCTTCTGGGGCATCCAGATCGGCTTCAACGTCGCCTTCCTCTCGATGTTCGTCGCCGGCCTCCAGGGCATGCCACGGCGCGTCGCGGACTACGACCCAATCTTCGCTGGGCCGAACTTCGTGACGAGCATCTTTGCGTTCATCCTCGCCGCCTCGATTGTGCTGTACTTCTACAACATCGCCTACTCCTGGGTGAGAGGCGAAGTCGCGGCTGCCAATCCGTGGGGCGCCAAGTCCCTTGAGTGGCAGGTTCCCACGCCTGTGCCGCTGGAAAACTTCGAGGAGATCCCCGTCGTCACCAGTGGTCCCTACGAGTATGGCGAGCCGCTTCCGGCTGCCGGCACCGTGCCGGGCACATCGGGCGGACAGGTCGCGGGCTAAGAATCCGCATTCGTGCCACCGCGCTGTGGGGACAACACTCACATCGCGGTGGAGGCTAGAGAGAAAGAGGCAACACTCATGGATGCGGCAGTAACTGGACACGGCCATGGGGCGGCGCATGCGGTAGACGACGAGCGCAAAGTGCGTCTCGGCATGCTCTTCTACGTCCTCACTGACGTGATTCTTGTATTATTCCTCCTCGCGGCCTACATCTGGCTGCGGGCATACAATACCGACGGCGGCTGGTTCCCCTTCAAGGGCATGCGCCTGCCCGATCAGGGAATGAGCGACTGGCTCGTCATCTTGATCGTCGTCAGCGCGATCAGCTTCTATGCCGCGTATCGGGGTATCCGCGCGGGTAACCAGATGGTGCTGCGAGCCGGCCTTGCTGTCGCCGTCATCTTGGAGCTCATAACGCTGGTCTTGCAGATCCGCTTCATGGGGCAACAACAATTCTCCACTGGAGACGGCTCCTTTGCCAGCACCTTCATCATGCTCTCCGGGTATCATGTCTACCACCTGATTCTTGGCGCGTTCCTGGGCCTGGGGCTCCTGAATCGCGCTCTACAGGGCAAATACACCGCGGAGCGCCACCTCGGCCTCATCACCATCGGGTACTTCTGGTACTGGATGGCGCTATTGCCGGTGGTTGTCTGGTTGATGATGGCCGCGCTCCCGCCGAAGCTGTAAGACTATGAATTTCTTCGCGTACCTGGCTGGCTGGCAATTCGAGCCGTCCGTGATCCTGTCCCTGGGTATCTCGGCGCTGCTCTACATCCGCGGCGTGGTCTATTCGACACGCCGCGGACTGGGCCGTCACTTGCGCTGGTACCGCCACATCGCCTTCGTGGGTGGCCTTCTGGCCATCCTGATCGCGCTGGAGTCACCCCTGGATAGCGCCGCCGATACGCTGCTCTGGGCGCATATGATCCAGCATGAGCTGCTCGTCTTGGTCGCCGCGCCGCTGCTGCTGCTCGGCGCGCCCGCCTGGCCCCTCTGGCGGGGCATTCCGCTCGTCGCGCGGCGCGCCTCGTTGCGGTGGGTACTGCGCCAGCGCTGGCCGCGCCGGCTCTGGCACGCCATCAGCGTCACGCTCAAACGGCCGCTCGTGGCGTGGGTGCTCTTCAACGGCGTCTTCACCGTCTGGCATGTCCCGGCGCTCTACGACTTCGCTCTGGATAATCCGCCCGTGCATGTGTTCGAGCACGTATGCTTCATCGCGACGGCGCTCGCCTTCTGGGCGCAGGTGATCCCGTCGCGACCCTCACGCACCGTCCTGTCATATCCCCGACAAGCGTTGTATCTGGGCGCCGCGGGCATCGTCTCCAACGTGCTCGGCTCCGTCTACATTTTCTCGACGGGTCCGCTCTACGCGCACTACGCGACCCTGGCGCGGCCCGCCGGGATGATGTCGGTGCTCGTAGATCAGCATTTTGGCGGCGCGGCTATGGATATTCCCAGCATGCTGATCTTCTTCCTCGCCACGATCACGGTGATTGGCCTCTGGCTTCAAGAAGAAGAGCGTGCCCCAGATGAGCAGAGTCCGCTTGTTGTTGCGCAGGCTCTCCGTTCGAGCGTTCACAGCCGGTAGCGCAAGCGTCCCGCGCTCGCTCCGGCGATATCTACGATTCTCTCCCTTCACGGAATCTGAAATGGAGCGCGTTCCATGCAACAGGTGAGTACAATCAGCGTACCGTCGCTGCGGTCAACACTCGCCGCCTATCTGAACCTGATGAAGCCGCATGTGACCGTATTGCTGCTTGGGACGACGCTGGCGGCAATGGCCGTCGCCATCGGCGGTATGCCGGGCGCTGGCGTGACGCTCGCAACGCTTATCGCCGGCGCGCTGGCCGCCGGCAGCGCCAACGCCATCAACTGCTACTGGGACCGCGACATTGATCGCCTCATGAGCCGCACGCGCACGCGCTCGCTACCCGCCGGCCGGGTATCTGAGATGGGCGCGCTGATCTTCGGGCTGGCGGCGGGCGTCGTCTCGTGCGTTATCTTCGCCGTCTTCGTCAACCTGCTCAGCGCACTCCTTGCGCTTGCCGCCATCCTATTCTACGTCGGCATCTACACAATGTGGCTCAAGCGCACGACGGCACAGAACATCGTCATCGGCGGCGCTGCCGGCGCGGTGCCCGTCCTGATTGGCTGGGCCGCCGTCACCAACTCGATCAGCGTAACCTCCGTGCTGATGTTCACGATCATCTTCCTCTGGACACCGCCGCACTTCTGGGCCGTGTCGCTCGTGTTGAAGAAAGACTATGAGCGCGCAGGCGTGCCAATGCTGCCAGTGGTGCGCGGCGAGAGCGAAACCTATCGTCAGATCCTGTTGTACACCGTCGCGCTGATCCTCGCGTCGCTCGCGCTTGTCGCGACGCACGCGATGGGCGTGCTGTATCTCGTGACGGCCCTGGTGCTGGGCGCGGCCTTCCTTGGCTTCGTGATCCACCTGCTCCGCACGCGCACCCTACGCAGCGCTCGCTCACTCTTCTGGATCTCCAACAACTACCTCGCGTTGCTCTTCGCGGCAATGGTGCTCGACCGCGTGCTACGCTAGAAGTCAGCTCAGTCCGTTGGGTTAGGAGGTGGCGCCGTGTATGGGTGGCGCCGTGTATGGGTGGCGCCGTGTATGGGTGGCGCCGTGTATGGGTGGCGCCGGCATTCCTGCCGGCCTCGCGGGCATCGCGGCCAGCGCCACCGAGGGCCATCAATTGAGTGTTGACCGATACTGCCGATTCATGCTGGATTGTTGGCCCCTGTCGGGCTTTTGCCCGCTACCCGTCCGTGCGCCGGCCATTGATGGCCACGAGCGCGAACGACACCTTGCGGGAGGAACAACGCGGACGTGAAGCCCATCACTAGCTGGATATCGCGGGGAGAAGCGATACGCATGCTTGTCGCCGTGGCCGTCGCGGTGATATTGATCGTGCTACTGGTCTCCCGGCTGCACAGCGCTGTCTCCGCGAC
>DATGEP010000023.1:0-38335 GCA_035310125.1 Ktedonobacterales bacterium
CGAGAGCAGATAGGTGTCGCCGCCGGCAGGAACCGCGGTGAAGATGTCACCGCCGACCAGCGTGCAGCGGTCGGCCACGCCAGCCCGCTCCAGGAAGGGTGCGGCCTCCTCCACGACATGTGGCAGATCATAGAGCACCCCCTGCACACTCGGATAGGCGTGCAGAATGGGGGCGAGCAGTTGCCCGCGATTGCCCCCCACATCGACAAGGATGCCGCTGGCCGAGAAGTCATACACCCCGAGCACCGCTTCGGCGCGAATGCGCCCGGCCGCGGCCCAACCCGCGTGCATCATCGCGCCCACCTCGGGGTGCGTGCGATAGTACTCGAACGAGGTGGCGGTGCCAAACAGGTGGGAGATGGCCGATTCGCCGGTCTGCACGCAGTATAACAGGTCGGCTGTAGTCTGCCAGTAGTGCGGGCTCCCCCACATGAGCACCCCGTCGCGGACCGAGTTCGGAGCGTCCTTCCGCAGGCAGGTGCCAAGCGATGTCAAGGCGAACTGGTCAGGCGCACCCTCATCGAATACGCCGTACGCGACCAGTGCGCGCAGCAGCCTCGACAACGATGGCCCATGCGTGCCGGTGGCTTGCGCCAGGTCCTTGGCGCTCTTCGGGCCGTCCGCGAGCAGTTCGGCCACCCCCAGTTGTGTGGCGGTATAGATCGCCTGTGTAATCTGGTAGGTCATCATCAGGTGCTGGAGCGCGACTGGTGCGCTCAAGTCGCTGACGGTCGGAGGAGGTGTGGGACGCCCGGGTGATTCGTGTGACATTGGACCCTCTCTTCAGTAGCCCATTCCACATAACTCGGCTACGCTATCTATCTCCCTGTGCTGGAGGTGCCGAGGACCTCAGTCTACCATGTGACCGTTTTGTTAGGCGAAGTTGTATGAGACGACCATGCGATGTGTCCTGCGCGGTTCCATCACGCCAAGACACACGACCTGGGAGATACCGCCCTACTCAGTCGCCAGGGGCAAACTCAGATAAAAAGTGGAGCCGTGTCCTTCGGCAGACGTAAACCAGATGCGGCCTCCCTGCAATTCCATGACCTCACGACACAGATAGAGGCCAAGCCCGGTGCCCGCGATACCCAGATCGCGTGCGTTGTCGGCGCGTGAGAAACGCTGAAACAGTTGGGCCTGCTGCTTTTCAGGGATGCCGATGCCGTGATCTTGCACACGCAGCTCTGCAAGCATCCTGCTTACGTCCTCACGGATGCCGATGGTTATCGTTCCCCCATCCGGGCTGTACTTGATCGCATTGCTGAGTAAATTGCCAAGCACCTGCTCGGTCCGCGATACATCCAGGCATGCGACCACAAAATCCGTGCTCCCCTCGACCACGATTTGCAGCGTATGGGAGTCCGTCGTCACCCGGAAGCGCTTGACCACGCGCCGGGCCAGCGCAACCAGGTCATGCGGCTCCGGATGAAGCTCCAGCCGTCCTGCCTGAATACGTGTCACGTCGAGGAGATCGTTGGTGAGTTCCACTAACCGGCTGGTAGCCTGATCAATCGTTTCCAGCGCCTCGGTCTGCCAGGCTGCCAGCCGGGATTGCGCGTCGCGCTCGGATTGCCGCACGAGCATGTCCGCGTAGCCTTTGACCGCTGCCATCGGCGTCTTCAGCTCGTGCGCCGCGATGGCGATGAACTCGTCCTTCAGGCGCTCAGCTTCTTTCAGCGCCGTCATATCTTGCAGCACGATCAACGCCATGGAATCGTCGTCCACATGCCATGGCATGTCTCTTGCCGCGCCAGATTCGCCGGGCAACAAGATCCCGCGCACGATCCGCAGATCCAGCGCGACTGCGTTCAAGAGAATGGCTAGCGACGTGCCGTCCGGCCGGCGAACGATCTCCTGATAGTGGCGCTCCGCGTCTCCGGTCCGTAGCACCCGTAGCGTCACAAGCTCGTCTGCTAGGAGCGGCGCCCCATCCAGACCGACAATCTGTGTGCCGCTAGCCGCCAGGAATTCCGCCATGGATGCGCCGACTGGCCATTGCGCTCCCCATACCTCCGCCGCTGCTTGATTCGCGAGCACAAGGCGTCCTTCTCTCCCGCGTACAAGGTACACACCGCTCGGCATCTCATCCACGACCATCTGGAGCAACGTCCGCTGCTCTTCAGTCTGGGCACGTGCCGCTCGCTCGGCAAACAGCTTCTGCGTCTCCGTAACGTCGTGCCAAACAATCACTGCTCCTGAGGTCTCCACACCATCCGCGTCGTGTGCGCGGCCCTCTGAGTGGTTCCTGCCAGCTGTCCCGGCCTTGCCGCGTGCGGTGTGCGCCTTCTCCGTGACCAGTGGCGAGGCGCTGACCTCGTACTCGCGCTGTTCACCATTCGCGTTCGGGAGCACGACTGATGTACTGATGACCGGCGCCCCCGCGAGCACTCGCGCGACCGGCTCGCGGACTTCCGCAGCCAGCGCGTTCGCATCCTGGTTATGCTCTGGAAGAGCTGCACGGATCGTCGCGGCGGACCGATTCTCATGGAGCACAACCCCATCCGTGTTCACCACGGAAACGCCGTCACTGATGCTCTCGAAGACCGCGTCTAGCTCGCGTGCCTGGGTCTGCGCGGCACGATAGAGGCGCGCGTTCTCAAGCGCGACCGCTGCCTGCGTCGCCAGCGCTTGCAGCAATATCTCATCGTCAGGGGTGAAACGCCCTGGCTGACTATGCCCAAGAAGCAAGCCCCCGCGCACCTGCCCTTCTCGATCGAGCAACGGAGCGCCCAGAAAGCTGCGCACAACGGGATGACCCCGAGGCGCTCCGACACCGCGCAGCGCCTCGACATCCACATCGCCATGCGCGTACGCCAGGGCTTGGGCGCGGGCCGCATCGCGTGGCGACAGAGGCTCTCCACCGGCACCGCCCTCCTCCAGCGCCGCCTTATGCCCCACAGGAGGCGTGGTATGTGTCAGCAGAAGCGCATCGGCCACCCTCACTGGTACTCCGTGCCGAAAGATAGGCGCGAGCAGCCCCTCGCCGCCCAGCGGCACACGCCGAAAAAGTGCTTCCTGCTCCGGCGTGACACCCACGACTGCCGCCAGGTGAAACAGGTTCCCTTCAGCCGGCACCAGCGGGCGCCCCAAGGCATCAACGGGGCGCAGCGTGAAGGCAGCGAAACCAGCCCCCGTCAGATCACGAGCTGTCTGGGCAATCAGGTTCAGTAACCGCCCTTCGTCGAGCTCGCCTGACAGCGCAGTGCCAATCGTATTGAGGGCAGCATACCGCAGCGCTTCTCGCTCGGCCTCGTCGCGTCGTGCCCGCGCAAGCTGTACCAGTGCCAGGATGAAGGCGTCTACCAGCGCCAGGGTGATGAGCTGTTCATCCTGTGACGCCCCCAGATGCTTGATCGCGAATGCTGGCGGCGTGAATAGTAAGTATACACAGATGAGTTGGCAGATGCTCGCAACGGCTCCATGGCGCCAGTTCCAATGATACGCGAGCATCGCGATCAGCGGCAGATAGATGACACCAGGATTCGGCAGCGTGACGGCCACGTGATTGATTGCGGCGACAAGCAGCGTAATGAGCGCGGTGCCGGCAAGCAATGCGGTAGCGCCACTGTAGGGCGACGCGTGCCATACCGACATCCGGCGGCGCCAGTCACGTGCAAAGGGCGACTCCCAGGCACGCTCCACCGTTTCGCGCGTGCGATTGACCAGCGTATCGAAACCCGCCATCACCGCCGCGAGACGCCACGATACCGCAGGATGTGCTCCGTTAGCCGGCTCCCCCTTCGCATGTTCCGGCGGAGGCGGCAGGGTGTCATGGCGCTGCTCAGTGGTACGTTGCTCCACGTTCACGCGTTCCTCTTAGCATATGCGGGGAAACCGACCCGGCGATTCGCGCAGTGGCGGCTGGGTATGAAAGGATTCCACTTTCTTGTATCCAACGGTCATTCTACGCCGTGACATGCTCGTGAGCAAGATTCGGCATCGAGGCGCGAATAAATACGTTTGTGATCGAATTGTGAGATCACGGCGCCATCCGTGAGATGACTGTGACGGCGGCGCCCATATCATGTTCACCAGGACCCGTGCATCGGGTTTGACGTAATCACACCAGCGTATCCGCTGCTATGTATAGCACACGGCACATCATTCAAGTCCTGAAGAGAGATTGCGAGCGGTATCATGGAACCGTCCGACAACATGAGGCCGGCTGGCACGGCGACGAGCGCGAGCGCCGAGCAGCTTGCTCCGCACGTCCAGACGTTCGAATCCACTCTTGCGCGCTACGGGCATCTGCTCGCGGAAGCTCAGGAAACGGCTTCTGAGTGGAAGCGCATTTTCGATGCGGTCGAAGACCCTATCTGTGTCGTAACCGCGGACTATCAGCTGGTTCATGCGAATACCGCGTATGTGAGATTGTTTGGCACCGGGTACGAGCGCGGTGGCATGCACTATTGTTTCATCACTCATGCTGATGATGGTGGTCCGGTCTCCCCCTGCGTGGATTGTCCACTCCCCGACACTGTCCGTACTCGAAGCGCCGGTTTCACAGAACAAGAGTGGCGGGTTCCCGTAGCCACGTCTGACTCGCCTCAATCCAGACTGTACCAGCGGTGGACATATCCTGTCGTTAATGCGGACGGCGCTGTAGATCGCGTTGTCGAAGTGCTCAAGGATGTTACCGAACAGGAGCGCATGCGCCGCGCGGTGACCAAAGCCGAGGCGGTGCGCGAAGCTGATCGGCTGAAAGCTGAGCTACTCGGTACGGTGAGCCACGAGCTTCGCAGCCCGCTCAGCGCCATCAAAGGTTATGCGGCAACTTTACTGCGCCACGAGCGGCGTCTGCCGCGTGAGGAGCGCCATGCATTCCTGGAAGCCATCGGTGAAGCCAGCGATCGCCTTGAGACCATTATCAATCGCCTCCTGGAGATGTCGCAATTGGAGACGGGAAGCATCACCCCACACCGCTCGCCGGTGGATGCGGCGCAGGTCGCGCGCGAGGCCATTGCTCTCGTAGAACAGCGGGCGCAGGCTTCCATGCAGGGGAAGTATGTATTCAATCTGCGCTCGCTCGGTGGGAATGGCGTAGCTGGGCGAACCCTCCCGTTGATCGAGGCCGACCCGCGCCTGCTCCGCGATGTGCTGGACAACTTACTGGAAAATGCTGTCAAGTATTCGCCAGCGGGCGGCACCATTGATGTCACGCTCGGAGTGCGCCACGGGTCCGACGCCCCTGGCGCCGCCGAGACGGCTCCGGTAAGCCACACGATGGATGCCGAGCCGCAAGACATGCTAGAAATCGTCGTGCGTGACACCGGCCTTGGCATTCCCGCGGAACATCTTGGCCGCGTGTTCGAGCGCTTCCACCGCGTAGATACCCGCCTCACGCGTGAAGTGGATGGCCTAGGCTTGGGACTGGCAATGTGCCAGCGCATCGCCGAGATGCACGGCGGCTCCATGTGGGCCGAGAGTGTATCCGGCGCGGGCAGCGCGTTCCATCTCGTCCTGCCAATGGACGCGATGCACGCGCGACATCAGCTGGCGGTTCCTTCGTCCTGAGCGCAGGCGCTCGGTTTCAAACGCCCTGTCGCGCGACCAATAGCGCGATGGCGTTTTATCCCAGTAGCAGGCGTGGCGAACGACCAGAGCAGCCATTAGGCTGGTTGTGGATGTAGCTGAGAGAGAGTACCCTATATGTCCGCGAAGAAACCGATGATCCTGGCCGCCGACGACGACCCACAGCTTCTACGGCTCGTTGCCCGCAACCTCCAGCTCGAAGGCTACGAAGTCGTCGCTTCCACTGACGGTCAGCAAGCCCTTGAGCATGTCGAGCAGAAGATGCCCGACCTGCTGATCCTGGATGTAATGATGCCCAGGCTCGACGGCTTTAGCGTCTGCGAGCGCGTGCGTGAGTTCTCCGCCGTCCCAATCATCATCGTGACGGCGCGCGGGCAGGACCAGGACAAGATCCGCGGGCTTGATCTGGGTGCGGATGATTACCTGACCAAGCCGTTCAGTATCGAAGAGCTGCTGGCGCGCGTGCGCGCGGTCCTCCGGCGCTCGCAGCTCAGCGCGCAACAAAATGCGCAGGGACTGCGCTCCACCATGACCATTGGCGATCTCTCCATAGACTTCGCGCAGCACCGTGTCACGATAGCGGACTGTGAAGTGGACCTCACACCCGTCGAGTACCGCCTGCTCGCCTATCTCGCCCACAATGCGGGGCGCGTGGTGACTCAGGATTTGTTATTAGAGCACGTCTGGGGCGAAGAGTACGCGGGTGAGAGCCACCTGCTCCAGGTCAACGTCAATCGCCTGCGACGCAAGGTCGAGCATGACCCAACCCAGCCTCGCTACCTGCTCACCAAGATGGGTGTTGGCTACATGCTCTCTACCGCGCCGGCCTCCTAAAGTAGCCGGCTCGCGCACGCGATGACGCCTGCCAGCCAAATCTAACAATGTCGCTAGCTCGCCGGTTAGTCATGAATTCGGCACGCAGTGTACCGGTGCGAAGCCGCGTACACCGGGCGCCCAGTATTCGTGACCGGAAGCGTCTCGCGCAACCCTTGTGAGCATCCCGTGACGTGTCAACACAATGCTGTGACCTGATTGTGAGCCTCTTCCCCTATCGTTTGCTACAGCGCGATCTGGCGATGGATACATGCCCACCATCCTGAATGGATACCTGCGTGTCCGTTCCACGCCGCGCGAACACGTGTAAGTTGCAACGCATGAAGTAGCGCATGGAGTAGGGTTATCATGGCGATTGATAAGAATGCTCGCATAGACATCGGCGAAAACACTGGCGCGACGGCGACGACCACAATAGCCAGCGCAGCGACAGCGGACGTACAGCGGCCCAGCTACATCCAAACCTGGCCCCTCACGACCGCCGACCTCACCGACGGCGCGCCAGCCGGCCCCACCACCGAGCAGCAGGCCGGCGTGGAAGGCAAGCCTGGCCGCGAGCCGGAGATCGTGATCCCGGCAGTCGTCAAGCAATGGCCCGTCTGGATGCAGCGGCAGTGGCGCCAGACGCAGGAGCGCCGCTTATGGGAGACCACACACAAACCCAGGCTCGTCACCCGCATCTTCACCCCACTTGGAACCCTTGCGCTCTGTGGCATGCTGATCGTCGCGCTGCTTGGCTTCGGCATCGGAGCCTCGGTCCATGCCAGTGGCTCCTCCGGTGGATCTGCTGGTGGCTCACAAACGGCAAGCGGCTCCAGCGGCGGCATGTCTGGCATGGGCAGCGGCTCATCTTCGTCCGCTTCCACGGCAAACGTTCCCGACGCGACACAGCAATATGGCAATCAGCCCGCGAAATTTGTTATTGATCCGGACGGCGTCAAACACTTCACTATGACCGCCCAGCAAGTCATGTGGCAGCCCGTGAAAGGCCAGAAAGTGCTGGCCTGGACGCTCGACGGTACCGTGCCTGGCCCAGTCATACATGTCACGGCTGGCGATCATATCCGCATTACCATCATCAACCATCTGCCTGAGCCAACCACCATCCACTGGCACGGCCTGGAGGTTCCCACCGACAACGACGGTGTACCGCCCATTGGCATGAAACCAATCCAGCCCGGTCAATCCTACACCTACGACTTCACCTTGAACGATCAGGACGCCGGTACCCACTGGTATCACAGTCACTTCGATGACCTCAAACAGGTTGGTGGCGGCATGTATGGCGCCTTCCTGGTGGATCCACGGCCCGGCAGCCCTGAGTATCAACCCATGCAGCCAATGCTTTCGGCGCAGGTGGACCAGCTCATGCTCGTTGGCATGCTGGACGGCTACTATGTGATCAACGGCAAGAGCTTTCCCGACACGCAGCCGATTGTCGTCAAGCACGGCCAGACGGTCCACATCCGTATGATCGGGGTGGATGCGCAGCTCATCCATCCGATGCACCTGCACGGCCACACCTTCCAGATCGTGGCGGAAGATGGGCACATGCTGGCGGCGCCCATCTCAAAAGACACGGTGCAACTCGCGCCCGGTGAGACGTACGACCTGACCTTCTACGCCTGGGCGACGCCGGGGAGCATCTACCCCCTCCACTGCCACATCCTCTCTCACCTGATGAACCCCGGACAGCCGAGCGGTGAGATGGGCGGCCTCGTCACCCTCGTAGAATATCAGAAATGAAGCCAGGGGGCGGTAAGCCATTACATATGAATTGTGCGTCCACGCCACACGACGCCCCGCCCCGTCACGACACGCCAGAAAGAGCGGATGAGGATGCCTGTGAAGATTGCGCCGGCTAGTGGCTGTGTCCAGACATAGCGCAACGGCACCCTCATACCGCGCTGCACCCGCGCCCGATACACCACCATGCTGGTGGCAGCGACGGCTCCTGGCAGGGCGAAACGTCCGCGACGCGCCACGATCCCGGCCAGCAGCAGCGCGAACGGCGCAATCGTCACCGTCGGCAGTCCCACGATCATCAGCACATAGAAGGGCAGCCCGCCGCGACTCCCTGCGTAGGCGTTCTTGCCCCAGCCATCCCAATGCTCGCCCAGTGTCTGATACATTCGCGTCGCAACCAGCGAGCGACCGTCAATCATCTCCATTCGTGCGCCCGCTCGCTTTACCTGCTGGGCCAGGTCGCGGTCGTCGAGAACTGTGCCTCGCAGGCCGGGTGCGGCATATCCACCAACGCGGTCATACATACGCCGCCGCAGCAGAATATACTGGCCATTGGCGATGGCGACCGCCGAGCGCGGATCGTTCACTTGCTTCGGTGGATACATCATGGCTATGCCGGTATAAGCCAGCGGCATCAGCACTCGACCCCAAAAGTCCGGCACGTCCTGCTGCGTGCCGAGCGACAGCAGATCGTCGCCATGTGTCACCGCAACCTGCATCGCGGCGCTGAGCGCGTGTGGCATGTGGCGTGTGTCGGCGTCCGTGAAGAGGAGCCAGTCGCCGTGTGCGTGCGCGACGCCACAATGTAGCGCGTGCGGCTTGCCCGCCCATCCCTCCGGCAGCGTCTCCACGCGCACCACGCGCATCCGTCCGCCCGCTGGTTGCTCGCGCTGCATCTCGCCGAGAATAACGGGCGTCGCATCGGCTGAGGCGTCATCCACGACGATCACCTCGAAACGCGGATAGTCCTGTGCCAATAGCGATTCGACGCAGCCGCGCACGTTGCGCTCCTCATTGCGCGCGGGCAGAATGATGCTCACCAGCGGCGTTTCGTCGGAATCGGCGCGTATGCCTGACACACCACTCGCCGGGTTCATTGCCGCAACCTCCGTAGTATCCGGCGCCCCCAGCGTCCGCCGCGCCACCTCCGCGTAGAATGCGGCGACTCCGGCGGCCCCGACCCACGCCAGTGCGCCGCTCATCCCGTGCCAGGTTATTCTCGCCATCGCCGCTCTGCCGTTCCACTGTATCGTCTCGGCTCAACTATGCTAGCTGGCCTATATTCCCCTGGAGCTGTCACACATATCATAGAGCTATCCCGGCCTGGAGACACAGAGCCTCGCGGAGTCCCTTCTGTCAATGGAGGCGTGGTACGCTGACGCTAGCAGGATTGCATGTTGAGACGAATGGAAAGACGAACGGGAGAGGCAAGGCAACCTATGCTGACTTCTCATCACGCTCCTGCGGGGCGCGAAGAGAGCCAACGTGTGCACATGCTCCGGCGCTGGCTCCTGGTCGTGATCGGCTGTGACCTGGGATTGCTGTTCGTGGGAGCAGCACACTATCCGCCGTTCTTCTCCATGCCCGGCGCGCTCGGTTATCTCGCGGAGCCAGTGATTGCGCTTGCCATCTACACAGGTGCCGTCCTCGCGCTGCCGCCGATTGCTTCACGCATACCGCACTCGTCTGTTGCGTTGTGTGTGGGTACCACAGTCGGTCTGATCGCGGGGGCCATAGAGGTAATGAGCACTGCGCTAGAGAGCCTCGTCATGCTGCCCCAGTACGTCGTGTCGGTAACAACCGGCGCCGCTATGCTCAGCCTGTTTCTGCTCTTCGGAGTGGCTGGATTCGTTAGCAGCCGGCGTACACACTCCTTCTGGCTCGGCATGGGAACGGCCATCTGGAGCGCCATAGTCGCGATCCTAATCGTAGTGACCTTCGGTTTCCTTCTCGTCACTACCTCTCTGCCGCAGCTGGCGCGCGACGAGATCGGTGATCCTGACTACCTGCGCAGCGCTTGGACGGATGTGCGCGCCTTTGCTATCGCCAATACATTTGATAGTGGCTTCACCCATCTGGTGGAATCGCCGGTGATCGCCGCCATGCTCGGCGCCGCAGGCAGCGGCGTCGGGCGCATCGGGCGACTCAGGGCGAGACGGCGACCAGTGCCACAGGGCTAAGGCGCAGTCTTTAGCACGCAGCGACGGCATCCAGGCGACATCAAGCGCCATCCAGGCGACGTAGGCATCAGCCACCACGCTGTGCTACGCTTTCTTCTGTGTCATCTCGGTTGACACTCACGGGGTGGGAGGGGAGTGGGGCAATGCCAACGCGCATAGATCATGTCATCGCCGCCGCTGGCGACTTTCCGGCGCTGGAAGCCGCGTTCGGCCGCCTGGGATTCCATGTCACGGGCGGGGGCACACACCCACATCTCGGCACGCGCAACCGCATCATCGTGCTCGGCGAGGGCTATCTGGAGCTGCTGGGCATCGCCGACGCGGAGCGCGCCTCGCCGGCCATCACGCGGCGGCTCGCCAGCGGCGGCTCCGGCTGGGTGGGGTTCGCCCTACAATCCGACGACATCGCGGCTGAAGCGGCGGCTATGCGCAGCCGCGCCGCTGATGTGCGCGGACCGCACCCCGGCCGGCTGGTCTCGCCGAACGGCACAGGACGCAGCTGGCGCGTGCTGACGCACGGCAGCGACGACCTCTGGGCCTCGGCTGAACCCGTGCCCTTTCTCATCCAGCACGACAGCGCGGGCGCGGCGCATCAGACGGAGCTTGCCGGCGAAGGGAGTCTCGCGCCCCATGCCAACGGTGCGCTCCGTATTCAGGCGGTCACGCTTGCCCTGCGCTCGCGCTCCGCAGCCGAAGCGGCTTTCGCACGAGTATATGCGCTGCACCCCCGAGGCGCGCCATATCCCGACGAGACACTGCGCGCGGAGGTGCGCACGCTGCCGTTGCCGGCGGATGGTGAATACATCGAGTTGGCTACCCCAGCCGGCCCCGGCATCGTTCAGCAGCGCATTGCGCTCGCGGGCGAAGGGGTCTGCTCATTGGCGGTCGCGGTCGCCTCGCTGGCCGAAACGCGGGCATTCCTGTCCGAGCGCGGCATCGCCTACACGCTCGCGCATGGTGCGCTTTGGATCGAGCCGGCGGAGACACTCAATATTCCGCTGCGTTTCGTCGGCATTGATATTGCGGCAACTTGAGCTGGCGAGCAAAGGAGAATTACGAATCATGAAAGCATCGGTCGCGCGTGTCGTAGAGGCATTGCAAGGAGCAGGTTTGGATGTCGAGATCAAAGAATTCGCCGAAAGCACGCGCACCGCTGAGGAAGCGGCGTCAGCCGTAGGCTCAACCGTCGGCCAGATCGTGAAGTCGCTGGTTTTCCTGGCCGGCGAAGACCCGATACTCGCATTGGTCTCAGGCGACAATCGTGCCGACACAGCGAAGCTGGCGCACATCGCCGGGGCCACAATCCGGCGCGCTGATGCCGACGTTGTGCGACGCGCAACCGGATTTTCCATAGGCGGTGTGCCTCCGCTGGGTCACACCTCCCCGCTCCCCACCTATCTCGACCGCGACCTGATGCGATACGCCGTCGTATGGGCGGCGGCGGGCACACCAAATGCAGTCTTTGCCATCGCGCCGCATGATCTGAAGCGCGTGGCCAGCGCCAGCGTGGTGGACCTGGCGGTAGAGACGGCATAGGCGGCCAACCGGCGCTCTCTATGACAAAGTCCATTCGCGCCGCCTCTGCCTCGTGCGCTGGCGGCATGATCCCCGGTGGCAGCCCATATGTGGTGAGTGGTAGACTCTGGGTAACGTTGCCGCACCGCCATCGTAGCGCGTTCCCACCACTCGATGCGGCCCTGGCCCTGCATCAGTCCACTCCCAGGACCATTAGAGAAGGAGCGACGAAGCACCATGAGCGACCAGCTCAATGCCAACCAGCAAAAAGCCAAAATCCTCGGCCAGTCGCACTCACTGAACGATGACGAAGCCGAAAGCATAACGCAGATGATCCTCGAGGCGCAAGGCTCCGCCCGTCAGCTTACGATACCTGCCGAAGACCTCGATGAGCGCGCCACCACCGAGATGAGCGCAGAGACCAGGCGCGTTATAGACGATAGCCACGTCCTCGACATTCTGCACAAGTTCAACCGCGACTACCTGTACGGCCTCGGTCGCTTCGACGAGTACAACCAGGGTCTCCTGCTGAAGTGGGGGGATGGCTATTCGCGCAAGCACATCTGGATCACGGTCGAAGGTGATAACCTCGTCTTCGAGACCAGCCACGAGCGCAAGTGCGACAAGCCCTACTGTCGCGGCGGCCACCATACCTTCTCGCCGGAGCAATGGCACGACATGCGCCTCATCAACGCCGAGCTGGCCGAACAGTTCAATCGCCCCGTCTATGAGCGCTCCGACGATTGACGGGAGGCATGTATCAGGTGTCAAGCGAACATACGCCGCACGAACATCGGGACTTCGCACGGACGGAAAGCAAGGGCATAGAGGCATCTAGCGGACGCACGCTGCCCGATCACAACGCTGTGAAGCCGGGATTAGCCGCGGATCTTCAGCCCGCCACCGCCGATATGTCGCGCCATTCCCCCACAGTCGCCGCGTCATCGCCAGCAGCCCCCCTCTCCGCGCACGCTGCCGGGGCGCTGCCTGCCGCGCCCGTTGGGTCCGGGGTGAAGTCTCTTGCCCTCATGCTCGACACGGACCTGTTCTTCTCAGTCAAAGTCACTGATACGCTGAAACACATCGGCTACGCGACGAGAACCTTCCGACGGTCGGAAGACTTCGCGGCCGCACTCGTGAGCGAGAATCCCGCGCTCGCGCTGGTCAACACCGGCGCGCGCGGCGTAGATTGGCGCGGCGGCATCGCCGCTGCTGTTGCCGCGGGTGTTCCCGTCGTCGCCTTCGGCGCGCATGTAGACCTCACCACGCAGCAGGAAGCCCGCGAGCTTGGCGCCCGGGTCATCGCCAACTCAAAGCTCGCGTCCGATCTTCCCGGCGTTGTCGCGCGGGCGCTTGCACGAAACCACCAGCGTCAGGAGTAACATGTTATGGCAACTTCACAAGAATGGCACGAGCTAGCGCAGCAGTTGCGCGTTGACAGTATCCGCAGCACCACCACTGCCGGCTCTGGGCATCCCACTTCTTCAATGTCCGCCGCCGACCTCATGGCTGTGCTTCTCTATGAATACCTCCACTACGATTTCCAGAACCCTAAGAATCCCAACAACGATCATCTCATCTTCTCCAAAGGCCACGCCGCGCCACTCCTTTATTCGGTCTACAAGGCCGCCGGCGCTCTCTCAGATGCCGAGATGTTGACGCTGCGCAAGTTCGGCAGTCGCGTCGAAGGCCACCCTGTCCCGTTGCTGCCGTGGGTGGATGTCGCCACTGGCTCGCTCGGCCAGGGTCTGCCAATTTCCGTCGGCGTCGCCCTCGCCGGAAAATATCTCGACAAGCTTCCCTACCACATCTGGACGGTCCTGGGAGACAGCGAGATGGCTGAAGGCTCCATCTACGAGGCGCTGGAGCTTGCCGGCCACTACCAGCTCAACAACCTCGTCGGCATTCTCGATATGAACCGCCTCGGTCAGCGCGGTGAAACGATGGTCGGCTGGCACAGTGCGGTCTATGCCGCCCGCGCCGAAGCTTTCGGCTGGCATCCCATCCAGATTGACGGCCACAACCTCGACCAGATCAACGCCGCCTACCAGGAAGCGCTGCGCCAGACCGACAAACCAACCCTCATCATCGCGAAAACGGTCAAAGGCAAGGGGTTCCCTGAGATCGAGAACCAGAATGGCTGGCATGGCAAAGCCTTGCCCGCCGATATGGCCCAGCGCGCCATCGCGGGACTTGGCGGCAAGCGCACCATCATCGTCAGTGTTCAGAAGCCCACAAGCTCGGCAGCACCCGCTGCCCTCCAGGGTTCCGAGCAGAAGTTGGCGCTGCCCGCCTACGAGCGGGGCACGCAAGTCGCCACCCGCACCGCCTATGGCGACGCGCTCAAGGCGCTTGGCGCCGCCCGGCCAGATGTCGTCGCGGTAGACGGCGAGGTCAGCAACTCGACGTATGCGGAAACCTTCGCCAAAGCCTTCCCAGATCGCTACTTCGAACAATATATCGCTGAGCAGCAGATGCTTGGCTCTGCCGTTGGCCTTGGTGTGCGTGGGTATGAGTGCTTCGCCTCAACCTTCGCCGCATTCTTCTCCCGCGCCTATGACTTCGTTCGCATGGCCGCCATCTCTCGCGCCAACATCAAGCTCTGTGGCTCGCATGCCGGAGTCTCCATCGGTGAAGATGGCCCTTCGCAGATGGCGCTCGAAGATATCGCCATGATGCGCGCTGTCTTCGGCAGCATCGTTCTCTATCCCAGCGATGCCAATCAGACGGGCCATCTCGTCGCCGCGATGGCGGACTATAAAGGCATCTCCTACCTGCGCACCACCCGTGAGAAGACGAACGTGCTCTACGGCGCGGACGAAAGCTTCCCGGTCGGCGGCGCCAAAGTGCTTCGCCAGTCTGGCAGCGACCGCGTCACCGTCGTCGCGGCTGGCATTACCGTTCACGAAGCCCTCAAAGCCTACGATCAGCTTCAGCGTGACGGCATCGCCATCCGCGTGATTGACGCATACTCCGTCAAGCCGATTGATAAGCAGACGCTATTTGCCGCCGCCCAGGCTACCAACGGCCAGATATGCACGGTCGAGGACCACTGGATCGAGGGCGGCCTCGGTGATGCCGTGCTCGAAGCGTTCTCTGGCACCTACGAGCAGCCCGTCGCTGGCCCGCTGCCCAAGGTGACGAAGCTCGCCGTGCACGAGATGCCCGGCTCCGGCAAACCCGACGAACTGCTCCATGCCGCCGGGATTGACGCGGCCCATATCGTAGCTACCGTGAAGAAGCTCGTCGGTTAGCGAAGCGCGAAACGCTTTTCGTAAACACCGAATCCGGGTGGGACCTGGTAGTTGCCATGGTGCTCTCGGCTCGCTGCGCGTCGCGTGTGCCAGCCATGATGTTCTTTTAGAAATTGTGGCGGACACTAGCAGTTCCGTGTGGCCAGTGGCGGGCGCGGCAGGCAGCGCCCCTACAACAACATCCTGGGCGGCGGGTGCGGAGAGGCAGCGCCCAGCGGTCACTCCTCCGCCGCTGGCGCGCCGCGTAGCCGCTTGATCGTGCTGGCGCGCCGCTTCTCTGCCAGCCGCCGCTCGCGGTCCGTGCGGTTCAATCGCGATGGGGCGCGCGGCTTCACCTCGCGCTGCATCTCTTCCAGCCGCTCCGCCAGGCGCGCAAACGCCGCTTCGCGGTTGGCATGCTGCGAGCGGCGCTCCGTCGCCGTCACAACAATGCCCGTTGGCCGGTGCGTCAGCCGCACGCCCGTCTCCACTTTATTGCGATTCTGCCCGCCTGGCCCCGTCGCGATGAAAAACGCCATATCGCTGTCGCGCTCCAGCGACTCGCGGTCGGTGGGATATCTATCTGGCATGATGTAGGTGCTCCTCGTCACAGCGCATTGCCGTCACATTTTCGCACAATGGCTGCCTCACCTGTCTCCCCTCGCCCCGTGGGCGGCGCACGCGGTGGAGCGAGCGACGTTCCAAGAGCGGCGCGGGCGCAGAGCGAAGCGGTGGGGCCGGGAGTGAGGTTCCATCCTTGACACCGTGCCGCTCGAACCCTATGCTGTGCATACCGTACACAATCCGCGCGACACAAACCTTCGCCACATGCGCGTCGGGGGCGCGTGCCGGGGCTGGAACTTCTTCCACGTACCGCAATTCCCGCGCAGAGCGGGGAAGCGCGTGTATCCGATGGTGGCGGCGATGACGCGAGAGCCAGGGGAGGCACACACAAAGAGATGGGACGACTTGATGGCAGAGTGGCGCTCGTCACGGGCGCTGCGCAGGGCATTGGCGCGGCCACCGCGCGGCGGCTTGCCGCCGACGGCGCGCACGTGGCGCTCGCCGATCTGAACCAGGATGCCTGCGAGCGGACGGCCAGCGCCATCGCAAGCTCCGGCGCCAAGACGCTGGCCCTCGCCTGCGACGTGGCGGATGCCGCCGCCGCGCAGCAAACCGTGGACCGCGTGGTGGAGCAGTTCGGTCAACTCGACATCCTTGTCAACAATGCGGGTATCACCCGTGATAATCTGTTGTTCAAGATGAGCGACGACGACTGGGAGCGCGTCATCAATGTCCATCTGCGCGGCGCGTTCAACTTCTCTCGCGCGGCACAGAAGCCGATGGTCGCGCGCAAGTACGGGCGCATCGTGAGCCTTTCCTCCGTTTCCGCGCTCGGCAATCGCGGCCAGGTGAACTACTCCACTGCCAAGGCCGGCTTGCAAGGCTTCACGCGCACGCTCGCTATCGAGCTGGGGCCGTTCGGTATTACCGCCAACGCCGTCGCACCGGGCTTCATTGACACCGAGATGACCCGCGCGACCGCCGCACGCCTGGGCATCACGCCTGAGGTCATGCAGGCCGGCGCCTCGCAAGAGATTCCGCTACGCCGCGTAGGGCAGCCCGAAGAGGTCGCCAGCGTGATCGCGTTCCTGGTCTCAGATGACGCCAGCTATGTAAGCGGTCAGATTATCTATGTCGCGGGCGGCCCTGCCGGTATTTTGATGTAGTAAATGGGGCGCCGGCGGCCTCTGCGAAGCCGTATACAGATCGTGCAATGTAGGAGCGAATGAAGCGAGGTACGCGATGGACCTGGGCCGAATGTTGTCCGCGACGGCTAGCCGCCTGCCGAATAAGACCGCCGTGATCTTCCATGATCAGCCGACGACGTATGGCGAGCTCAATGGCCGGGCGAATCAAGTTGCTAACGCGCTCATCGGCCTGGGTATCCAGCCGGGGGATCGCGTCGCGCTCTACATGCACAACCTGCCGCTCTTCATAGAAGCGTACTACGGCGTGCTCAAGGCGGGCGCAACCGTCGTCCCCCTGAACGTGCTCTACAAAGCCGGCGAGGTCGAGTACATCCTGCGCGACAGCGGCGCCCGTGCGGTCATCACGTTTGCCCCGTTCGCGCCGGTCGCCGTCCAGGCTGCCGCCAGCGCGCCCGATCTGCGGCATGTGATTGTTGCGTCACCTCAGCCTGTGCCAGCAACGATGGCCTGGCGCGATGTCATCGCGGGTGCGCCGGAGACCGCGCCGAACGTCAGCGTCCACCCAGAGGATATCGCCGTCATCTGCTACACCTCCGGCACGACGGGAAGCCCCAAGGGCGCGATGCTGAGCCACCGCAATCTGCTGGCGAATTGTGAGCAGTGCATGTCCCTGCCGCAGATCGCCACCCGCGAGGATGATACTGTCTGGCTCGCGCTGCCGCTCTTTCACATCTACGCCATGAATGTTGGCATGAACCTGGCGTTTCTAGCGGGCGCCACCATCGTGCTGATCGAGCGCTTCGAGCCAGTCTCCAGCTTGGAGGCGCTCCAGAAGCATCGCTGCACGGTCCTGTACGGTGCGCCGCCAATGTTCGTGGCCTGGGTGCAGCTCCCCAACATTCGCGACTTCGATGTCACCAGCCTGCGCTATGTCGCGTCCGGAGCCGCCGCGCTGCCCGTTCGCGTGCTCGAAGTCTTTCAATCGCTCGCGGGTGTGCCCATCAGTGAAGGTTACGGTCTCTCCGAGGCGTCACCTGTCGTCACGACGAACGCCGCGGGCGCCGTTACCAAACCGGGCACTGTCGGTCCGGCTCTTCCGGGGGTGGAGGTGCGCATCGTGGATGATGTGGGCAACGAAGTGCCGCGTGGCGAGTCTGGCGAGCTGATCTGTCGCGGAGCCAATATCATGATGGGCTACTGGCACAATCCCGAAGCGACGGCGGAGACACTGCGCGACGGCTGGCTGCACACCGGCGATGTCGCCACGATGGATGGTGACGGCTACGTCACCATTGTGGATCGCAAGAAAGACATGATCAACGTCTCTGGCTTCAACGTCTACCCGCGCGAGGTGGAGGAGACCCTCTTCAAACATCCCGCCGTGGCCGATGCCGCCGTCGTGCAGTACCCAGATCCCTACCAGGGTGAGTCGGTGATGGCGTACGTCGTGCTCAAGCAGGGCGAAGTGGCCACCGAACAAGAAATCATCGAGTTCTGCCGGAGTCAGATTGCGACGTTCAAGTGCCCACGCAAAGTGGTGTTTCGTAGCGAGCTGCCGAAGAATATGTCCGGCAAGGTCGTGCGCCGTGAGCTGCGCAGTGAGGCCGCCGGGGCCACCCAGGGGGAAACGGTATGATTACCGCGCTCGTGCTGCTTAATGTGCGCCGCGACGCCATCAACTCCACGGCGCAGCAGCTGCTCACAATTCCCGGTGCGGCGGAGGTCTATTCCGTGACCGGCGAGTACGATCTCGTCGTCGTGCTGCATCTGGCACGCTATGAAGACCTGGCGGACATCGTGACAGAGCGCATGGTGCAGATAGACAGCATCACGCGCACGCAGACAATGATGGCCTTCAAGGCGTACTCGCGCGAGGACCTCGAACAGGCGTGGGACATCGGCGTGGAATAGACCACCCCCGACCGCGCGCCTTCACAGAAACGCCCGCCACCCACGCTTTCGTAGAGGCGTCCGGTGGACGCCCGCGCGACTGACCGCGGTCTCATTTCAACGCAGCAGCCCATCTATCTTCCGGGCCAGATCAGTATCCTTCTGCGTAATGCCGCCCTCGGAGTGCGTGGAGAGCCGGAGCGTGACGGTCGAATAGCGAATATCAATATCCGGGTGATGCTCGGCCTCCTCCGCCAGGTCCGCGACGCGGGTGACGAACGCGATGCCGTCGGGAAACGTGGAGAAGGAAAACACCTTTTCAAGCTCGCCGTCACGGAGCGCCCAACCACCTAGCCTGCCGAGCGCCACCTGTAGCTCATCATCGGTCAGCTTTGCCATCATTCGGCCTCCCTCTCTGTCTGGATTGGCTCCATCTGTGGTTGCGTTGTCGTCATTCACACCGGGCTTTAGGAATGCCGGCGGACACGGTGCCGGTGGGAGGGGCGCTGCCTGCCGCGCCCGTCGCGGGGTCACGAGCCACGCAAGCCGCGCATGTGCTGTGCCTTCTCGGCGCCCTCATCGCCCCACTGCCTTCTCACATACTGGCGAGTGAGATGCAGCCGGCGCCGGTGCCGGTCCGGCGCGTTCAGTGTCTCCGCCAGCTCGGCCACGCCAGCGGTGGCGCCTCCCAGGTCGCGCACCCCCGTGCGCACCTCCAAATCATCACTGTACACGCAGACGGCGCCACCCGCCGCCTTCTCCGCCGCGGCACGGCGCTGAATGAGACTATCCGCTGTCTCATCTCGCCGGGTGAAGACAATCTGGCCGCGTGGCATACGCCTGACCGGGAGGACGCTTTCGGTGTCGTTCGCGCCGTCAAAGACGATCACCACGCGGTGGGGCGTATGACGAAAGCGCATGCGCACCTGCTGGACCAGCGCCTCGCGTCCGGTTTCCATGCTCACCCGCTCGGCTGCCGCCAGCCCCGGCACGTTCCGTATGACATTGTAGCCATCCACGAGGATGAGCAGCGGATCCATGTGCGCGCTCCTTTTCGCTCTCCGAACCCAGCGTGATATGTCGCCACGACCCGTCAGGGCATCGTGCTTTCATTATACCCGCTGGGGGAGATGCGGGAGACCTTCGTGCGGCTTACGAATCCTGGTGGGTGAGGTGCTGCATCTGTTGGAAGAAGTTCGCGATCACCACCCGTACGTCAATGTGAATGAGCGATACGATGAACGCATCCGCCTGCGCAGACACTTCGGCGGCGACGATGCCGCCAATGATCACCAGAATGACGGCGATGAGCGCAAATGAGGCGAGCCGTTCGATTCCGTTGATAAGTCTGTCCGTCGCGCTCCACGTTTGGTGGGCCTGTTGCTGGATCGGCGAAGAAGTCTCGAACGGGCCGAGCGCTGGCATGGCGGGCATCGCGAATGCGGCAGCTTCCAGCGCGGGCGCGCCAGTGGACACCGCACGAGGGGCTGTCGTTCGCGTGCGTGGTCGCGACTCTGGCGCTGTCCGTGCGGGCGCGGTGGCGACCGGCATGGGTGTCATGGCTCTGCGCTTCTGGGACACTTCCTCTGGCGGCACCTGTGTGATGGCAGCCTGAATGCCTGACCATCCGTGGGGCCGTTCCAGAGGCGCGCCGCAGAACTCACACTGGCGGACATGCCCGGCATTCAACCGTTCACAGGCAGCGCAGATCTGAATGAGCTGGAGCTGGCAGGCCGTACATCGCGTGACAAAATCATAGTTTGCGGCACCGCAGCGAGGACACGTCACCATATTGGATGTCGCGTGGCCTTCGTTCGTCTCAAGCTGCTCGTCGCCGTCCAGATACATGCGCGTCATTCCCCGCTCCGCCGGCGCGCCGCTCATGCCGAGGGCCGGTGCGGGTGTGGGCATGCGGCGGGTCGGCTCACCGGCAAGCACCCCAGGATTTGTCGGGCTGAAGGGCATAGGCATGACGAGCGAGGCCGCCGCATTCGGTGCGTCGTGGCTGTGGAACGCGGCAGCTTCGCTATCCTCTGTGGTTGGTTGCGGGGCAGGTGGCACAACTCCCGTGCGAGCCACTTCGGTCTTCAGTAGATGATCCAACCATTCCGGCTGGCCCATATCACTGTGTCTGCCCGCGGCGATCCGCTCTAACCGCCCATCTTGCAGCGGGCCGCGTCCTGGTAGCCCAACACGCGGCGAACGGTTCAGGCCGCGTGCGATCACGCATTCGGCGCACATGCGGTTGTCGTCGTCCCAGCAATCAGGGCACGCGGCCCTGCCGCAACGATAACACGTGATAGAGAGCTCGCGAAATGCTCCATCAAATTCGGCGAAGCGCTGATACTTCAGATCGGTTATCTCTTGAGCGAGCGCGCTCCCAGGAACGGCGCTGACTACCAGCTCGTGCGCGATTGTCTCCACGGGAGTCGCGTAGCACGCGCCGCAGATGACACACGCCGACCCGAAACGGATGGTGCTTTCTCCGCAGAGATCAACATAATTTGATTGCCAAACTGGTTGCGACATGCCAGCCACCCCCACACCCCGCCGCTGCCGTCTTTCTGGTGTTCCTTCCTGGGGCGACAGGGTAGACATAGATTCCGCGCCCACAATAACCGGGAGCCAAAGGACAATACATTAAGTTTGCCGCACGCGGCGCGATACAGAGCGGACCCTCCCAGTCCCGCTAGTATGCTCCTATCGGGAGAGAAATGCAAGAGTTTCCAGCATGTAGCCTGAATGTCACTCTAGATGTCGCCTGTTTCGGCGGCGGGTTCCACCGGCATCGCCCAGCCACGTTGCCGCCAGATCTCGTACAAGGCGATAGAGCCGGCTACGGCGGCGTTCAGCGAGCCAACATGTCCACGCATCGGCACCTGTATGAGCAGGTCACAGTGCTGGCGTGCCAGCCGGCTGATGCCCTTCCCCTCATTGCCGACGACGAGCGCGATAGGACCGGTCAGATTGGCTTGATCAAAGCGTGTCTCCGCTTCTCCATCCAGCCCGATACACCACAACCCTCGCTTCTTCAGGTCGTCGAGCGTGCGGGTGATGTTGGTGACGCGGGCCACCGGCAGGAACTCTACCGCACCCGCTGAAGTCTTGTCCACGGCGGGCGTCAGCCCGGCAGCGCGATGCTCCGGGATGATGACGCCGTGCGCGCCGACCACCTCCGCCGTACGGATCAGCGAGCCGAGATTCTGGACGTCCTGAATGGCATCCAGTATCAGCACCAGTGGCGGCTCGCCCAGGTCTGACGCCCGCGCCAGAATGTCGTCCACTTCGGCGTACTCACGCGGCGCTGTGACGGCCATGACGCCCTGGTGGTTCGCGTTCTTGGAAAGCTCGTCCAGGTGACGGCGCGATGCTTGCTCGACCGGTACGCCAACACGTCGCGCCTGGTCGAGTAGTTGCGTCAGCCCGGCGTCGCGCGGCCCCTGCGCCACGAGGATGCGATGCACGCGCCGCCGCGAGCGCAGCGCCTCCAGTACGGGGTAGCGCCCCCAGATGTAATCGGCCATATCTACTCCCGTATGGACCACGTCGCGCCTTGCGGCGTGTCTTTGATGACGACGTGGTACTTCTCGTCCAGCTCTTTGCGGATGCGGTCCGCTTCCGCCCAATGCTTATCGTCGCGGGCCATCGCGCGCTGAGCGAGCAGCGCCTCGATAGCGGTAACCGACTGAGCGTCCATTTCGCCTGCGGCGAAAGTCTCGGCCTCAAGCGCGACGCCCACCACGCCAGCCAGCTCTTCCAGCGCCGCCAGCGCTTCGCGCAGCGCCGCCAGCGCCGCCGGAGACGCCGTCTCGCCGCCGAGACCGTTCGCGTAGTCGTTGGCACGTTTCGCCACCGCGTCAATCGCGCTGAGGGCGCCCGACGTGTTGAAGTCATCGTCCATTGCTGCTACGAAATCAACTCGTGCCGCCGCGATCTGCTCGGTCAGCTCGCGCTCCGCCGGTCCCATCTCTGGGACGCCGCCTTCCGCGCGATGTTCGCCGGCCCACGAGATCAGCCGGATCAGCGTTGCCCGCGCGCCGGCCCAACGCTGCCAGCGGGTCACGCTCGCACGCAGCTGCTCCTCAGAGAATACCAGATTCGCGCGGTAGTGCTGGCCGAGCAGATATGTGCGCAAGCCCGCCGGCGGCACGTCGCCCTTCTCCAGTGTAGAGCGGATGGTGACGAACGTGCCGGAATGCGCCATCTTCTCGGTGGCGCCCTCCTCGCCCGGCAGAGCCAGCATGCCCGTATGCACCCAGTAGCGGGCGAACGGCACACAACCTGTCAGACTCTCACTCTGCGCGATCTCGTTCTCGTGGTGCGGGAAGATGAGATCGGAGCCGCCGCCGTGGATGTCAATCTGCGGGCCGAGCTTATCTATCGCCATCGTCGAGCACTCGATATGCCAGCCGGGACGCCCCTTGCCCCACGGGCTTTCCCACTCCGGCTCGCCGGGTTTGGCGGATTTCCAGAGCGCGAAGTCGCGCGGATCGTGCTTGCGCGCGTCCGGCTCGATGCGTGCGCCGGCTTGCATCGCATCTTCGTCGCGCTTGGAGAGCTTGCCATAGGTCGGAAAGCTTGGCACGGAGAAGTAGACATCGCCATCTATCACGTAGGCGTGCCCCTTCTCGACCAGCTCCGCGATCACCTCGATAATGCGCGGAATGAATTGCGTCACATAGGTGAACTCGTCCGCTTTGCGGACACCCAGCCGGTCCATATCGCGGAAATAGGACTCGGTGTAGCGCTGGGCTGCCACATGCGCCGGGATGCCATCGCGCAGGCCCGCCGCGATGATCTTGTCGTCTATGTCGGTGAAGTTCTGGATGTAATGCACTGGGTAGCCGCGATATTCCAGGTAGCGCCGGATGGTGTCGTTGATCACGAAGAGCCGGGCGTGGCCCAGGTGTGGCTCATCTTTTGGCGTCAGGCCGCAGACGTACATCTTGACGGGCAAGCCCAACGGTTCGAACGTCTCTTTGCGGCCAGACTCCGTATTGAAAATCTGCATGTTCACTTCATCTCTCTTCTTCGCCGCGCGCGTCGCCACGGCCCCAGCAGGGTGATCCGTGCCAATCATCTATCGCGCGTGGATGGTTTTCGCGTCTCGAAACAGATGCGGGAGGCGCCCGCCGCGCGACTTCCAGCCGGAAGCCAGGCTCCGTCCGGTCCGCTCTCCGCTCACGGTCTTCACTGGAGACACGCCGCGAGCGGAGCCTGAGCGGAGCTTGCTTTAGAGCGAAGGACGAAGGGGTCAGCGGCAGGCGCGCGTACAGGAGCAACACAGTCGGGGAGACTGCGCGGGAAGAGAGAATGCGGTGAGTGCCACGCGGGGGCTTCCCAGACGACGCCACAATACCATCAGTCTATGTGCTCCATCAATGCGGCACGACAACAGCCACGTGCCATCATCTGTATTATCGCCCGCCGTGAGCGCCACGTCAACCAAGCCGTTGATACAGGAGCATCCGGCGGTTGCGCGTTGCAAGCGGGCATGGTAGCATAGGCGCCACATACCGACCTCTTCCCACAATCCGCCGGAGGTGTCCGTTTATGGCTGTGCTCGCTCCCCAGGTGACGTATCACACAACCGTGCGCGAGATGCCGACTGACGAGCGCCCGCGCGAGCGCCTGGAACGCTATGGGGCCTCCACGCTCCAAACGGCGGAGCTGCTGGCGATCATTCTGCGCGTCGGCACCGCGCGGGAGAATGTCATCGAGCTCTCCTCGCGGCTACTCCGGCAGTACGGCGGGCTGGGCGGTCTGCTAACGGTGGACTTCGCGGAGCTATGCGCCGAGCATGGGCTGGGACAGGCCAAGGCCGCGCAGCTCAAAGCCGCGCTGGAGATTGGCCGGCGACTCAGCGTGCTGACCCCTGAAGCGCGTCCGCAGATCACACGCCCGGAAGATGTCGCTAACCTCGTGATGCTGGAGATGGCGTATCTTGCCCAGGAGCAGCTGCGTGTCCTCTGCCTGGACACCAAGAATTATGTCGTCCATCAACAGGTGGTCTACCAGGGGACCGTCAACAGCAGCGTCGTACGCGCCGCCGAGGTCTTCAAACCGGCGGTGATTCGCACGTGCCTCGCCATCGCCGTCGTTCACAATCATCCGTCCGGCGACCCGACCCCGTCGCCGGAAGACGTGCGCACGACCGAGCAGCTTCGCAAGGCGGGCGAGCTGCTGGACATCGAGCTACTGGATCACATCGTCGTCGGCCAGCAGCGCTTTGTGAGCCTCAAGGAGCGGGGGCTGGGATTCTGAAGTTCAGCAGCCACATATGTCGCTATGAGTAATCGGTCCCGTCAACAGCCGTATCGCGGCTCGCGCATGGTACACTGCGAGTGAGCCGGCAGGGGGTGATAACTCAGTATTACATCTATTGTGTTTCATCCTGTTTTGTGGTATTTATGCGCATGAAGTTGAGCGACTACGCCAAACAGGTGGGCGTCACCTACAAGACGGCCTGGCAGTGGTGGAAGGCCGGACACCTGGACGCCTACCAACTGCCGACCGGCACGATTATTGTCCGCGAGCCGCAGACCGCCGCGTCCGGCGTTGCCCTCTACGCGCGGGTGTCCTCGGCTGACCGGCAGGAAGATGCCGTGCGCCAGATGCAGCGCCTGCGTGACTATGCGGCGGCACGCGGCTATCTGGTGGTGGCGGAAGTGCTCGAGATTGCGTCTGGCCTGAACGACGAGCGGCCCAAACTCAAGAAGGTGCTGACCAATCCGAGGGTGGGTGTCATCGTGGTGGAGCATCGGGACCGGCTCACCCGCTTCGGCTATGGCTACATCATGACGCTCCTGGCCCTCCAAGGGCGGTGGGTAGAGGCGGTCTTTCCCACGGACACGGGCGATGAGGTGGTGGATGATTGCGTGGCGGTCATCATCAGCATGGCCGCCCGCCTCGATGCGGGTGATGGCCGTCGCACCAGCAAACGTCGCGCGGAGCAGATCAAGGCATGTCTCGAACACGTCATGCACAGCGACAGCAAAGAAGCGCGTGGTGAGGTATGGACATGGAGCGAGAACGGGAGCGTGATTCTTTTCGCGAGCAGCCGGCCGAGCCGCGCGGCATTCCACAGAGAGTGCCTGCATCCTCCGCGTTGCCGCGACCTGTGCGACCAGTACGACCTGGACCTGGCCAGGGGGTACGCACACGCAATCTTTATGGGGATGAGCAGACCCTGATCGTGCCATCGCTGTCCGCCACGCCAGTCCGCGCCGCCCATCTGCCGCCCGCGCCAGCCTCTGGCTCGCGCTGGTCGCGTCCATTGATGTTCTTTGGAGTGATTTTCACAGTTATCGTCGTGCTCGCAGCCAGCACACTGCAATCGTTGCACAGTGGCGGCGGCTCGCCTAGCACGCAGACGCCGCCACCGACGGGACGCGGTCCGTGGTCGTCGTCCGCCGCGAGCGTCCGTGTGGTGCCCGCGCCGACCGTTGCGCAAGGCGCTACGCTCACCATAAGCTCGCTCGAACCTTGCCACGACAGCACGATGTTCCTGACTACTATCACACAGTGGAGCGTGCCGCCGGGGTGCTATGCCCTGATCTACCAGCCCAATCCGGCCAACTACGTGCAGCGTCCCGGCTTTGGCTACTGCAACTGGTGGGTGCGCGTCAACCACCCGCAGCACCCCGATATCACCGAGAACATCTCATATCCGCGCGGCAGCAAGCCGGCTGTGGGCGCCGCCGTCTTTTTCTTCGGCAACGAACAGGGCGCCACGAGCGCGGGCCACTGGGCGCAGGTGGTCGCGATTGCTCCCGACAATTATTGGGTGCTCATCAGCGAGATGAACTTCGAGTGGCGCGGCGCTGGCTTTGGCAAGATTGACTATCGGTACATCCATGTCTCGCCCGGTGTTCAGTTCGTCTACATCTTCTCATAGGTCACAGGGTGGCGTAGGAACGCTCCGATGGACGTCTCCATGCCACCCTGGCAACCCCGGTTGACGCGTTACTTCTTGCCCCACTGCGGCGGGCGCTTCTCCAGAAATGCCGCCACGCCCTCTTTCGAGTCAGGCGTCTCGAAGAGCTGGTTCTGCAGGTGTCGCTCGTAGGCGAACGCCTCGTAGATCGGCAGCTCAAGGCCCTCGGTCAGTGCCAGCTTCATGAAGCCGATGGCTTTGGTGGGGCCGTCCGCGCACTTATGGGCAAACTCCAGCGCTTTCGGCATCACCTCGCCCGGCTCGACCAGGGCGTCGAATAGACCCAGCTCATAGGCCTTCTCTGGGCCGAACGCCTCGCCCGATACCATGTACATCAGCGCCTTGCCTGGGCCCATAATGCGCCCCGCGAGCTGCGTGCCGCCTTCGCCCGGAATCAGGCCGAGGTTGACCTCCGGCAGCCCGGTCTTCCAGTTGCCTTTGCCCGCGTAGCGAACATCGCAGGCACAGGCCAGCTCAAGCCCACCGCCCATACAGTGCCCGTTTACCGCCGCAACCCACACCTTGGGTGTGGCGCGGATCTTCATGATCGTCTCTTTGCTGGTCTGGCTCAGCAGACCGATGTACTCGCCTGGCTTGTCGCGAATCTCGTCAATGTCCGCACCCGCCGAGAAGAAGCGGTCGCTGGCGCTTGCCAGCACGACGGCTTTCACTTCGGGGTCCCAGCGAATCTCGTTGACGATGCCTTCCAGCTCGCGAATCATCGCGAAGTTGTGCGCGTTGGCGGGTGGGCGATTGAGCTTCAAGACGCAGACGGAGCCGTCCATCTCGATCTGGAAATACTGCGGCTTCAGATCAGATACTGGCATAAGTGAGCCTCCCGGCGCCGGACGAAAAGTGTCGCGGCGACCATAACAGAATGGGCGTGGCGCCCGGCGAAGCATGCCAGAGTCACCACGCCTGACCTCCCTGGTCAGCAGACAGCGCGCATAGAGTATAGCGGTTCACCCCCAACACGTATGGGGACGGCACCTGGCATCTCCTAGTATAGCTTGCCGCGCCGACCTCGTGCAGGCGGCTACGCGCGGACGGCGGCATATACTCGCGGCTCCGGGAGCGGTTTGCCATCTTGCATCGCGAGCCGAATGGAGGGTTCCAGGGCATCGCGGGCGCTTGCGAGCGCCTCCTCGTTCGTTTCTCCGTCACCAACCGGCATCGCGTACATAGCTGCCCATTCCGGGAGAATTACGACATATGCTTGATCCTGTGCACTCCACTCGATAGCGATTGAGTAGCGCGGATCATACTATTCGCCCATGGCTGATTTCCCTTCTGTTGCTGCCGCTCCTTGGCCTCAGCCTATTCCGCGCGCCTTGCGGAGTTTCGCCGAATGTCTCACTTCATTCGCGGCGTCTCGTCTCTTCCGCATACCGTGTTTTGCGGAAATGCTAGCGCATGAGAGGCCGTATGCTGGCGGTGCGGGTGGTGGACTCGCCATGCGTGTCAAAGCTCCGCCCGTACATCCTTTGCCGCCGCCACCATACGCGCTAGCTTCTCGCGAGCCACCTCGCGCGTATGCAGCCGCAATCCACAGTCCGGCGAGACCCAGAGGCGCTCCGGTGGGAGGATGCTTGCGGCGGCCTGGATGCGCTCGCGGATCACGTCTATCGTTTCTATCTCGGCACTTTGTGTGTCTACGCAGCCCACACTCACCCGCATTGTGGCGAACTCCAGCTCGTCGGGGTCCATCGCGGCGAGGTTGGCGATACGTGTATTCTCGATGTCCAGCACCGCGAAGGGGAGGATCAGCAGCTCCTCGGCGATATCGCGAATGTCGCCACAGGCATGTAGCACCGGCATGCTCGGCAACGCCGCCAGCGCGCGCAGGGCGTCGTACGCCAGCTCCGGGCTGACCCTTCGGGCAAGCGCGGTGCGGAGCGACGGCTCATCCACCTGCACCACTCGCGCGCCCGCCGCCACCAGCGCCGCCACCTCGCGGGCCTGTAGCTCAGCCAGTTTGAGCAGCAGTGCGGGATCGTCGGGAGCGCTGTACGGGGCGGAGGGCAAGACACGGCACGCGAGGGCGAGGGTAATTGGGCCTGTCACGATGCCCTTCACTTCGGCACGACGGCCGGCCAGCCCGCGCGCAAAGGCGTAATCTGCCACCGTGGCTGGCTCGGCGGGAGAGTCGAGCGCCGCTTCGATTTCCCAGATGCCGTCATCGGCCAGGCGGAAGCCGGAAATACGGCTGGCGAATGTCGCGATCATGTCGCCGCGCATCTGCCCATCGCTGATGAGATCCACCCCAGCCGCGATCTGGTCCTCCACGGCGCGTTGAATAGCGCGGCGCGGCGGCAGCCCATCGGAGGGATAGCTACCGGCAACTGTGGTAAGTAGCGGCTGAAGCTCTACATCAGGCATGTGAGCCGCCTTTCGTAATGCGGGTGTCGTGTCCTGGCTGGAGATGGTCAAATGCGCTATGAGACCATCTGGGGAGAGAATACCACCACTGAATGTGCTATTGAAGCGCGGAACATCGGAGCATACACCGCACGCGAAATAGACCATTGCGGTGAGGCGCTTGACGGTTTCGCGGCCGGCAATCTATGCTGCTGAGGCGGATTACACGTGATTTGGGATGGAGAGGGAGCACGGCACGTGCGAGACAACTCACATTTCTCCCACGGGGCCGTGGACCGCAACGACACCGCGAAGCGGCGCACACTCATGGATGGCGCCACCGGACGCCAGCGTGTGGCGCGCCGGGCCGCCGCTCCACATGTGCTCGACATGACGCCACCGCAAGGCACGCGCACCTATTATGCCGCTGCGGACGATCCAAACACGAGCGATAGGCGCTTCCGCGACCGCACGGCGGCGCGCCCCCTTGCGCAGGCGCACGTGCCTCGCTGGACGATTGAGGACCAGAGCGAGGGGGAGGAGCCGGACGAACAAGAGTATGTACCCCGGCGTAGCGACGCATCCCATTCGTCGCCAGGAGCAGACTTCAGAAGCTATCAGCTTGCTCTTGCTCCGCGGCCCGTACCTGGCCGCGTGTTCGTTCCCGCGCGGCGCCCACGACTGGATACACGCGCGCTGGTGCGCCGGGCGCGCAGCCCCTGGTCGCTCACGCGCACGCTGCTGGCTGTCATTGCGCTGACGGTCGCACTGTGGACTGCTGTGGCGTATGCGGGCGAGCCGTCGCAGCCGCTAATGGCGGATAGTTGGCGCAGCGTCGCCGGCGCGCATGTGGCGCAGGCTATCACAAGTCTCGTGCAGCCGGAGACGCAAGGCATGCGTCCCGACCTGTACGATACCTACGCGCAGTTCAACGACTGGTGGGACGCCGCGTGTAGCGCTGCCGTCACGTCCGAAGTGTTAACGGCCTGGGGCGTGCCGCACGCCACCATCGGGAAGTTGATTGACGCGATGAAGCCCGATATCTCGCTCAACGGGGGGCTGCTCACGCCGCACGGTTTCACACGCGGGGCTGCCGCTTTCGGCTATCGAGCGGACATTGGTTGGCACCTGACGTATAATCAGATGAAGTACATCACGAACGTGCTGGGCCTTCCCATCATTGTGAATGTGCGTATCTCCTACGGGTACTATCACTTCTTCTCCGGCGGTCACTTTCTGGTGATGACTGGTGGCGATGACCAGGGTCTGCGCATCGTGGACTCTTCGGAGTACTACATTCACTATCTGCCCAAGGACACCTTTGACAGCATGTTCACAGGGATGACTGCCGTTATCGCACCCGACGGCTACGAAGTTACGGTGCCCTCTATCTGATTCTGAATTAGGAAGCTCGCATGGCTATCAGTTCCGATACGACAATGCTCGGCGTCCTGCGCCAGCACTTCGATACCCGTGTGCGTGAGAGCGAGCCGCTCTCTCGCCACGGCACCTTCGGCGTGGGTGGTCCCGCCGACGCCTGGGTTCCGCTCGAAAGTGAAGATGATGTGCTCGTGTTGGTGCGTTTGGCGCGGGCGCACGACTGGCCGTTGATGATCGTTGGCAACGGCACCAATGTGCTGTATGCGGATGCGGGCGCGCGAGGCATCGTGGCGCGGATGGTTCTGAATACCTGGCGGTTGGAAACGGTGGACGACGACCATACACTCCTGATCGCCGGCGCGGGCGTCAGTCTGCCGAAGCTCGTGAATGAGCTTGCGAAGGAGGCGTTGGCGGGGCTGGAATGGGGCGCGGGCGTGCCGGGAACCGTCGGCGGCGCGGTGGTGAGCAACGCGGGAGCGGGCGACGCCTGCGTCGCGGATACCCTCAAGTCGGCGCGCGTGCTTTTCTCGGACGGCGAACCGGTGATACGCGAGCTCTCCGCCGCCGAGCTGGGTCTGTCATATCGCCATAGCCGCTTTCGCGCGGCCCGGCGGGTGATCTTCGCGGATGACGGCTTGCCCATCGCGGCGCCGCGCGCGCGTATCGAGCCACCGGAGATGATTGTCGGCGCCAGTTTTCTTCTGCGGCGCGACGATCTCGCCGCCGTGCAAGGGCGCGTTCGCGGGCACCTGGACTATCGCAAGCGCACGCAGCCGGTGGAGAAGAGCGCCGGCTCCGTCTTCAAGAATCCACCGGGCGACTATTCAGGCCGGCTGATCGAGGCGGCTGGACTGCGCGGCACGCGCCACGGCAACGCGCAGATCTCCCCGAAACACGCCAACTTCATCGTCAACAACGGCGGGGCGACGGCTGCGGATGTGGTGGCGCTCATCGCGCTGGCGCGCCGCACGGTTCGCGAGCGCTTCGGTGTCGAGCTGGAGCTAGAAGTTGAGCCGCGCGGCGACTGGTAAGCTTTCTTGATTGCCTAGTGTCGTCAAATGTCGTGGACGTTCGAGACGGGCTTTACCTGAACGCCCTCGCTTGGAGCGTTCGCATCCGTGCCATCACCGTAGATCTGCGCCTCATGCTCGCGCTGTGCCTGCTCGACACGCTGAATCCAGCCGAAAAAAACCAGGCTCATGATGACGATGTCTACCAGATTGCCGGGAACGGCGATAATGGCGCCACCCACCGCCTGGTCCACGACCGTGGAGAATCCGAAGAGGTGCGGCGCGGTGTTGTAGCTAGTATAGAAGACGTGGTCGGCGAAGAGGGTGAAGGCGCCGAAAATGTCCAGTGGCAGGCTTTCGACGACCAGATAGAGAATCTGGAAGGGGCTGGCCAACCGGGTATGGCGATCCAGCGGCGTGAGCAACGGCCACCATGTGAGCAGCCCGGCGAGCAGGAAGCACAGGCTTTCGAGGTTGTGGAGCGCTTCGTTGCGCAGTCCCGCCTCGAAAATCGGCCCGGCATGCCAGATGAGGATGAGGCCGTTGAAAAGGACGACCGACATCGCCATGAAGCCGAAGCCGCGCGTAGCGTCGCGCAGGGCGCGCAGAGGCAGCAGCTTCCATACCAGCCACTCTGGCAGGCCGATCAGCAGGAGCGGCGCGACGGCGGTGATGATGAGGAAGAGCTGAAAGGAGTGCGCGGCAAAGCCATAGTAACGGCCCAGCGTATCGAGCGGTGAGATCAGCGAGAGCGCCAGAATCAGCCATCCCCCGGAGAACGACGCGACGCGGGAGCGCGGCGCCGGCTCGTCGGGTGCGATGCGACGATTGAGCGGACCGATGGCGTAGAGGTAGCCGCCGAGCAGCACTGCCAGCGCAAGCAACAAGACGGGGTCGAGGTTCCAGGTGGTGACGGGCGGGATGGACGAATGCATAGCGTGCGCCTCCAGCGCAGCAAGCGGATGGTGGGTAGACATCCTCTCAAGCATAGCACTGGGTGGCGGGTAGGACAATCTGGTCATTGCCGGTCGTTCAGTGAGATGACCATCTGGGGCGTAGCGATGACATGATCGGGGCGCGTGGGAATGACGGCGGTACCAATAGCGAAATACTCGATGACATGCGGATCCCAGCCATAGCGCCCCTCTTCGATGCGCGCGCCGATGATGCCCTCCGCGCCTACCTGCTCGGCTTCGCTCTGCATGCGCTCCATCGCCAGCTCACGCGCATCGTAAAGCGCCTGGGTATAGTTTGCCATCTCCACGTTCTGTCCGGAAATCTGCGAGAACCACTGGCGCAGGCCGGAGATGCCGACATGATACACGCATGTGCCCATCACCAGCGAGACTGGCCGGTAGCCGGCGGCCAGCAGCGTACGAAAATCCTGGCCGGAGAGGTCACTGGTGAAGGGCTTGTTTTGTGGCGTGCGGTAGGAGCCAGCCTGGTCTCGCGCTCGCACCGCCGTGCCGATTGCCTTGAATTCAGCCAGACTCTGCCCCCAGGCGTATTGCAGCACCTCCAGCCGCACGCCGACGATGCCATCGGCACCAATTGTGTCGGCCTCGGCCTCCATACGACCCATCGCCAGCTCACGCGCGGAATACATCGCCTGCGTCAGCACGCCCAGCTCCTGGCTGGCGGCAATGTTGGCATACTGAAAGCCGATATGGTAGATCGAGGTGCCCATCACCAGTCCAACCGGCTCGAAGCCAACCTCTTTGACGAGGAGGAATTCGTTGACCGAAAGGTCGCTGGTGAACAGGCTCTTGACGCCTTGCCCACCCTGTGACTGGCGCAACCGTTCGAGGGCACGCGCGGGAAGCTGCCCGTCGGGGACATTCCGGGGGGAATTCTGCATTATAGGCATCCTCTCTGGTGAGATCAACGCGGACGAGATTTCTCCGACCTTGACGTAGGTACGTTGTTCATGCTACAACTGTGCCCATAGCAGGTACAAGTGAATATGGCCCGCGATGCGGAAGAACAGTAGACGGCGAAGCTTCAACAGCGACCTGGGACAGAGTGGAAGCCTGGGAGAAGAGCGCCGTGCGAACGCGCTTCCAAGCGGCCGGCGGAAGAAAGTCGCGAATACCCTCGCTGGGGTGCGACAAGTACGACGGGTGAGGTCCAGCACGCCACTGTGGACAGAGAAGAGGTCGCTCGCCGCCCGTGAAAGCGGATGCGAGCGGCAATCAGGGTGGTACCGCGGGGAATACAACGCCTCGTCCCTACGCACAGCCGCGTAGGTGGCGGGGTTTTTTGTTGCCCTGCGTGACGTCACGCCGTCGGGACGAACGGCCCTCCCGGCTGAGACGCGACACACGCCATTCAATTGTTCTCAAGCGGGCGGGAGATGTCATCCTGCCGGAAGGGGCCAGCATGCAGTCAGGTTCGTTGACAGTAGGAAGCAGCGTCACATACGCCGTGCGCGCCCAATCACTCACTCCGTCCCATAACACACGTAACACACGCGCCCGTACGCGGGCTCGCTAACGAGCGAGCCGCACCGGCACCGTAGCCTGCCGCAATGAAGCGGCGGTACGCCTCCAGCGCTTGACCGAGCGAGCCATTTCCTCATCGCAGGACACGCCAATGCGGCAACAGGACGCCGCGTCCCCGTACTCGTAGATGCCCAGCATGCCGGCGCGCGCCGTTCTCTGATTCGGCCCACGCGGGATGCGCACGTGATCCCGAAAGCCCGCAATCCGCTGCCGGCCAGTTATAGACATGCGGCGGCGACTCGAAAGTGAGATGAAGACTGATGACAGCCAAGCTGTGGTCAAAGGGTTATGACATTCTGCCGGCGCTGGAGCGCTATGGCGCGGCACGCAACGCCGCACTGGACGGCGCGCTCGCCCGCCACGATGTGTGGGGATCGCTGGCGCATGCCCGCACGCTACACCGGGCTGGATTACTGTCCGATGAGGAATGGCGGGCGCTGGACGAGGGGCTGCGCGGGTTGCTGAGCCAGGCTCCGCCCGCGACGCCAGGGTCCCTCCAGAGCGCGGCTTGCTTTCAAGAGAAGGCGGGACAGCTTGCTGTAGTGAGAAGGGCGGACGAGGCGGAAAGCGATGGGCTGACCCCTACTCCTGGCGACGAAGACATTCATACGCTGGTGGAGCGGCTGCTGGTGGAACGGATCGGCGCGGCGGGCAAGAAGCTGCACACCGGGCGATCTCGGAACGATCAAGTGCTGGTGGATTTGCGGCTGTATGCCAAAGAGGCGCTGCTAGATGTCGCCGCGCGGCTGCTGGATACGGCGGCGCGGCTGGTGACGCTGGCGCGAGCGCACGAATGGATGCCGATGCCGGGGTATACGCATATGCAGCGCGGCATGCTCTCCTCGGTGGGCCTCTGGGCGGCGGCGCACGCGGAGGCGCTGCTGGACGATTGCGTGGTGCTGGCTGGCGCATATGCCCTGAACGATCAGTGCCCGCTGGGGTCCGCGGCAGCGTATGGCGTCCCACTACCGCTGGATCGCGCGTACACAGCGGCGGCGCTGGGCTTCGCCGGGCCGCACCACAACGTGCTCGCGGCGGCCAATAGCCGGGGCAAGACTGAGGCGGCCACCGTGCAGGCGCTGGCGCTCGTGATGCTCGACCTCAGCAAACTCGCTCAGGATGTGTTGCTCTTCACCACCAGCGAGTTCGCGTTCTTCAGCGTGCCGGCAGAGCTTTGCGACGGCAGCAGCATCATGCCACAGAAGCGCAACCTCAGCCCGCTGGAGCTGGTGCGGGCGCGGGCACACACGGTCGTCGCACTCCAGGGACAGATGCTCGCGACGCTGGTTGGCCTGCCGTCCGGCTACAACATGGACTTCCAGGAGACGAAGGCGCCGCTGCTCGAAGCCGTCGCCATATGCCGCGAGAGCCTGGATATCGTGGGAGTATACGTAGAGCATCTCGCGCCGGATCGCGAGCGGTTGTTCGCGGCATGCACAGCGGAGCTTTTCGCGACGGACCGTGCATATGCGCTGGCGCAGGCAGGGATGCCGTTCCGCGACGCCTACCGTGCGGTTGCCGCCGACCCAGCCGCACAGGAGCCGGGTGATCTCGTGGCGCGGCTGCGGGCGCGAAGCTCGATCGGGACGCCAGGCAATCTGGAGCTGGACGCCGTGGTGGTGCGCATTACCGCGGAGCGGGCGGCATGGCAGGCACGCCAAGGAACATTTAACTCCGCACTCAACGCGCTCGTGAGCGGCACAGCGGAAGATGACGTTCAGACGAGTGAGGCAGGCAGGAGCGGCGCTGGCGGATTTGCGCTAGAGACGCAAATTGTAGTGGGCATTTAGCACATACGGTGGAGAGGAGTTATGAGCACATGGCAGAGAAGGTGATTCTGGCGTATTCCGGCGGCCTCGATACGTCAGTAGCGATTCGGTGGCTGAAGGAGACGTACGGGCTGGACGCGATCACGCTGACGATTGACGTAGGAAACGAGCGTGACATTCCGGCCATCGCGGCGCGGGCGCTCAAGATTGGCGCGGTGAAGGCGCTCACGGTAGACGCTCGGCGCGAGTTTCTGGAATATTTCGTGTGGCCCGCGCTGCAAGCGAACGCGGTCTACGAAGGGGTGTACCCGCTGGCAACGGCGCTCGCCCGGCCACTGATCGCGAAACTGCTGGTTGATACGGCGCGGCAGGAGGGTGCGGTCGCCGTGGCACATGGCTGCACGGGCAAGGGCAACGATCAGGTGCGGTTCGATGTTTCGATCAATACGCTGGCGCCGGATCTCAAGATCATCGCGCCCGTGCGCGAGTGGAGTATGACGCGAGACGCCGAGATCGAATACGCCTCCGAGCATGGTATCCCGGTGGCGGCGACCGCTGCCAGCCCCTACAGTGTGGACGCAAATCTCTGGGGCCGCAGCATCGAATGCGGCATCCTCGAGGATCCCTGGGCCGAGCCGCCGGAAAATGTATGGGAGTGGACGGCGGCGCCCGACGGCATAGCGGACGATGCCGCCGAGCTGACCGTGACCTTCGAGCGCGGTGTGCCGGTGGCATTGGATGGCGAGACGCTCGACGCGGTGACGCTGGTGCAGCGGCTGAATGCACTGGCGGGAACGCGCGGCGTTGGACGTATTGACCACGTGGAGAACCGGCTGGTGGGCATCAAATCGCGCGAGGTCTATGAGGCGCCCGCGGCGTTGGTGCTGCTGACGGCGCACCAGGCTCTTGAAGGGCTTACGCTGAGTCGCGATCAGACACGGATGAAGGAGCAATTCGCCGGAGAGTATGCCCGGCTGATCTACAACGGCCAGTGGTACAGCGCGTTGCACGCCGACTTGATGGCGTTCGTGCGCAGCACGCAGCGATTCGTATCGGGTGAGGTGCGGGTGAAACTGTATCAGGGAACGTGCCGCGTGGTGGGCAGGCGCTCGCCGTATTCGCTGTACTCGCACGCGCTGGCGACCTATGAGCGGGGCGACACCTTCAACCATGCGAGCGCGCTCGGTTTCATCGAGCTGTGGGGATTGCCCATGAAGACGCAGGCGCGGGTGCAGCTCCTCGCCGGGCACTCCGGCGCGATCACTGAGCTGCCCGGATTCGCCAGCGCGCCCAGGCTCCGCCCGCAGCCGCTGTCTGGGGGACAGAATCAAGGCGAAGGGCGGACCACAACCACCGAGGCATCACTGTCGGAGCCAGCGACTTCCGCTCAGGGAGGCGCACTATGACACATCTGCTCACCCTCAACGAGCTCGACCCCGCCGATCTGGATGCGCTGCTCGCTCAGGCGCGCCAGCTCAAGCGCTCCCGGCAGGCGGGGGCTCCACCGTCCCAGCTTCTCGCGGGAAAGACAGTCGCACTGCTCTTCGAGAAGCCGTCGCTGCGCACGCGAGTCTCGTTCGAGGTTGCCGTGCGTGAGCTGGGGGGCGACAGCCTCTATCTCTCGCCGCAAGAGGTGGGGCTGGGCGCGCGGGAATCCATCGCGGATGTGGCGCGGGTGCTGAGCGCGTATGTGCATGCCGTCGTGCTGCGCACGTTTCATCATGCCGTGGTCGAGGAGTTCGCGCGGCACGCCACGATTCCCGTGATAAATGGCCTGACGGATCGCCATCACCCGTGCCAGGCGTTAGCCGACGTGCTCACCATCGCTGAGCACTTCGGGTCGCCCGCTGGCAAGACACTCGCCTATGTCGGCGACGGCAACAATGTGGCGCACTCCCTGATTCAGGCTGCCGCGAAGGCTGGCATGCGCATTCGCGTGGCAACGCCGCCGGGCTACGAGCCGGACGCCGCCGTTCTGGACGCCGCGTGGCGCGATGCTGCCCGAACAGGAGCACAGCTTGCCGTCATGCACGATGCGGAGGAGGCTGTCGCCGGGGCAGATGCGCTCTACACCGACGTCTGGACGAGCATGGGTCAGGAGTCTGAGCGCGCTCTACGCCACACTGTCTTCGCGCCGTACCGCGTGGATGCGCGGCTGCTGGCACTGGCGCATCCAGACGCCATCGTGATGCATCCGCTGCCGGCGCACCGGGGCGAGGAAGTGACCGGCGAGGTGCTGGACGGCCCACAGTCGCGGGTATTCACGCAGGCCGAGAACCGGTTGCATGTGCAGAAGGCGGTCTTGCGGATGCTTATGACAACTGAGACGCGCGTAGCAGCCCTGACGGCATAGGGAACCGCACCCCCGGCCCCCTCTCCGTGCGCGGAGTGGGGGGACTTGGGGCAGGCTGGCGCGACACATGGTGTAGGGGCGTCCGCCGGACGCCCGCCGCACGGGCCGGGATGCATGGTGTAGGGGCACTGCCTGCTGCGGCCGGCGCGTAAGACACAGGCGTACGATGGAGGCGAGCAGGTGGAGATGGAACAGGACGAACACATCGCGGTGCTGGTGCTCGAAGACGGCGCGGTCTTTTCCGGTCGCCCCTTCGGCGCGGTCGAGACGCTGACCCGTGGCGATGGGCGGTGCGGCGAGGTGGTCTTCGCCACCGGCATGACCGGCTACCAGGAGATCTGCACCGATCCCTCCTATCGCGGCCAGATGGTCTGCCTCACCTA
>DATGEP010000024.1:0-45462 GCA_035310125.1 Ktedonobacterales bacterium
CCTGTCCTTCGCGGCGCCACCTGGGCCAGCGCCGCAACCGCCTCTTCGCCAGATCACGTAACTGGTTGTCCCGCCCCTTCTTTCCTGCGAAGAGGCAGATGTCAAGAGACAGGACCGTGGAGGCAATATGCCGCCGTGAGACGAAGCATACAAGTGTTGTTTCCGTGGTGCAAGCGCCCACATAACTCCCATTGTGCTTTGTGCTTTATGCAACGCAGCGCGGTCCCGCGCGTACAAGTCACAGAACCATCCACGACACAGCGCCGCCGGCATCTGCCGGCATGGGGAGCGATCATGCACAACATTCTGTTGGCCGGGCCGGTGGCATTGGTGCCCGGCGGCTGGCTCGCCTGGATAGCCGCGGGACTGCTGGCCGGCTGGCTCGCCGGCCTGATCGTCCGTGGGCGCGGCTTTGGCTGCCTCGGCGACATCGTCCTGGGCATCGTCGGCGCACTGATCGGCGGCTTCGTCATGAGTCTGCTGCCAATCAATCTGAACGGCGTCTATGGCTTCTGGGACACCGTCGTCATCGCCTTTTTCGGCGCGCTGATCCTCGCCGCCCTGGGCCGGCTCATTGGTGGTTCGGGGCGGAAGCGCTCGCGTCGCTAGTAGTAGCCGCCGCCTCTTTCGGGGTATTCGGCGCAGTGGTTAGCGCATCCGCCGGCAGCCCCCGCACTCGCGCCAGCAGAACACCTACGAGCAGCAGCCAGAACGCCAGCGCCGCGAACGTGATCGGCGAAAGCGGCGTCTCGATCTGCGCCAGCGACCCCAGATATTGCAGCGCCGTCGCGCCAAGCAGCACCGCCGGCAGCAATCCGTAATAGCCAAGCCAGCGCGAGAAAACCGGCGTCCGCATGATGCGCACACTTACCAGCGCGATGAAGAAGGCTACCAACACGCCCCCGATCACGTGCGACATCAAATTTTGGACCCCGAAGCCATCCGCGAACCCTTGCGCCACACGTCGCGCCGCCGCCGGAGTGCCCGCGCTCAGATAATCGCTTGCCGCCCTGCCCACTGTCGGGATACCGACCAGTACGGCCAGTGCAAACAACCCAAAGCCAATCTGCCCGCAGAGGGCCGCGAGCCGCCCGCCAGTCGTCCCGCGCGGCCAGAGCACCCGCCGCAGCGCGCCCGGCAGCATCGCCGCCAGCAGAAACGGCACTAGCTCCACGATGTGAAGCGCCAGGTCGCCGCCGGAATGTTGCCCCGCCCACGTCAATAACGGTCCAAACGCGCCGTGCGCCTCGGATTGCGAGACAGCGTTCACATACCCCTGCCCCAAAAACAACGACTCGACCAGCGGGATGCCAATCAGCAGCACCGCGCCCGCGAACGCCGCATACACGCCGCGCAGCTTCACCCGCGCCAGCTCCATCGCCATCGTATCCTCCACGCCCTCAAAATAGACCCGCTCTCAGTCTACCATTCATACCAAATGTGGTTGAGATACTATCATTCGCGCCCGCCTTGATGCCGTCGTAGGGGCGCTGCCTGCCGCGCCCGCCTGCGCGAACCTGAGATTAGCACCTCGTGCCCGCATCTGACCGCTGGCGACCGTTCCCGACCGTCGCCGCTCCGTCCGCCTTGTGCTACACTGCTCGTACCCAACTGTGTCCACTATGGCACGCGACCACCATACGTCACATCTTCCATCCTCCATCTCACGAGGTCCACCGTGCGATACCGTATCATCACCCTCCCATCCCAGCCATCCTCCTCGCCCCATGCGCGCACGACAAATCCAAATTCCGGCAGAATCGGCAACCGATTCTCAAATTCCGGCAGAATCGGCAATGCCCCTCCCTTCCTCCACAACCTTCAGCTTGATCCCACCTTGCCGCTCCGTGCGCTCCGTGCGCTTCGTGTGCTTCGTGGTGAAATCTCGATTTCCGGCAGAATCGGCAACCGCCTCTCCCCTCGTCGCGCGCGGCGGAGCGAGCGGCGGAGCGAGCGACGTTCCAGGAGCGGAGCAGGCGCGGAGCGAAGCGGCGGAGTCGGGGGTGAGGTTCCTATCCCGCCCGCACGCGCTCCGGGTGCGTGTACACATTCATGCTGGTGCCGCGCACGAACGCCGTGATGGTAATGCCGCCGATGTTGGCGAGATCAATGGCGAGGCTGGAAGGGGCGGAAACGGCGGCGATAAGCGGGATGCCGGCGGCCAGCGCCTTCAGCACAATCTCGAACGAGAGGCGCCCGCTGACCATCAGGATGCGGCGGCGCAGCGGCAGCACACCATCGAGCAAGGCGCGGCCAATCAGCTTATCCACCGCGTTATGCCGGCCAATATCTTCCCGTACGCCAATCAGGTTCGCGCCACGGTCGAAGATGCCCGCGCCATGCAGCCCCCCCGTTTGATCGAAGACCCGCTGCACGGTCCGCAGCCTATCGGGCAGTGTATAGATCAACTCAGGGGAAATCACGAAGTCGTCGCGCGGCACCGGCGGCAACACCGCGCAGGCAGCGGAGACCGTATTCTTCCCGCAGATGCCGCAGCTCGCGTTGACGGCGAACTTGCGCGAGTATCCCTCGTCGCGGGCGCGCTGGGTGAGGTCCACACCGGGAATAGTCACCACGTCCACGACATTGTCCGAGGGGAGGCCATCCGTATCGAAGCCCGGCTCGATGCCGCGGAGCTCGCCGCGCCCGACCAGCAGCCCCTCGCTGAAGAGGAAGCCCGCTGCCAGCTCATCGTCCTGGCCCGGCGTGCGCATGATGACCGCCAGCGATTCATGGCTGATCGTGCCATCGGGCGCGTGGCACTTCACCCGGATCTCCAGCGGCTCCTCGGCCACCAGCTCGTCGGCGATATGCTCGCGTGTGACGCCCTGCCAGCGCACGATGGGCGTGGTGACCTGCCGCAGTGGATCGAACTGCGAGCGCGAGGGGATACCCATGCGCCGTGCCTCCTTCAAGCAATCCCGCCCGCACCGATGAAGCACGCGCGAGGCTTCAGCCCGCCGCCCTACCCATGCGCCGGCAGGTTGCCGCCGCGACCAGATGCGAGCGTACACTTATGTGCGATGCGACCGATCTGGCGGGAATACGCTGCGATACACCATATCGGTCAGCGCCTCGATCAACCGCTCTCCGGAGAGGCCGCTATCGAGACGCAGGCTGGTGGAGTCGAGCATGTTGAAGATCGCCAGCGCGGTCGCTTCGACATCCAGATCTGGCCACGTCTCCCCCCGCGCCGCCGCCTGGCGCAGATTCTCCTCCACCTTGTTGAGCGTATGCTGGCGGATGACCTGCTGGTACGGCGTCAGCTCAGGATCGTGCGACATCAGCTCCATCCAGACCCGCCGCAGCGCGCTCTGCGTGCCACCCAGCACGGCGGTGATAGCCTGGCGGATGGACTCACGGTCGCCGCTCTGCGAGAAGTCCATCTTGGCAAGCTGGAGGTTGCTGAAGATGTCTTCAACACGCTCGATGACCAGCGTCACCAGCACCTGGCGCTTGTTGCGGAAGTAGTTGTAGAAGGTGCCGACGCTGACTCCGGCGGCCTCGGCGATATCATCCGAGGTAGTGCCGCCATAGCCGCGCTCGGCGAACATCACGGCGGCGGTCTTGAGGATTTCGTCGCGCTTCTCGCGGCTGCGCGCCTGTTGTGGCACGCGGGGCAGCTTTTCGCGGGCGGGGAAAAGCGCCGCGACCAGCGCCTCGGTGTCACTCACGGCGCCTCTTCCTTCACCACTTTCGTGTTCCGGCATGGTGCCTCGTGCCGTAATATCCGCATTGGCCATACTGTACGCCCGTCCCATTCCACCGTCGGCGCTGTAGGGGCGCTGCCTGCTGCGCCCGTCCTGGCCTGCCGCTTTCGCCGGCTCAGAAAGGCGCCGTACCAGGCGGCATGCTGCGTCCAGGATGCGTCATAGCTACGCACCTTGCACCAAAATATAGCACGTCTGTGCGAAACCGTGAAATCCATTGCATTCCAGGGGATTCTCTCACGTGTTGGGGATTCGTAGGGGCGCCCGCCGGATACCCGCCGCCCCATATCGCACCGCCGTTTGTAATAAAACCTTTCCAGGAGCCGGAGCCATTGTCGAGATGTTTGCAACGAATTTGTGGTGGGCGCTGGCCGCACCACGCCGTAGTGCTAGACAGTCGTTGCGGCGGCCAGCCGCATACCCGCGCGGCGATCGTCGTGGTCCGGCATACCGCTGGCCAGCGGCTCGACGTAGCGACGGATGCCCAGCGCCACGGCGGCGCCCTCGCCCGCCGCCGACGCGGCCTGTTTCGTGCTGCCCGCGCGGCAGTCGCCCGCCGCGAAGATGCCTGGCACGCTGGATTGCAGCGCGGCGTCCGTAGCGATGAAGCCCTGCGCGTCCAGCGTCACGAGGTCGCGCACGATTTCGGTGTTGGGAGTGAGGCCGATAAAGACGAAGACGCCGTCGGGATGCAGCTCGCGCTCGTCCCTGGTTCGCGTGTCACGCACGACGACCCCGGTGAGTTTTTTCTCGCCGGTGAACGCGACGGGCGTGGCGTTGGGAATGACCGCCATCTGGGGATGCTCGGACACCTTCTCGGCGATGACCTTGCTGGCGGAAAGCTGGCTGTTGCGTGTGACAATGGTAACGTTCTTGGCGAATCTGGTCAGGAAGAGACCCTCCTCGCCCGCCGAGTTTCCACCGCCGATCACCAGCACGTCTTTGCCGCGATAAAACGCGCCGTCGCACGTGGCGCAGAAGTGGACGCCCGCGCCGATGAAGTCTTCCTCGCCGGGAATGCCGAGACGGCGATATGTGGAGCCGAGTGCCAGCAAGACGGCCCAGGCGCGATACTCGTCGCCGCCAGCGGTCCGCACGACGCGATAGGCGCCATCCACGCCAACCTCGGTCACCGCCTGCGCCGCGAGAATTTCCACGCCGAAGCGCTCGGCTTGCAGCTTGAGACGGTCGGCGAACTCTGCGCCGCTGACCCCTTCGGGGAAGCCGGGGAAATTGTCCAGCCGCTCGGTGACGCCGGCCTGCCCGCCGACACCGGCCCGCTCGATGACGAGCGTGTCTATCCCTTCGCGGGCAGCATACAGCGCGGCGGTGAGTCCCGCCGGGCCGCTGCCCACGACGATGAGATCATAGAACTGGCACTTCGCGGCAATCTGCAAGCCGAGCTTTTGCGCCAGCTCCGCGTTGGACGGCTCGACGAGCAGCGAGCCATCGCCGAAGACAATCGTAGGGATGATGTGCTTGCCGTTGTTGGCGCGCTCGACGACGGCCAGCCCGTCGGCATCCATATCCACGTCTACGAAGGTGTAGTGGATGCGCTGCTCGCCGAAAAATTTCTTGGCGCGCTTGCAATCGCCGCACCAGAGGGTGCCATAGAGCGTAATCTTGTTGTCGGTGGTATCCGGCATGGGGCTTCCTCCTCTTTTCTGAGTTAGTCTCGACAGGCAAGCGCTGCGTTACATGCCCCAGCCCGTCGGCATGGTATATGATACGGTATCGGGAGAGTGGCATGACCTCCGGCGAGCGAAAGGTTGAGGCGACGATGGCGAGCGACATGAGCGCGGGCGATCCGCACGTGGTGTTCATTCTCGACTGCGACAACACGCTGCTGGATAACGACGCCGTGAAGGCCGACTACGATGCCGGGCTGCGCGCGCTTCTCGGAGAGTCACTGATCGGGCGTTTCTGGGCAGTCTACGAAGAGGTGCGCGCCCTCACCGGCATGGTGGACTTCCCGCTGACGCTCACCCGCTTCCGCCCGCTCTGCCCGGACGGCGCCCTCTTCGAGCGGGCGACCACCCTCATCATGGAATACCCCTTCGCCACGCGCCTCTATCCCGCCGCGCTGGATACGCTGCGCCACCTGCGCGAGATCGGCACACCGGCCATCGTCTCAGACGGCGACCACCGTTACCAGCCGATGAAGATCGAGCGCAGTGGGCTGCTGGCGGCGGTTGAGGGGCGGGTGCTCATCTACGTCCACAAGGAAGACCACCTGGAGACGATCTTTCACCAGTGGCCCGCTTCGTTCTACGTGATAGTGGACGACAAGGCGCGCATTCTCTCGGCGACGAAGGCCCTCTTCCCGCACCGCTTCGCCACGGTCCACGTGCGCCAGGGCCACTACGGCACGGAGCCGATCACCACCAGTCCGCCGCCTGACCTGAGCATCGCGAGTATCGGCGATCTGCGGCAGCTCGGCGTGCGCGACTTCGCGCGCTATGTTTCCGGCCAGTAGCCCCCTCACCAGTGGCACTCGGAGCTTGATGTGTGGGAAGCGCGACGCCAGAGCAAGCCCGCGATAAGGCCACGCTGGTGAGTCCCACGACGAACACCCCGACCCCTACATGCTCACAGTAATTGCCGATGAGCTCGCGCCCAGCCCGACCTGGCTCGCGAGCAGCCGGAAAGTAGGGGTCAATCCTCCTTTGCCGATCTACCATGAGAGTACAACAACCCAGACTATCACCCTGCCCTGAGGATAAGCGGATACAGAGTGCTGGCGATGCTACATGGGCGCATCCAGCCGCCCGACCACTTCGATGGCGCCGAACTCGTTGGCGAAGAGGCCGACGATCTGGACCGGCTGGCCCCACGCGGCAATTGTGTTCATGGCGGCCCGCACATCCGCGCGGTGCTGCTCGTCGGGCACGGCGTTGCCCGCGCAGCCGGAGTGGCCCGCGACGATGACGACCCGCGACTCGTGCGGCCCCGTAGAGACCAGCACGCGCTGGCGGATGTGCTCGACCAGGTGCGCTGGCCCGTGCGCCAGGATACCATCCGGCCCGGCCTCCGTCACCATATCCACATACTGCACGCCATAGTTGATCTTCACCCAGTCCGCGACGGGACTCTGCACGCGCCCGTCCATGCAATTGACGGCGGTGCCGAAGCTTCCGCTTGCCATTGTGTCGTATGCCTCCTCGGCGACCAGGGTGTCCACTGGCCGCCCCCTACGAATGATTTACTTGCGGCGAATGCGCGCGACGCTGAACGAGATGGGCATGCGCTGGGGCGTATCCACCTCCTCGCGATACTCATGCTGAACCCATCCCGTCAGCCGCCGGACAGACTCGGCAAACACGTCGTCGGGGATTGCCCAGGTGCGCGACCACGTGCGCTCCGTGATCCAGAGCAGCACATCGCCCGGCGTGGCGGTGACGTCCCAGCTGGTCAGCAGATGCTCGTCCACCCGTAGCCCGCGCTCGCGCGCGTCGCTCACGAGCGTGCTAAAGCCGGCGCCAGGGTACGTCGCCGCAAAGCCCAGCTCCTGCACGATGGCAACCCACGCATTCTGCACGCGGTGGTGCACATCATCGCCGTTACGCTGCTCCTGGCCAAGCAAGAACGCGCCGCCCGGCTTCACGACTCGCAGCGCCTCGTCCATAGCACGGCGCCACTCCGGCACGAGATGCAGCACGTGGACCGCGACTGCCGCGTCGAACGCGCCTGTGTCGAAGGGGAGCGCCGTGATGTCCGTGATCCGTGTTTTCAGCGTGCCCCAGTGGTGAAGCGGCTCCGCCTGGCGCATGGCCTCATATTTCGTCTCAAGCCGCTCTACCATGCGTGGCGAGATGTCCACCCCCGTAACGTTGACGCCCTCCCCAAGCAGCGGCAGACTGATGCGTCCCGTGCCGATGCCAATCTCCAACATCGTGCCGCTAGGAGCGACCTCGCCGAGATGGAGCAGACCCCTGGTAATCATCGGCATCGCGTATGGCGGAATGACGCGCGTCTCGTCGTAGCGATCGGCGACGGGATCGAACGAAACGGACTCTGACATCGTATGGCGCTCCTATTTCGGGAACTCTGAGCGAGAAGTGGCTTCGGTGCGTCGCTTGGAGAGCCGCACCTGATAAACAGTGTAGCCGCGACTGCGATAGAGCCGGAGAGCGGCCTCGTTATCTGGTGAGGTGGCGAGAGAGATGAGGCCAAAGTGCTGCTCTTCCAAAAAGTAGCGCTCGGCGGCATCCAGCAGATGCATGGCGGCGCCCTGGCGGCGATAGGCCGGATGGACAAGCAGCTCTTGAATGTAGCCAACTGGCTCCTCGCTCTCGGTGTCAATCTGCACCGTAGCGAGCAGCAAACCGACGAGCTTGGCGCCAGAGTCATTGGCGGCGCTGCCTTCGACCGCCACCCAAAGCAGACCTTGCCCGGTCTTCAGCAGGACGAGACTGGCACGGCCACGCGGCGTAGCTGACGAGATGAAGCTCATCGCGGTAGATCGGTCCGCGTCCGTGGCTCGCCGCACCGTCAGGGGCGTCTCGTCATGCGCCGTCGGCATGCGTGTGTCTCCCTCTCGCGATGAAGAAGCGAATCCCACCCGGGATCACCCCCTCGACCCGCCAATAGTATACTCGTTTGATACCGGTAGCAGAACCTCAACCTTCAGAGTGCTAACCATATCCCAAACATAACGGCAGTACCTTCTCTGTTGCATCTCTGTAGGAAGTATGCTTGGCCGTAATGCGGTTGGTAAAGCGGTGGGGACGTGGGGCTTCCAGTTTAGCAGCGCTTCGGGGCAGGGGCAATTCGTGGTGGATACGTCTGGAAAACAGATACCGCATGTGTCGGGGCGCGAGCGGCCCATACGGGTTTTATTCCTGCACACGCAGCCGAGTCTTGGTGCGGATGTCGCTATCCACATGATGCTGGCGCGGACGCTGGATCGGCATGCCGTGCGGCTTTGGGCAGCCACCGGCACGTATGAAGTCGGGACCTCGTCGTGCGCGGCGTGGCAGCGCATACCCGATCTATCCGTGCGTTCGCTCAATCTGGGCCGGCCCGCCGCGTTCGCGCCTACCAGGGGCCGGCGCCTGTTGGCGCAGGCGCGAAATCTGCTGGCTATGGGTAACGTGGGGCAATTGGCCATGTTCTGTCTGCGGGAGCGCATTGACATCGTTCACACCAGCGAGCGTCCACGTGATGCCCTCTTCGGCGTGCTGCTGGCGAAGCTCTCCGGCGCCGCCTGCCTCATCCATTCCCATACGTCATACTATCGCCATGACGCGACGCGCCTGAACGATTGGGCGCTGCGCAACGCGGACGCGGTGGTCGGTGTCTCGCGCTTCACGGCGACAACGCTGGTCAATGACGCGCTTCTGCCGCCGGAGCGCGTCTTCACGGTTCATAACGCGATAGACGCCGATGTGTTTCGCCCTGGTGTGCCGGAGACGGCGGTGCGGGCGATGCGCGAGCGGCTGGGCGTACCGGTGGAGGCGCCATTGATTGGCTTTGTCGCGCGGCTCTCCCGCTGGAAAGACCAGGCGATGCTGCTGGATGCCTTCGCGCTGGTCCACCAGGAGCGGCCCGAAGCGCGGCTGGTACTGGTGGGCACCAACTGGGACACGGCCCCGGACGGCAACGGTGAATACCTGGACTATCTCAAGCGCCGCGTAGATGCGCTGGAGCTGCGTGAATCAGTGACTTTCGCGGGCTCCATTCGCGCCGAGGAGATGCCGGTCTTCTACGCGGCGATAGACATGCTCGCGCATCCTGCTGTCGAGGAGCCGTTTGGGCTGGCGTTGGTGGAGGCGATGGCCTGCGAGCGGCCGGTCGTCGTGGTTGGCGCGGGCGGCGTACCTGAAATCATTCGCGACGGCCAGGACGGTGTGCTGGTGCCGCGGGGCGAGCCAGCGCCGATGGCCGAGGCGATCCTGCGTGTGCTGCGCGACACGCCTCTCCGTGAGCGCCTGGGGCGCGCCGGACGGACGCGCGTGCTGGAAGCGTTTATACCGAAGCACTCGGCGGCGGCAATGCTCGATGTCTATCGTACGGTGGCAAGCCGGCGCACAAGGGAGTCGCGGGCACTGAAAGATGTACTGGCTCCGTCCCCAGAACGTGGAGACGCGGGCGGAATAATTGGGGCGCCGGGCGACGTTTCGCTTTCGGACGCCGAAGAGGGGGACCACATGTCGGCGCAACTGTATCTGGTCAATCCGCCGCTTCGCAAGGGGCGCACGAACGAGCGGGCACAATCCGGTGGGTTGGGAGTCTCACGCAAGCTCAAGCCTTTCGAGAAACCCATCGCCGAAGTGTTGCCACACGACTTCCTGTATCAGGCCGCCGTGGCGGAGCAGGCGGGCCATCGAGTCCAATTCATTGACCTGCCTCTGGAGGGGATTTACGACCACGCCAGGGCCATAGAGTTCGTGCGCGGCGTCGTGGCGCGCGGGCTGAGCGAGGAGCCGAGCGCGGCCCTCTGGCTCGGTGTGCGCATCTCTATCCCGTCCCTGCATAGCGATCTGCGCATGGCAAATATGCTGAAAGAAACGTTCCCCAGCGCTCGCGTGTATCTCTTTGGCAACGTGCTCATGACCACCTATCGCCACTGGATCGGTGAGGCGAAGGTAGACTATCTCTTCTACGGCGAGCCGGAGGCGATCATTGCCGAGGCGCTGGCCGCCGAGGACCCGGCGACGGTCGCGGGCATCATCGAGGTGAAGAGCTACGTACCGCGGGAAAAGCCCGGTCTGTTCGAAATGTCTTCCAGCGCACTGTACCGCGACTGGCGGCAGATGCGCGACATCAGCAAGCTCCCGCGCGCTGCCTGGAATCTGCTGGAGATGGGCCGCTATGCCCGATCTGGCAGAGTGAGCGACCTGGGTATCTCGGTCCCCGCGAGCCGGGGGTGCTTCATGCCCTGTACGATGTGCCCGTACAACCTGCACGAGGGGCGCTCGATGCGCTTCCGCACGCCTGAAGAGGTGCTGGACGAGATTGAATTCCTGTATCGGACCTATGGCGTCCGGCATATCCGCTTCCGCGACCCCAACTTCTCCGCGAACAAGCCGCACTTGCGGACCATCGCGCAGGGGATGCTGGACCGCCATCTGCCCATCGAAGCGGCGGCGGAGCTGAGCCTGGAGCTGCTGGATCGCGACCTGCTGGAGCTGATGCATCGCGCCGGCATTCGGACGATCCTGACGGGCGTGGAGTCGGACGACCCGAACTGCATGTCCAGCATCGGGCAGCACGTGAAGATCAACCGTATCCTGGAAGGGAAGCTCGCCATTTGCCGCGAGCTGGGAATCCATGTGTACACCTTCTTCTTGATTGGCAGCCCGGAGGAGACGTGGCATAGCGTCCGGCGCACGTTCACCTTCGCGAAGAAGCTGGGCGGCGAGTCCACCATGACCATCATGACGCCGTTCCCCGGCACACCGATGTACTGGCGGGCGCTGCGCGAGAACCTGCTCATTCGCGGCAGAGAGATGACCTACGAAGACTGGAACAGCTACACGGCGACGATGCGCACCTACAAGCTCTCGCTGCGCGACGTGACGCTGGCCCGGACGTGGGCGCGACTGGAAACGTACATCCCATACACCTGGAACCAGGCGCGCAACGGCACACTGAAAGAGCGAGCGCGAGCGGTGCTGAAGCTTGCGCCACGTGTCGCATCGCTGCTGCCACTGCGTCTCTATGCCGCATGGAAGCTGCGCCGGGAAGAGCGCGAAGATCCAGCACTGCGCACGCAATCTACGCAGTCGGAGACGACCGCCAGTAGCGAGACTGTCCTCGAGCTGGAGCGCTACGGGGCACCGAGCGCCGCGCCGACGCTGATCACCGCGACAGTGCGCCGCGCCGAGCGGACCCCCGTTTCCGTGGCGAGCGGCACGCACGCGGACGCGCCACCGCAAGCGTAGTGCGCCACGAGTCTGTGAGTGTGGAGCTTACTCCTGCCGGTCCCCTCTTTCACCAGGAAGGGGGGACCAGTTGTTTGATCCTCTCGTATCGCTCATCCCATCATCGAATTGTCGCAATTCCGTCGCAGGCTCGTCGCAACATCGCCTGTCGCGGCGCCGGAGCGCGCTGTGGGCGCTCCATTCTCCGCGCGCACGGCATATAATGACCTCGCGAGGCATTTGTCTGCCTGACACGCCGGAAATGCGGGCGAGGGGATGCGATGGCGACAATTCTGCTGGTGGAAGACGCGCATGATCTGGCGCAGGTGGTCGTTCGCGAGCTGGAAGCGGCGGGCTACCGCGTCCTGCTGGCGGGTGATGGCGTCGCAGGGCTGGAGCTACACGCTCGCGAGCAGCCAGATCTCGTGCTGCTGGACTGGATGCTGCCAAAAATGGATGGGTTGGAGGTATTGCGTCACATCCGCCAGTCTACCGGCACGCCCGTGCTGATGCTCACAGCGCGCGGCGAAGAGACGGATCGCGTGGTTGGTTTGGAGGTCGGCGCGGACGACTACCTGACCAAGCCGTTCAGCATGCGCGAGCTGGTGGCGCGCGTGCGGGCGATGCTGCGGCGGGTGGAGCTGCTGCGTGAGATGCTGAATGCGGACCAGGCTGGCGCGAGCGATGTGCTGGCGCGCGGGTCGTTGCGGCTCGATCCACTGGCGCACCGGGCGGAGCTCGATGGCGAGGCGCTGGACCTCAGCCCAACAGAATTCGCGCTGCTGCATCTGTTGCTGCGCAGTCCAGGGCGGGCGTTCAGCCGGGCGTATCTGCTGGATACCGTCTGGCAGGAGAGCTACGTCGGCGGCGACCGCTCAGTGGATAACGCCGTGCTGCGGCTGCGCAAGAAACTGGGGCCGCTGGGTGAGGACATCGAGACGGTTTGGGGCATAGGCTACCGGCTGCGTCCGGGGCGATGAGGTGAGCATGATCCCAATGGCATGGCGCGACCGATGGAGCGCCTATTGGCTGAGCGCATCGCTACTCCGCGCGCTGGCCGAGGTGCTACTGGTGCAGCTTCTGGCCCTTACCTGGGAGTTTCTGTTCGCGATTGACGACTCATCCCGTGTCTTCTCACGAGCAACCATTACAGTCATCATCATCATGGGACCATGCTGTATCCTCTGGTGTGTCTTTCGTATGCGGCGACCTGCCCTACCGTGGCGGGGACGGCTGATACGCTATTGCGGTTTGGGTATCATCGTAGCCATTGCGCCGACGATTATCTTTGCGGAACTTTGGCATATCGCCGTCCAGTCTTCTCTTATCGCTCCCCAGCGAGGTATCGGCCGCTTTCCCCTCATTTTGGTGGTCACGCTATCGCTGCTCGCATTCTCCAACGCCTTCATCATCTCGCGTATCGGCGTGCGCCTCATCGTGATCTGGAACCGGATGCGGCGCCGGCGGCTCGTCTGGTCGCTCACCAACGCCCATCTGCTCGTCGTGATCCTGGGCTCGTGCTTGCTGACAGCAGCGCTGATGCTGGCCAACTTGAGCTTGAATCCTGGCAGGACGCTGTCGGTGTTGCCCATCCTATTCTTCGTGTTCATCATGACGGTGGTGCTGCTTTTGGTGGTGCTGCCGCCGTCGGCGCTCTTCTCGTATCTCTTCGCGCACCGCACAACACGCCGGCTGGAGACGCTGGCCGATGCCACGAGCGCGCTGCGAGCCGGAGATTATGGCGTGCGTGTGCCAGTGGAGGGTGAGAACGAGGTCGCGCAGCTTCAGGCAAACTTTAATGCGATGGCGGCGGATCTGGAACAGGCCGTGCGCGAGCTGAAGGCCGAGCGCGACAACGTGGCGACGCTGCTGAACGCGCGTCGCGAGCTGATCGCCAGCGTCTCGCACGAGCTGCGCACGCCGGTAGCAACGCTGCGCGGGTATTTGGAGTCCACGCGCACGCACTGGGATGAGGCGCCGCCGCCGACGCTGCGGCAAGATCTGCTGACAATGGAACGCGAGACGCTCCGATTGCAGGCGCTGATTGACGATCTCTTCATGCTGGCGCGCGCCGAGATCGGCCGGCTGGAGACACGTCGCGAGCCGGTGGATGTGGGCATGGTGGCGCGGCGCGTGGTGGAGACGATGGCGCCGCTGGCCTGGCAGTCGAACCGGGTGGAGGTGGCGGCGAGCCTGGCGGAGACGCTGCCCGCCGCCCTGGCGGACGCCAGCCGGGTGGAGCAGGTGCTGCTCAATCTCATGCGCAACGGCGTGCATCATACGCCGCCAGGCGGTATCGTCGCGGTAGAGGCCAGCGTGGACGGTGGCGCGCTGGTTCTGCGCGTGAAAGACACCGGCGAGGGCATCGCGCCTGAGGATTTGCCGCACATCTGGGATCGCTTCTATCGCACACGCCGGTCGCGCGAGCAGGACACTTCCGGCACGGGGCTGGGCCTGGCGCTGGTGAAAGAGCTGACAGAAGTGATGGGGGGGTCGGTTGCGGTAACAAGCATGCTGGGCGAGGGGAGCTGTTTCACGGTGCGCCTGCCCCTGGCGGCATCACCCACGCGTCCGGCCGATACGCCCGCCGCTGGCTCGCATGCGCATGCGTCTGCGCCGGTGTCGCTGCCATCGTGAGGCGGGATTGCTACGACGGCTGAGAGCAAATGGCCCGCGCGAAGTCGCCCGCGACGATCCTGCTGGAATCCTGGGGTGACACTGGCGCTCTACGAGTTGGCCGGCTTCACAACGAAGCAGTGGTCGGTGGCGTACGCGATGGACAAAACGAACCGACCATGCCGTAGTGTCATGGACATGGGTTGCTTCACGCGCTTGTGGTGGCCGCGACCGCGCTCCCTAGCCGCGCGCCAATCTCCGCAAGGACACGCCCCAGCGCGGCGGTATGCTCAGCTGTCCCGACGGTGATACGCACATGGCGGGCGAGATCCGGCGTGCGGAAGTAGCGCAGCAGAATGCCGTGCGCCTCCATCTGGGACCGGAACTCGGCAACGGAGAGGCGGGGGGCGCTAATCTCCGCGAGGAGGAAGTTACCGCGCGAGGGGAAGACGCGCAGGTACGGCTGCCCGGCGAGCATCGTGAACAGGTTTTCGCGCTCGGCAATCACCTCCGCGATTCGTGAGCGCATCAGTGGCAGGTCGCGCAGCGTTTCGTGCGCGGCGACATGCGCGGCAAGATTGACCTCAAAGGGCAATTGCAGCTTGCGCACGTGCGGCACAATCCAAGTCGGGAAGGCGCCATAGCCCAGACGCAGGCCCGCCAGCCCTGCCCACTTGCTGAACGTGCGTAGGACGACAAGATTCGGATACGTGGCTACGAGCGAAATTGGGCTGGCCGCCAGCCCATCCTCGCCCGCGAATTCGATGTACGCCTCATCTACCACGACGATACGCCCCGTCGCGAGCAACGCCTCCATATCGGCACGCGCGACGAGGTTGCCGGTAGGGTTGTTGGGTGAGCAGAGCACGATGAGCTTGGTATCGTCGCGGAGCGCGGCCAGCATTGCCGGCACGTCCAGCTCGTAGTCGTCGCGGCGGAGCACCGCGATGGTCTCGCCGCCCGCGAGCGTTGTGGCGGTCGTATACAGGCTGAAGGTGGGGGAGGCGGTAAGCACGCTGTCGCCGGGGCTGAGGAAGGCGGACCAGAGCTTGGTGATCAGCTCATTGCTGCCGCTGGAGAGAACGATATGCTCTGGGGCGATGCCCGTGTACGCGGCCAGCTCGGCAATGAGTGCGCCGCCGCCGGGATCGGGGTACAGGTTGTACTGGACGTGCTCGCCCAGCGCTCGCGAGACACGCGGCGACGGCAGATATGGGCTCTCGTTGCTGTTGAGCTTTATCAGCCGGTCCACCGGCACCCCCGTGCGAGCGCTGAATGCGGCAAGAGATTCCCCTGGAACATAGTCCTCCACGTGGGCTAGCTCAGGACGGACCTGCACAATTCCGTTCACGCACTGCACAGCTCATACTCCTCCAACAATTCGCGGCTCCCGCGCTTGCGCCTTCCAATACGCCCCCTCGCCGCACACGTACCCTACTGCTTTATCACGCTGATGGATGACGGCCAGTAACGGCACCCAGACAGAGATATGAGACTCCGACACTGTGTGCTGGCAAGAAGCGTACCGGGCGCCATTATACTGGTAGGCACGCGAGTCGGTCAACTTAAAGCAGGCGTTTCTGGTACTTCTGCGCTGGCTGGCCGCTCCCTGACCTTTATCGTTTTCTGGCTCCGCTAACTCACCAATACTCTGACGCTGGGCGCATCACTACGGCAACGCGCGTCTGCTCGATGCCTTCCCAGCAGCCCGTCTCGATCCGCTCCACGTTGAAACCCATGGCGCACACCTCGCGGTCCACCGTCAGTGTGGGCGCGGCATTGGCGCGGGCGCGGTATTCCGCGACGAGCAGCTTGCCACCGGGTCGCAAGAAAAGGGCCAGGACGCGCGTGAGGTAGTCGCTCCGTAGCTCATCGGGCACGTAGGCCAGCTCCGTGCGGACATAATCGAATGGGTGCGTTGGCTGCCAGCTCCAGGCGTTGCCCGTAAACAACTGGCGGGCGTACAACGGCAGTCGTAGCCTGGCGAGCGTAACGAGTTTCGTGGAGAAGTCGAGGCCATAGGGATCAACAGTCAGACCACGCTTGCCGGTCCAGGAGAGGAGGCATTCCAGTAGGTAACCATTGGCGCAGCCGATATCGAGGAAGGAGCCAGAAGACACCACACAGTCGGCAATGGGCCGCCGCAACGCCGCCCATTGCTCGGACGACCGCAGACTGTGCAGGCCAAATCCCGACTGTTGCCATGGCTGATCGCCGGCTAGATATGCCGTTTCCAGGAGCATTTGTTGGGCGTGGAACCACCGTTCGAGCGGGTCCCCGTTCAAATGCTGGTTCATCTCTCAGTGCTCCCGCGGCAACATGCATGCGATATATCCATCGCAAGACATAATACGGCAGGAAGTAACAGAAGTGCCGGTCGGGTCGGCTATATGCTGCTTGGCAGGGGGAGATGCAAGGCAACCAGAGTGCTCAGCACACCGACCGCCCATCCAAGGACGACCTGGCCGGGTGTGTGGCGCTTTAGCTCCACCCGCGACCAGCCCACGGCGAGCGCCGCCAGTCCGGCAGGCAATCCCCATGCGAACGCTGAAAACCAGAGCAGCGTGGCGCAGACCGCCGCGCCGGTGGCGTGCGCGCTCACTTTGTACACCAGGTTGATGAGGCCGTCTAGGAGGTTGGAGAGCGCGACACCCAGCGAGGCGCGCACGACAATCTGTGGCGCACCGAAGTGGGCATACGCCAGCGCCAGGGCGACCATGCACGCCAGCCCGAAAGGATAGAGCGCGTAACGCTGGCGTCGAACACTCACATCCAGGTCCGTCCAATGTCCGCGGAGCACCTGATACGAGACCAGGACGGAGACAGGCAACGATACGAGCGCCAGCGCGACGAGCATCCACTTGATGGCCTGCGGCACCGAGCCGGTCGCGATCACAGAGATCACACCGAGTGTAAGCAGCGGAAAGGCGATTGGATGCACAATGGCCGACACCAAACGCGCGACCTCTTCACGGGGGGAAGGCTTCACCTCGATCTGTTCCACGCGCATTGGGTCCTCTCTCTCCGCGCCAGACGCGTAAGCACACCAATTTGGCGCCCGCGACGGACACCAGGGCAATTGTAGGTTCGGCGTGCCCCAGGTGTCAATGCGCATGGGAGAAGTACGCGTAGAGACACGCGGGAAAGGCACTTTGGGGCAGTGCTGCGCGAATGCAGTCACTAGAGGCTGTAGTCGTGGGCTGTCCAGGTGACGGTGGCCACGCTCTCGCCCTAACGGCAGAGGTCACATCTGAATACATGCGCCACACTCATGTCCCTCGCGCCCTGCTTCGCTCCTGGCTGCTCCCGGCGGCAACTAGCACCGTTTGGCTATATCAGACCGGAGCCACCCGTTCGTGCTCCGCCCCGTGCTATGCTACGCGAGTGATAGGCGGGTGATAGGAGCCATCTCAATCCGCTGGTACCCTTTCCGGCGCCGATTCGTTTATACACTGAACCATTGACACCGATAGATTGGAGATACCCCCGGTGACAGGGAGGCATATTCTCGTGCGCGGCGTACACCGCCGATGGCTCGCGCTCGCCGCGCTCACATTCGTCGTCGCCAGCCTTGCCGCGTGCAGCTCAAGCCACGCCGACGCCATCTCTATCCCCACGGCTACTACTGGTACCGTCCAGGTCACCGTGGATCGCACGAGCTACACCGTAAGTCGCGCTATCGGCGTAACGGTCAGCAACTCCGCCAACAAGACCGATTACTACGCCAGAACCGGCAAATCCGTTTGCACCTACATTCAACTCGAAGAGTACAACGCGAGCAAGAATGCCTGGCTTCCCGTAGATGGCTGCCAGACCGCCGGCCAGTCATCTGTGCTCCTGATCCCGCATGCCAGCAGCATACCGTACACCCTCGCCCCTCAATCCCGTGCCAACCAGAATCAGTGGGATCCCGGCACCTACCGGATCGCGCTCGAATACGCCACCGATTCCACCGCCACCAGCGGCATCCAGATCGCCTATTCCGCTGGCTTCACCATCAGCGCCGCCGGATAACCTGTCGCTACCCGCTCGCTCCTCCTCGCCGGCTCCAACGGGCGTCCGGGTGGACGCCCTCCGTCATGATCTCCTGTAGGGATGTCCACCTGGACACCAAACACAGGTCTACCACCTAATTGCCCCAGGAGGATCCGCCATGACGGCATCTCCCAGTCCGCTCTTCGTCGTCAGCGATTTCAGCTTCGAGTCCGCCGACCGGCAGCGTCTCGAAGCCGCGCTCACCCCCGGTGCGCTCCTGCTCGTCAGTGACAACGCTGGCCTGACCGGTGCCCTGCGCGCCCATCCAGAAACCGACGTACTCTGTACCTTCCGCCCACCCGCCAATACCCTCACCCTCGCCCCCAATCTGCGCTGGCTTTCCATGCCCAGCGCCGGCGCGGACGGCGCCGTCCGCGCTGGCCTGCTGGCTGCCGAACGTCCTCTTCTCATCACGACCGCCAACGGCGTCCACGCCGTCCCCATCACTGAATTCGTCTTCAGCACTCTTCTTATGCTCGTCCGCCATTGGCCCGACATTCTCACCCTCCAGCACGAGCGCACCTGGCCCGACCATTCGGCATGGATCCGTCTCGGCGGCAATGAGCTGTATGGAACCACGCTCGGCATCGTCGGCCTTGGCGCCATTGGCCGGCAGATCGCCCACATCGGTCGCGCGTTTGGCATGCGCGTCGTCGCCACGCGACGCACCGCCCTTCCCGGCGCCGCTGATCCTGACCTCGATACCCTCTATCCCACCACCAACCTGCACGCCCTGCTCGCCGAGTCCGACTTCGTCGTCATCGCCGTTCCCGCTACCTCCGCAACCCACCATCTCATCGGGCCGGATGAGCTTCGCGCCATGAAGTCCACCGCGTATCTTGTCAATATCGCCCGTGGCAGTGTCGTAGACGAGCCGGCCCTCATCGCTGCCCTGCAGAGTGGCGCCATTGCTGGCGCCGCCCTCGACGTCTTCGAGAAGGAGCCGCTTTCCGACAGCAGCCCCCTGTGGACCCTGCCCAACGTCATCATCTCCCCGCACATCTCTGGCGTCACCGACCGCTACAGTCACCGATTTACCGATCTTTTCCTCGACAACATCGCCCGCTACCGGGCCGGACAACCGCTGCGCAATCTTGTAAATGCCGCTCGCGGCTACTGAAAATTGCCGCTCAGCGCCCTCCGATGTTACAATGCACCGGCGGGCACCCGCGCATCCGAGACCTACCGAGCCGTGGCCCCGCGTCTCAGCATACGCAATGGAGGTATTCCCAGTGGGTGAGCTTGACGGCAAGACAGCCCTTATCTTCGGTGTCGCCAACCATAACAGCATCGCCTGGGCGATCGCCCAGAAGCTCGCCGCGCAGGGAGCGCGACTCGCATTCACCTACCAGGAGCGAATGGAAGCCAATGTCCGCAAGCTCACCGCTGGCCTGGAGAACGCCCTCGTCCTTCCGTGCGACGTGCAGAGCGACACCGAGCTTGATACGACCTTCGAGAAGATTGGCCAGGAGCTCGGCGGCCTCGACATCCTCATCCATAGTGTCGCTTACGCCCCCACCGATGACCTGCGTGGCCGTGTCTCTGAGGTCTCGCGCGCCGGCTTCCAGACAGCCCTCGACATTAGCGCATACTCCCTGATCGCCATGGGTAAGCGCGCCGAACCCCTCATGCGCGACCGCAATGGCAGCATCGTCGCCATGACATACCTGGGCAGCGTCCGTGTCGTCCCGGGCTACAATCTCATGGGGATCGCCAAGGCCGCGCTTGAGGCCACCATTCGCTACCTGGCCTGGGATCTCGGCCCCGCAGGCGTGCGCGTCAACGGCATCTCGGCTGGCCCCCTTCGCACCCTCTCGGCTCGTGGCGTTGGCAATATCAACGACATGTTCGGCCTTGTCGAGCAGGTGGCTCCGCTGCGGCGCAACATCGCGCAGACCGACGTCGGCGACCTCGCCGCGTTCCTCTGCTCGCCCGCCGCGCAGAACCTCACCGGCAACATCATCTACCTGGATAGCGGCTTCCAGCTCATGGGCCTCGGTACGATGGGCTGAGCCTGAATACACGAAACGCGATACTCTATGACCAAGCCAGCGCCTTCTCCAAACGATCCCAGCGCCGCCGCGCGTCCGCCGGCCGGACGGCGGCGCACCGTCCGCATCGTCGCCGCGCTGGCTGTTCTCGCCACGCTGTTGATCCTCGGTCGCGCGCTCACCACGCCCGCCCAATCTAGTCCCACCAGCGTCTCCGCGACTCCTGGCCCGCCCGCCCCACAGGTCGGCCATTACGCTCCGAACGCCACCCTCCTCGACCTCTCCAACCGCCAGGTAGACATCAGCAGCCTGCGCGGCAAAATCGTTATCCTCAACTTCTGGTACGTGGCCTGTGAGCCGTGCCAGTACGAGATGCCCGCTCTCGAAAAAGCCTACCTCACCTACTCTGACAAAGGCGTCGTCGTCGTTGGTGTCAACATATCTGATGACGCCCAGACTATCTCTACCTTCATCCAGCGTCTCGGCATCACCTATCCCATCCTGCGTGATGTCGGCGAGCGCGTCGCTCTCCAATACCAGCTTACCGCTACTCCCACCTCATTCATGCTGGACCGACAGGGGGCCATTCGCTACAAACAGGTCGGCCCCCTCGACACCGCCACCCTCAACCAGGACCTGACCACGCTGCTCAGCTCAAGAGCCGCGTAACTAGAAATGCGAATGTCGCCCCTGCCACCGTCAGCGCAATCGTTATCGGTGAGCTTTTCTCGCTGTGCGCCTCCGGCAAAATGTCGCTCGCGCCGATATAGAGCAGAAAGCCCGCGAAGAATCCCAGATACAGCGGCAGTCCGCTGGACGGAATGGTAATCAGGAGTGTTGACACCACCCCGACGATCGGCGCCAGCGCATCCACCAGCAGGAGCGCAGCCGCCCGTTTGCGTGTGTTGTGGTTCACCAGCATCAGCGTCACAGTATTCAGCCCATCCGAGAAATCGTGGGCGATCACCGCGATGGCGACAATCACACCAACCGCCGGGCTGGCCTTAAATCCTATGCCAATGCCCACACCATCCAGAAAGCTGTGACCCGACAGCGCCAGCGCCGAGAGCAGCCCCACGCGCGGATGCTTGTGCTGCGCGTACTGCTCTTCATGCCCACCGTGAATCAGCGCCAGCTTCTCCGCGATATGGAATGCCAGGAAGCCGATTACCAGCGCTAACATCGGCGCCACCGTATCCAGGTGCTGCTCCCCAGCTGTGTGGAAAATCTCCGGCAGTAGATCAAACGCCACCAGCCCCACCAGCACACCCGCCGTGAAACCCATAATAAGGTGCAGCTGGTCGCGGTGGCGGAGCGCAAAGAGGCCACCCAACGACGTAGAGAAGAACGTCGCCACCGAAAGCAGTATCGGTGTCATCCCACCCGTCCTTCCAAGGTCTGGCAGCGCACGCATTGCCCTCGCAGCATCACGTCGTGCGCTTCCACCCGCAGGCCCGTACACACCGCCACCTCGTCCAGCGCTTTCTCCAGCGCATCGCAGGTCACATCCAGTGTGGCGTGACAGGTGCGGCACACGAAATGGTGATGGTGCCCCATCGTCGAGCAGAGCCGGTAGCGCCGGCAGCGTCCCTCCGCATACCCCGCCTGCGTCGCTTCCTCCAGCACCTCGCTCACCGCACCCAGCTCTACGAGCAGCGCCAGCACTCGGTAGGTCGAGGCCACGCTCGTTCCTGCCCGCGCCGCCACCTCCAACGCCGTCCATGGTTCGTTCGCCTCCCTCAGCGCCGCCAGCACTCGTCTTCGCGGCGTTGTCATCTTGTAGCCTGCCTCAGCCAGCCGTCCGTCTGTCCGCACGTTCCTCATTCCTCCCTAATTGAGAGTATTCTCAATAAGAACATGCTCAATTGTAGCTCACAACCACACACGTTCGCCAGTCCGTTATGCTTTCCAATGTGGTATGCCCGATCTCGCTGGCGAGCGAGAGCTGGCGATCTTCGTGATGCTTCGTAAATTGTCTGCCCATGCGCTATGTCGCGCTCTAAGGGAGAACAGGTATGGTCTCGGATCCTCTCGTCGTGCGCGCCGCTGTCGTACAGGCGGCCCCCGTCGCCTTTGACCGGGAGCAAACCCTGGAGAAGGTTTGCCGCCTCACCGTTGAGGCCGCCGCCAAAGGAGCGCAGCTCGTCGTCTTCCCTGAGGCCTTTGTCTCGGCCTACCCGCGCGGCCTGAGCTTCGGCGCTGTCGTGGGCAATCGCACGCGCGAAGGCCGCGAGGAATATCGCCGCTATTGGGACAGCGCGGTAGATGTCCCTGGCCCCGCGGTTGACATCCTCGCCGGGATCGCCGCGCGCAGCAACGTCCATCTCGTCATTGGGGTGATCGAACGTGACAGTGGGACGCTGTACTGCACGGTGCTGTTTTTCGCACCCGACGGTCGCTATCTGGGCAAGCACCGCAAGCTGATGCCCACGGCCTCCGAACGTCTCATCTGGGGATTCGGCGACGGCTCCACATTGCCGGTCTTCGATACTCCGCTTGGGCGGCTCGGCGCCGTAATCTGCTGGGAAAACTATATGCCTCTGCTGCGCATGGCGATGTACGCCAAAGGCATCCAGCTCTATTGCGCGCCCACGGCGGATGGTCGAGACACGTGGATCGCGACCATGCGGCACATCGCGCTGGAGGGTCGCTGCTTCGTTCTATCATGCAACCAGTTTTGTCGCCGTTCCGACTATCCCGATGACTACGCCACGCCATTCGGCGATGAGCCGGATGCGGTCCTCTCGCGGGGTGGCAGCTGCATTGTCGCGCCACTTGGAGAAATCCTCGCCGGTCCCGACTTCACCGGCGAATCTATCCTGACCGCCGACCTGGACATGGGCGACATCGCGCGCGGGAAATACGACCTCGATGTCGTGGGGCACTACGCGCGCCCCGATATATTCCGCCTGCGCGTGAACGAGCAACCGCAGCCAATCGTCGTCACTGGGGCTGATCTCACGAACCAACAAGAAGCGTGAGCGGCGCGTCTGGTCACGCTGGGAACACGACCTCTCCGCGCGCCTGCCGCTCTTGAGGAAGCAGGCTCGCGTAGAGGCAGCGGTGGATCGGTGCCTCTACGCCCACGTCCCGCGCCGCTCGCACCACCACGCCGATCTGCGATTCCAGCTCCGAGGGACGACCCGCCATGATATCGCGTTGCATCGAGGCAGTGGCCTGTTCGGGTGAGCCGTCAATCACGGCGAGCGCCTTCGCGATTGCCTCGTCCGCTACAGCTATCCCGCGCGCCCGCGCGACCTGGAAGACCTCGGCCATTGCCCCTTCGAGAAGCGTACGAGTCTCTGGAAGCGAGCGCAGCACCCCTACCGGAGCGCGCGTGGCCGCGCCCACAACGCCGAAGGGGCCGACAAACAGCAGCTTCTCCCACAGTGCCGCGCGAATGTTGGCCGCGATTGTCACCTGCACGCCGGCAATCTCGAAAGCCCGGCGCAGTCCCTCGATGCGATCACTGTGCGCGTTATCAAGCTCGCCGAAGGAAATGAAAGGCCGCTGCATCACATTACGAAAGTGGCCGGGGCCCACGACTGAGCCAAACAACCTGCAGAGGCCACCGGCCACGTGCTGTTCGCCATACGCTGCCACCAGTTGGTCCGGAGCCTCCACGCCGTTGAGCAGTGGTACCACGAGGGTGTCGGGCCCCAGCAGCGGGCGCATAGTTTCGATGGCCTCCGGTACCTGCCAACCCTTCACAGCCAGCAGCACCACATCCACTGGTCCGACCGCCGCGGCGGCGTCTGTCACTTGCACCGGATGAACGATGATGTCGCCATCAACACTCTCCACCCGCAAGCCGGACTCCCGCAGGGCGCGTAGATGAGCCCCACGTGCTACGAAGGTGACATCTTCCCCTGCCTGTGCCAGCTTGCCGCCGAAGTAGCCGCCGACGCCCCCGATACCGACAACTGCGATGCGCATACGCCCCCCTGATCCTACGCCCTAAGCCCAAACTTTCTCCCCACGCGGTTGTTTGTGGAAACCGCATCACGCATTGTACGCTATGTTCTCATAAGAACGAGAAATCGCGCAGAGCGGCCATCGCCTTCCGCTCTTGTCGTATATTACCGAGCAGGTTACCGTCCCGCCTTCCTGAAAGGAGTCCACGCCAGTGTCCGGCCCCATGTCAGCTCTCGACGTTCGCTCCGCCCGCCCGGAGGACCGCGATGCTGTCTTTGCCTTCTGCGCACATACCTGGTCCGATGGAGACTACATCCCCTACGTCTGGGACGAGTGGCTCGCCGATTCCGGTGGTGCGCTGCTGGTGGCCGTCGCGGACACGCAACCTGTGGGACTCGTACATGTGCGACTGATGTCGCCGGAGGAAGGCTGGATCGAAGGTATCCGCGTAGACCCCACCATCCGCCGCCAGAGCATTGGGCGCGTGCTTGTCTCGCGCGCCCTCGCCGCCGCCCGCGAGCGCGGCGCCACCATCGTACGTCTCTTCACCGACCACGACAACCTTCCCGCGCAAGGACTCTTCGCCCGCTTCGGTTTCACGCGCGTCGCGGAAGTCGTCCGCTACCGTGCTCCCGCCCTCGATGACGCGCCCGCAACTCTTGCCAGTGTCGCGGATACGCTGGACGATCCACCCGCCCCATCTCCCGCGCTCGACCACACCGAAAGCGACGCCACCGCGCCGGACGGCTTACGTTGCACTACGCCCGGCGAGGACCATTTCGAGCGCGTCTGGAGCTGGCTTGTCCAATCCAACCTCGCGCCTCTCACCGGTGGCCTCGAATTCGATGGATGGGGCGCCCGCGCCCTCACGGAGCCGTCCCTGCGTGCTGCATTGACTGCCGGGCATGTGTTCATGCTGGAAGAGTGGGATACCATTCTCGCGCTCGCCATCGTACAGGATTCCCCAGGAACGGCGGGTGAGCCGCCATCTCTGGACGTAAGCTACATAGACGGTCTCTCGGACGCCATCGGGCGGCTCGCGCTCGTTCTTCGCGAAGTCGCCCAGGAGCGTGGGCTTAGCGGTGTCACGCTCTGGCTCCCCAATCTCCTCATTCTCCACGACGCCATGGACGGCGCGAGCTACACCGATGAGAGTGGCATCATATGGGCCTACGCTCGCACGCTGTAACGTGTGGCCGCGACGAGTGACGGCCAAGCCACTCGCGATATCGCCACATGACGCATCGCCTGGCGCCGAGCTGCGAACGCTTTTCGCGGCTGCTGGCGCTGTCACCGCAGACGCATCCATGCCCATGGCATTGGGAGCGGCGCAATGCTGATGGGATGAGCGCACCGCGGAGGCTGGCGCCGCGCCGCGTCCAGCAAATACTAGAAACAAAAAGCCCCGGCATCCTGAGAGGAAACCGGGGACACTTGGCAGGGAAAAATCACTCACCTACGGCGATACTCCTGGTGATACCAGCGGGCGCCGACGATGGCGGCGTCACTTCCATCTCGTCGTACTTGTTGACACGGTAAATGATAGTGGAGATACCCCAGCTTACGACGAAGATACCGATGATGCCAAAGCCGATGACACCGAAGTCGAGATTAGTGAAGAAGCCCCAGAAGCCGCCGGAGAGATTGAGCTGGCTGCTGACAATCTGTAGCGTCTCGATTCCACCAACCAACAGAGCGACCAGCACGGAGATGAGCGTGATACTGATGTTGTAGAAGAGCTTGCGGATGGGCTTGACGAAGGCCCAGCCGTAGGCGCCGAGCATCATCACGCCATCGGTGGTGTCGGCCAGACTCATGCCAGCGGTGAAGAGCAGCGGCAAGAGCACGATCACGTAGAACGGCACGTGCTGCGCGGCGAAGGTGCCGGAGATGGCGAGCAAACCAACCTCGGTGGCGGTGTCGAAGCCGAGACCAAAGAGGAACCCGACCGGATACATCTTCCAGCTCTTGTCAATAGTCTTGAAGAGTCCACGGAAGATGCGCGCGAAGAAGCCGCGCTGATTGAGGTAGGCGTCAATCTCCTCTTCGTTATAGGTTCCGCCCCGCGTAACGCTGCGGAAGGTGCGGACGATCTCCACCAGAATCACAATATTCATGATAGCGATGAGGAAGAGGAATACCGCCGAGACACTCGTTCCTACCAGGCTACCAATCTGTTTGAGATTCGAATTGTCGTTGCTCAAACTCGTCGCGAGGAATGCCGAGCCGGCTGCGACACCCGCCGCGAGCAGGAACACCACTGTCGAGTGTCCAAGGGAGAAAAAGAACCCGACAGCGACAGGCTTCTTCTTTTCCTGCATAAGTTTGCGCGTGACGTTGTCAATGGCGGAAATATGATCGGCGTCTACGGCATGTCGCAGGCCGAAGCCGTAGGCTGTCACAGCCAGGGGAAGCAGAGCGGCATAGCGCACTGAAGCGGCAAAAGTCAACGCCCACAGGAGAATGTTCACCGAGATCAACAGCGAGTAGATGCCGATCACCCGTGGTCGCAAGCCAGGAGTAGTGTCGCTGAATACTCGTCTTAGATTAGCGATCATTTCCACGCTCCAATCTGTCGCATATACCTTCCAGATACGGGTACGCTATCTGGAAGGAGTTGCCTTTGGGGCGTCTTGAGGCCCACCTACCCTCACGGACGTGCGAGGCTGTGAAAGCCTCGGCATAGGTACAGGTACATGTACACCATAACAGTTTCAGCGGCGTTCTTGCAAATATTCGCATCTGCTGGAAGTCGCGTTACGGTAAGACATGTACGAGCGAATACTGGTACATACACGAGGCCCGCAAAGATAGTTGGGGGAGTTAGTGCCGGTCTCCAGAGTCACTTTCTTCGCTATCGTCAGTCGTGGGAAAGGATAATTCATGACTTGCCGCAGGGGAGCGGCTGGCATCCAAACAGGCTTTGCAGACGCCGAAAAGGCCGATGTGGCGCGCGCTGGCGCGGAAGCCGAAGTCGCGCAGCAGCCGCTCACGCATGGGAACGAGCAGCGCATCGTCTACTTCCATGACGAAGCCGCAGTGCTCGCAGACGAGATGATGGTGCAGCGTATCGCCCACGATCTCGAATTCGGACGCCCCTCCGCCCAGGTCAGACTGCGTTACGAGTCCCACTGAAGTGAGCAAGTCGAGTGCGCGATAAATCGTGGCAAGGTTGATGGCGGGATAGCGTTCCGCCGTCCAGCGCATGATCTCATCGGCTGTCATGTGGCCGCCGCTGGTTGCCAGCGCCTCCAAGACGAGAAGACGCTGCGGAGTCACGCGGAGGCCCAGGTGCCGAAAACGCGCGATAAACTCTTCTCGCTGCGAGCGAATAGGGGGATATGTTGCCATGCCAGGTGCCTCGCCAGATTTCCTTCTGTTCGCGGCTTTCGCTCCACTGCGCGCTGGCCGTGTGCGAAAGCCGCCGCCCTCAGCATACCACGCCGCGCCAGGGCAAGGATGTCATCACCGCCAACTCATATTGACTTTCCGTTCTATGTGACGGTATCTTCTCAGGGACGTTGCGAGTGGCTGGTATGGCAGCCAACTCTTCCAGACGATGTCACGCAAAGACCTCCGCCCGGACACTATACACGGGCAGTGTATACCGCGAGATGGCGACATAGGTCATGCGTGAGAGGAAACACGAGCATCGTCGCGCTTCGCGCGAAGGTGGCGAGAGAAACGCGAGCGCGCTATGGCGAAGATCGAATTCGTTGATGTCTCCAAGTCATATCCCGGAGCTGCGAAGCCCGCGGTGGATCATGTCAGCTTCACCGTTCGCGAGGGCGGCATCTGTATGCTGCTGGGCACCTCCGGCTCCGGCAAAACGACCCTATTACGGATGGTCAACCGGCTGATTGACCCCACGTCCGGGTCCATTCTGATTGATGGCACCGCAACCACCGCACAAGACCCAATCGCCCTACGGCGCTCGATAGGCTACGTCATTCAGCAGGTCGGTCTCTTTCCGCATCTCACCGTCGAAGAGAATGTGCGCGTGGTGCCTTCGATCCTTGGCGAGTCCGCCGCCGAATCGACAGACCGCGTGGACGAGCTGCTGGTACTGGTGGGCCTTCCGCCCCAGGAATTTCGTAAGCGCTATCCCCGCCAGCTCAGTGGCGGCCAGCAGCAGCGTGTGGGCCTGGCGCGCGCCTTAGCCGCCGATCCTGCTTTGCTGCTGATGGACGAGCCATTTGGCGCGCTAGACGCGATTACACGTACTCGAATGCAGGATGAGTTATTGCACATCCAGCGCGACATGCACAAAACAATCCTCTTCGTGACACATGATGTTGAAGAAGCGTTCAGACTCGGGGACCAGATTGTTATCTTGACGGATGGCAAGCTCATGCAGGAAGGCACACCTATTGAGCTGCTGGCCTCCCCCGCTAATGACTTCGTGGCCCAGCTCGTCGGGGCGGATAATGTCGTGCGGCAGTTCGAGTATCTGCCGGTGATGATGGCGCTTGAGCCTGCGACCGGCCCAGCCAGGGAGCGCATATCGGCGGAGGCTCCGCTGCTCGATGGGCTGCTACAGCTGATCCAGACCGGGCAGACGGCGCTGGCCGTCGAAGAGCGTGGCGAGATGCGGGGGCAGGTCACGCTGGCGAGCATCTCCCGCGCGCTACGAGAGCGGAAGCCCGATGCCGCTGCCACAGGTGACGCGCAGCCCTCAGATGCCGCTTCCGCGGTAGCTGGCGCTTAGGTAGAGACGTTAAACGATGAGTTACATATTTGACGGCTTCAACTGGGACCTCAGCGATCCGACGAGCATTCCGAATCTGCTGTTCCAGCACCTCATCATTACGGGAATCAGCCTGGCCATCGGGCTGTTGATCGCGGTTCCCGTCGGCGTGCTCGCCGCGCGCTATACGAAAATCTATCTACCGGCTATCACGCTGGCGGGTATTCTCTATACATTGCCCAGTCTCGCGTTCATGGCGCTGCTGATCCCGTTTACGGGACTGAACCCGCCGACTGTTATCATTCCGCTCGTGCTGTACACGCAGGTGGTGCTCATCCGCAATATCGTCGCGGCGATACGCGCGGTGGACCCGGCGCTGCTCGAAGTTGGCCGCGCGATGGGCATGACCGAGCGGCAGGTGCTCTTCCGCGTCAGCTTCCCGCTGGCGCTGCCCGTCATCGTAGCGGGCCTGCGTGTCGCCGCCGTCACCACCATCGGTATCGCGACTATCGGCCCCTTGTTCGGCGTCCCAGACCTTGGCTACCTCATCTTCCAGGGCTTCAACTTTCGCATCAACGTACAGATCGAGGCGGGTGTCATTCTCGTCAGTGCTCTGGCTGTGGGCGTGGACCTCCTATTGCTGGCCCTCCAATCGTTTCTAAGCCGTGGGCGTCAAGTCGTCGCCGTGGCGTGAAAATGAGCCGCCGGGGCGAGTGTAACAATCCGATGGCATAGAGAGACAAAGCCAACAGGTGGAGAGGGGACCTTCGGGCAGTGCTTCAACAGATCATTCAATTCATCACCAACCCGCAATATCAATTTGCCCAGGAAACGCTGACCACGCTGGAGCTGAGCGTGGTGCCGATTCTGCTGGCGATTGTTATTGGCATCACGGTCGGGATTCTTGTGGCTCAACGTCGAGTCGCCGCATTCCTTGCCGCCAACCTGAGCGGGCTGGCGCGCGCTATTCCCACGCTCGCGTTTCTGGCGATTGCGCTGCCCTACCTGGGCATCGGCTTCTGGCCATCGGTTGTCGCACTGACAGCGTTGGGTATCCCACCTATTCTGCTGAATACCATCGCGGGGTTGCGAAGCATTGATCCCGCGATCATTGACGCGGGCCGGGGCATGGGAATGACCTCCGTGCAGATGCTCACACGCATTCAGATTCCGCTCGTGCTGCCCGTCGTCTCAGCGGGTGTGCGCACGTCGGCGGTGCAAATCGTCGCGACCGTGCCCCTGGCCGCGCTGATAGGCGGCCAGGGCTACGGTGATTACATCACCTTGGGGCTGAGCGGCGAGGCGCACAACACCGAGCTGATTCTCGGCGCCCTCGCCATCGCGCTCCTGGCATTGCTCGTCGAGCTGCTGATGGCTACCGCACAGCGGGCAGCGACTCCGGCGGGCTTGCGCGTTCCTACTGCTCCAGATGTGAAGGCGGGGGAAAATAACGCTGATAGACCGACACCGGCTCGAGTAGCCGTTTCATAGGGCGACCAGCAGAATAGGAACCCGGCGGGTAACTAAAGTTCGCCCCAAAATCCCTGTTGCCAGTGTCCACCGGGCATTATGCGGTGGTCGAGTAGTGAAGACGATGTGAAGAGATTCTCGCGCATGGTGCGAAACCGCCCGCGCGTGCTCTTCGGAGGTAAACAAATCATGGCATCGGCTCGAACAGGCCTTTTTGGCAAGCTGTTGGGGGTTGTGTTACTGCTGACAGTGCTTACGCTCGCCGGATGTGGCGGCGGTGGCAGCGGCACGGGTGGCTCCAATAACGCAAAGCCCGGCGACGGCATCAAGGTTGTCGTCGCTAGCAAGAAAGACGCTGATGGACAGATTCTGGCGGAGATGTACTATCTCCTGTTGCAAAACCAGGGCTATAACGTGACCTTGCGGTTAGGCCTGGGTGACAACAAGGTGGTGGACGCCGCCATCAAGAGCAACCAGATTGACATTTACCCAGAATTTACCGGCACCGCACTGGGAAACTACGCTCTGGCCACGACGCAAAACCCGCAGACCGCCTACTCCGAAGTCAAGACCTATTATGAGCAGCAGTTCCACATCACGTGGCTCGACGCCGCTTATGGTCTGAACGACAGCTACGGCATCTGCACCTCGCAGGCGAACGCGCAGAAGTACAACCTCAAGACGCTCGATGATCTGGCGAAAGTCTCGAGCCAGTTCACGCTGGCGGGCCAGCAAGACTTCACTGATCCGACGACGGGTGTGCTACCGCCTGTCGCCAAGTCGTATGGCCTGGCGTTCAAGAAAACGGTCAACATCAGCGAGCAGCTCAGCTTCGACGCTGTCAAGAACGGCAACGCCGATGTGAACGAGTGCTACACCACCGATCCGGCCATCATCACCGACAACTTTGTGCTGCTCACCGACGACAAGACCGTCTTCCCGAACTACAATCCCGCGCCCATCGTTCGTGACGCTCTGCTCACCCAGTCTCCGGCCATCGCCACAACGCTCAATCCGCTCGCGGCGAAGCTAACTACGGCTAGCCAGACGGCGCTGATCAAAGCGGTCAGTGTGGACGGCAAGAGTATCAAGGAAGTCGCACAAACGTTCCTTCAGCAGCAGGGGTTGCTGCCTTCATAGCAGTCTCGCTTCTCCGCCAGGAGACCAGAATTCACTGGTCCCCTGGCACGGATTCTGGTCTTGCTATCTCCACGACACCTTCGCGCCCAGCCGCAAAGGTGGTTCTTGTGGCCGCGAGCTTCCATCCGAGAGTGGCCTTCAGCCGTTGACCCAGCTCGGACGTGAGGCGCATCTCACCTTTCCCACCGATAGCTTGACTTCTATTGATTCACCGGGGATAATACGAGGAACGCGCCACGTCAACGATGACCATAGAGCGCGCGGGCAGCGAGGGCCGCCCGCGCGTTTGTGTGTTCGCCAACCGCGCACCGCCTACACTCCCCTTCATCCATCGCGGAAAGGGGCTGGGTTAGGTACCATGTCCGTAACAGCCCATATACACAATCCAGTGTGGCCCATTCGCGGCTCCGATGGCGCGAATGGGCAAAACGACGACAGCCCCACTGAGGCGAGCCAAAAACCGCCCCGGAACGCCTCTCTGCGTGCCCTGCTAGACCTCTGTGCCCGCTACATGCCCCCCCAGGACCTTCCTCTCATCCGCGATGCCTACCGTGTCGCTGAAGTCGCCCATCGTGGTGTTCGGCGCAAATCCGGCGAGCCGTATATCGAGCATCCCCTCGCTGTCGCTCGCATTCTCGCCGAGCTTGCCATGGATGCTCAGGGAATCGCCGCTGCCCTCCTGCATGACACCGTCGAAGACACCAAACTCACTCAAAATGATGTCGAAACTCGCTTTGGGCCTGTCATCGCGAGCATCGTGGATGGCGTTACCAAATTCTCTGCCGTCGAATCCTCTGATTCCTCTCCCATCCTAGGCATAGGCTCCAAGCTCCGCGTGCAGGTCGAAACCGTGCGCAAGCTCTTCCTCGCCATGAGCCAGGATCCCCGCGTCGTCCTGCTCAAGCTCGCCGACCGTCTGCATAATCTGCGCACTCTCGCCTCCATGACGCCAGCCCAGCAGCACGCCAAAGCACGCGAGACGCTGGATATCTTCGCTCCCCTCGCCGGTCGCATCGGCTTGCATCTCTTCAAGACCGAGCTGGAAGACCTCGCATTCTTCTATCTCGACCCCGAAGCCTTTGCGCACACCGTTCAGCGGCTTGCTGAAGAGACTGAGCGTCACACCGACTGGGCCACGCGAATGTGTGATCGCATGCAGCGCGAGCTTGCCGCTCGTGGCATTCCCGCTATCGTCAACTGGCGCGTTAAACGCCCATACCGCGCCTACACGGAAGCGCAGGTCAGTGGCATGGCCGTCACTCAATTGCACGACCTCGTCGCCTTTCGCGTACTCGCCGGTTCCAAGGACGATTGTTATCAGGCGCTCGGTGTCATCCACCACCTCTGGCATCCGCACGACAACCGCATTCGCGACTATATCGCCAATCCTAAGGTCAACGGCTACCAGTCTCTACACACCGCCGTCTTCGCCTTGGATGGCCAGCTCGCCCAGATTCACATTCGCACCCATGAGATGCACCGCGCCACCCAACACGGCGTCACCACCTACTGGCTGGAGCGCGCCGCTGAAGGCACCCCGGTGGATGGCTCTGTGCCCGTGCGAGTGGATGAGATGCTTGCCTGGGTGACTCAGCTAGCCACTTGGCACCGCGAGCTTGGCCTTAGCGCCGCCGATTTCGTTGCTACTCTGCGCGGCGACCTCTTCGATGAGCAAGTCTTCGTCTTTACACCCAAAGGCGATATTCGCGAGCTTCCCGAAGGGTCCACGGTACTCGATCTTGCCTACCAGATCCACACCCGCATCGGCGACCACGCCACCGGCGCCCATATCCAGACCAACTCTTCCGATGGCCTCCTCGTCGCGCGCGACGTACCCGTCTCCTATGTGCTTCAGACCGGCGATGTGGTCAGGATCAGCACGCAAGCCGACGCCTGGCCGGATTCCACCTGGCGCGACATCGCCCGCACCCGCTATGCCCGCGAGAAGATTACGCGCACACTCCATGCTCGCAGTCGCGCTGGCGAGACCAATGAAAGCGCCCACCGCGAAGATCCACTGCTGGACGAGGCGCCCACCGAGACGCCACCTTCACTGATGCATCCCTCCGGTAAACCGGCTCTCGTGGAGCTGGCCCGCTGTTGTTATCCGTGTCCTGGCGATCCCATCGTGGGTGTCGTTCGCCGCGGACGTATCGTCACGATTCACCGCGACTGCTGCCATGTCCTGCACGGCATCCTCAGCCGCCGCGCGAAGTCCGGCGCCGACCATTCACAACCGCTCCCCGTCACATGGTCTCAGATCCAGCCCATCACGTACCGCGCCCATCTCGCCATCGAGGGCCAGGACCACGAAGGCCTCATGCACGAGCTTGCCGATTGCGCAGCCAGCATGGACCTGAACGTTTCCGGCGGCATGGCCTACGCGAACCAGGCTCGCTACAAAGCCGCTGTCTCCCTCACGGTAGATATCCCGCCACAGATACGCCTGGACCATGTGCTCCGCCGCTTCCAGACGGTGCCCGGCATTACCGGTGTCCGCCGCGATACGACCAAGGGCTGTTCTGAGGCATAATAGAGGAATGCAAAGCATCTCCCGATTTTCGGCCCGCGACTGGACCAATCTATGAGCAACGTATTCGCGACACCTCCAACAGAATCTTCCAGTGGATCAGCTGCGGCCTTCGTAGATGAGGGCCGGCTCCTCCGAGCGGTTGAAGCGTACCTGCGCCCCGCGGATGTCGCGCATGTTCACCGTGTGCTCGAGTACGCCCATGTGCTCTATGGCGCACAGCCCGCATCCGCCGCGAGCGGCGGCGATGCTCATGGTAGCGCCGCCAGCGCCAGCCCGCCGCGCCGCTGGGACCTCGAATATGTGATCTCCGTAGCCCAAACACTCGCCGACGCGATCCACGTAGACGCCATCAGTCTTGCCGCTGTGCTTCTCTATCAGGCCGTCGAAGGTGGCCTCACCACCCTCGATGCTGTGGCAGCGTATCTGGGTGGCGACGACTTTGCCACCTCCGTCGTCGAAACTATCGTGAGCATCGAGCGCTTCGATACGCTTCAGCGTCCCGGAGCCGCCCTTCGCCGCAGCGCGCTTGGCGCGAGCGACACCGAGGAGCTTTCCCGTGAGCGCCGCCGGTCCAAAGAGCGCCAGCGCCAGCAGGATGCTGAAAACCTGCGCAAGATGTTCATCGCGATGGCCGAAGATCCCCGTGTTGCCGTATTCAAAATCGCTGATGAGCTGCGCACGATGCGGCTTGTTCGCCGCGCAGCCGATGAGTGGAGAGCCCGCGCCGGCCAGCCCACATCTGAGGTGAACGGCGCTGCCGTTTCTACACCACCGGATGTCGCCGCACCGCGCTGGAGCGAAGATGAGTGTCGCATGTTAGCCAGTGAGGCGCGCGATATCTACGCCCCGCTTGCCGGCCGCCTGGGCATGAGTCGTGTGGAAGGTGAACTAGAAGACCTCGCCTTTGCCATCCTAGAGCCGGACGATTATCGCTGGCTGAATGAGGCCGTCGCTGAATATACCCAGGAGCGTGGCTCCTATGTCGAGCGCGTTGTGAGCATCCTGCGCGACGAGATGGCCGCTATTGGCCTGCGCGCCGAGGTCACCGGTCGTGTCAAGCACCTCTGGAGCATCTACAAGAAAGTCCAGCGCAGCGGCAGCCACGATCTCTCAAATCTCTACGATGTGCTTGCCTTCCGCATTCTCGTAGACACTGTAGCAGACTGCTACCTCGCGCTCGGCCATGTCCATGCGCTCTGGCGTCCCAAAGATGGTCGCATCAAGGACTTCATTGCTACACCCAAACCCAATGGCTACCAGTCCTTGCACACGACCGTTTTCTGCCTGGATGACCGCCTTGCTGAAATCCAGATCCGTACCCACCAAATGCATGAGGTCGCGGAATATGGCGTCGCGATGCACTGGTATTACAAAGATGTAGGAGACAGTGCCTCCGCGCAGGCGCGCTCGCTGCAAACCTGGATTCAGCAGCTCAAGGAGTGGCAGCAGGAGTTTCAGGCGCCAGGCAAAGAGACCGCCAGTCGCACACTGGAGGCCGTCAAAGGCGACGTGCTCAATAAAGAGCAGATCTTTGTGTTCACGCCCAACGGCGACGTGAAAGAGCTGCCCGCCGGCTCTACGCCGCTTGACTTCGCCTACCTCATCCATACTGACGTCGGCAATCATGTCGCCGGCGCCCGCGTCTCCTCCAGCGATAGCACGGGCCGCCTCGTCAAGAAGCTCGTCCCCCTGGATTACGAGCTGAAGAGCGGCGATGTCGTGGAGATACTCAAGCGGAAAGATGCCCATCCTACCCGCGACTGGCTGCACGTCGCCCGCACCAAGACCGCACGCAACCGCATCTTGCGCTACCTCAAGGAGCACGAGCGCGACATTGACATTCAGATTGGCCGCGAGCGACTGGATCGCGAGCTGAAGACACTCGGCCTGCGTAAGGGCTATGACGACATCTCAGAAGATGATCTGGAATGGCTGGCGAAGGCATTTGAGCAGCCAGATGAGGATGCTTTGCTGGCTGCCATCGGCAACGATAAGCTGCGGCTCTCAACCGTCGGCGCGAAGCTGCGCGAGCGATTGTTTCCCGCTCCAGTACTTACCGAGCCAGTTGAGCCAGCGCCGCGAGCGGTAGTGAGTGATGTTGAGGTTGGCGTGAGCGTCGCGGGTATGAATGGCCTGCTCACCCAGCTCGCCAACTGCTGCGATCCACTGCCCGGCGATCCGCTGCTCGGCTACATCAGCCGGGGTCGAGGCGTTGTCATCCATCGCGCCGATTGCCTAAACCTCGCGCATTTACTGGAGAAGCAGCCAGAGCGCGCCGTCGCGGTTGAGTGGCCGAAGCAGCTTGACGGCGACGTCACCTTCCGCGCGCCCATTGTCATTGAAGCCGCCGACCGCACCGGATTGCTTGCCGACGTGATGGGCGTCATTAGCGGCATGAAGATCAACATGCTCAAGGTCACGACCGTCACCAAACCCAGCCAGCACCGCGCCACGATTACCGCCACGCTTGAAATTTCCCACCCTGAGCAGCTCAGCGCCATCATCAAAGCGCTGGAACAGGTCGCCAGCGTCCAGACAGTCAAGCGCAAGGAAACCAACCAGGCGAATGGTGGACACCACCGCAGCTAGATCACCACTGCGGTGCTTCCGCCTCTCGCGCCTCCTCCAACAGTCGCTCAAAGCTGGCGAAGCGCTCTGGCGTGATGCGTCCATCAGCCAGCGCCGTCCAGAACGCGCAGCCCTCTTCGCCTTCCTTGTGCTCGCAGTCTTCATACTCGCACTGCCCCACCAATGGTTGCAGCTCCACGAACGCGCCCGGCAGGTCCTCTGAGGGCACGTTCCACAGCGCCAGCTCGCGTATACCCGCCGAGTCGGCCAGCCAGCCGTCGCCCGGCAGCGGCAGGAGGCGTACGCCCGTCGTCGTGTGGCGCCCTTTGCCCGTCGCCTCGCTCACCACGCCCGTCCGCTGCGCAGCTTCCGGCAAGAGCTCGTTCAGCAGCGAGGATTTACCTACGCCGGACGGACCCGTGAGCAATGAAGTGCGCCCCACCAGCCGCTCGCGCAGCGCTTCGACCCCCACTCCTGTCGCGGCGCTGGTAAGTAGCACTCGATACCCCAATCCCACATACAGTGTCGCTGCCGTCTCGACCTCCGCCGGGATATCGAGATCCACTTTGTTCAGGCAAATCGTTACGTCTACTCCCGCATGCTTGCAGAGGGCCAGATAGCGGTCCAGCATGCCAAAGTGTGGCTTCGGTTCGCGCACGGCAAAGACCAGTATGGCCGAGTCCAGATTCGCCAGCATGATATGCTGCTCGCCGCTCTCGCTTCGGGCGCGTGAGAGCGCCGTGCGGCGCGGCACGACATCCTCGATCACGCCTTCCTCGCCTCCAAGTGGGCGGAGCAATACTCGGTCTCCAGGTGCGATTCGCACGGCCGTCTCATCGCGCGCTGCTGTGCGCGACTGTTCACGCCCATTCTGGCCGCCGCGCGCGTAGCGTGCCGCCGAGGTGGGAGACGTGCGGGGTAGTTGCTGTGGGCGTGACTTGCGCAGCCGGCCGCGTAGCGTGCAGAGATACGTGCGGGGCGTAGAGGTTTCTGAAGGAACGGCTACCTCGAAGAACCCGTGAGCGATGGCGATCACGATGCCCTCCACCAGCTCAGGCGGTACGAGCAATGAAGATGTAGACGCGGATGCGGAGACAGACAAGGCGGTATCAGGTGACATCCCTGCCACCGCTATGCGATCTTGAGTGGGGTCAATCTCCGACAAATGGGCATTCTCCGCTTTTGTACAGCCACATTCCCGAACGCACCGGACCTGGGCCAACAACACGCCCTCAGCGTAGCGCGCCGATCTACTCGGCGTCAAGCCCACGAGCGAGGCTGGCGGTTGAAATCGCGCCGGAATGGGCCGGAAGCCGCCAATCAGTGCGGACATCGGCCCACCATACGAAGTGGAGATATGAAAGGTCGCGTACGAAGGACATAATGCATATCATAAGCGGTACACGAATTTGGTGTTTGGTGCGCTGGCGGCCAAACCCTTTGGCCCATCCTCGCTCTTACCCTACAAGCGCATTTGAAAGCGGCGGCGAGACGTTCTCTCGCCGTCTGGTCATTTCCCGAAGCCGTGCTATGATAGCGGTGCCATTCTAGAGCTGGCGCGTGAGAGCAAAGCGTTCCTCCTGTCACGAGTTACCCGTACCGGCTGAGCCAGCACCATACTCGTCGCGGCGTGACTTGCCGCAAGCTCTTCGTTGACGCGATGGGAAGTTGACCGAACGGCCTCAGAAAACCCGGCTATCGCGCTTGCGTGCGGAGAACGACCTATGTTATACTAATTCGGTGCGTGGCGCGGGGCGGTAATGCAAGTGTCGTCGGCCCAGACGCCGCGGTATGTCCTCAGGGCCGGAGATACGAATTACCATGAAAAAGTACAAGCTCAAGACGCATAAGGCCACCGCAAAGCGAGTGCGTATGACGGGCGGCGGAAAATACATGCATCTGAAGTCTGCCCGCACGAAGTACCGCCGCAAGAAGGACCCGACGCGCAATCGCTCGCTCAGCCAGCTCAATGTGATGGCCAAGGGCGATTCGCTCAAAATGAAGACACTTCTGCCCTACGGCTAGGTGCCACGAGTGAGGGCGCCCCGGTCCGGCCATTCAACTGACCGCGCCGCCGGGGGTGGAGGATTGACATGCCACGAGTCAAGCGAGGCGTCATCGCCCGCAATAAGCACAAGAAAGTTCTGAATCGTACCGAGGGCCACTATGGCGCCCGGCACCGACTCATCAAGACCGCCCGCGAATCCATGATGCACGCGCTGCGCTATGCGTATCGCGACCGTCGCAATCGCAAGCGCGATATGCGCCAGCTCTGGATTACCCGCATCAACGCGGCCGCCCGCCTGTATGGGATGCGCTACGGCGATCTCATCCACGGTCTCCAGCTTGCCAGCGTCGCGATTGACCGCAAGATTCTCGCGGACCTCGCCGTGACAGACCTCGCCACATTTGGCGTTATCGTCAAAACGGCGCAGGCGGCGCTTGAGGAGAAGAAAGCCTCGTAATCACAGGCAAACATCCATTGACGCCGCGACGACCCATCTGGTCACGCGGCGTTGTTGTGTTTCCTGACAGTAGGGGCGTTCACCGGACGCCTGCCGTCGGACGACCAATCGGTTGCGCTTCATGATTACCAGCCCAGCTAACCAACATATCGCGTTCCTGCGCTCGCTGCACGCCCCCAAAGGGCGCGCCGAGGCTGGTGCGTTCCTGATCGAGGGGCCACACCTCCTTGAGGCCGCGCTCAACGCTCGCCTGCTTCCTCAGCTCATCGTCTACGATCCAGACGGGTTGGAACGCAGTGCGGCTGGCCGGCGGCTGCTCGGGCGCATCGAGGACGCCCGAGCCGAGGGGGTGCCCGTTTACGACGCCGCACCCATCGCTCTCGAACGCGCTTGCGACACGCGCACGCCGCAGGGAGTCGCCGCCGCGCTTGCCAGCGGCGATATCGCGCCCGACCGGCTGCGCGCCGCCCGGCGCGGGCGCCTTCGCCCGCTTCTCCTCGTGCTGGATGCCATCAGAGATCCCGGCAACCTTGGCACCATACTGCGATCCGCCCTGGCCGCCGATGTGGATGAAGTGGTGCTTGCCCCTGGCTGCGCCGATCCGCTGGCGCCCAAGGTCGTGCGCGCGGGCAGCGGCGCCCACTTCCACCTCCCTGTGCGGTCCCAGCAGACCTGGGAGCAGATCAGAGACATCCTGCGCGGCGCGCCCGCCGCGAAGCAGGTCCTGCTGGCCGAGGCTGGCGCTGCGCAATCCTACGACGCGTTCGACCTTACCCAGCGCACGGCGCTGATCGTAGGCAATGAGGCGCACGGCGCCTCCCCAGAGGCTGAGCGGCTGGCCACAAGCCGGGTGACCATTCCGATGTGGAACATGGTCGAATCGCTCAATGCAGCGATAGCCTCAAGTGTGATATTGTTTGAAGCGGCGCGGCAACGTCGCGCCAGCGAACACACCAAATCAGATCATCAAGCGACGACGGAGAGAGTAGGCGGCGAACCCGTACAGGGAACCGGGGCCGGCGACTGAAAGCCCCAGCACGATGTATCCGCTGAAGTTCACTCCCGAGCTGGCGGCTGAAGCTCTACCGCGTGTAGAGTGTGTAGGCCACTCCGGCGGCCTCCCGTTATCGAGGCGTGAAAGTGGAGCGCACGCGGCCAGCGCATGCGCTCAATGTGGGTGGAACCACGGACTGTGTACGGCAGCTTCGTCCCTGAGCGAAGCTGCCGTTTTTGTTTTCTAGTGCTCTGGAGGCCGCGAATGGCAACCGAAGAGACTCCTGAAGCGCGAGCGCTCGTCGAGATGCGCGAGCGCGCCCTGCGTGATCTGGAAGCCATCACCACGACGGACGGACTGGATGAATGGCGCACGCGCTACCTTGGCCGCGAGCGCGGCGAGCTCACTGGCATCCTGAAGGGGTTGGGGAAGCTCCCTGGCGACCAGCGCAAAGCCGTCGGTCAGGCTGCCAACACGCTGAAGACTGAGCTGGAGGCGCGCCTTGACGCGCGCGGATTGGCCTTGCGCGCAACTGAGCGCGCCACCGCGCTGGAGCGCGAGCGGCTGGATGTCACGCTGCCAGGTCGCTCGCACACACGCGGGCACATCCATCCCCTCACCCAGACCATCCGCGATATCGGCCGCATCTTCCACCAGATGGGTTTCTACATCGTCGAGGGGCCAGATGTCGAAACCGACTATTACAACTTCCAGGCGCTCAACATCCCGCAGGACCACCCTGTTCGTGACATGCAGGACACCTTCTGGGTCGTGCCGGGCGAGATCCTGCTCCGTACTCAGACCTCACCGAATCAGATCCGCGTTATGGAGACGATGCGCCCGCCTGTGCGCGTCATCGTCCCTGGCAAGACTTACCGCAACGAGGCCATTGACGCCAGCCACGAAGCGGTCTTCCATCAGGTCGAGGGGCTGCTGGTGGATGAGACCTGCACGATGGCGAATCTGCGCGGCGTGGTTGAGCGCTTTGCCAAGGAGATGTTTGGCCCAGAGCGGAAAGTGCGCTTCCGTCCGAGCTATTTCCCCTTCACTGAGCCCAGCGCCGAGTTTGATATGGATTGTGCCACCTGCGGCGGGGCGGGCTGTCGCGTCTGCAAATACAGCGGCTGGCTGGAAATGGGCGGCTCCGGCGAGGTAAACCCGAAGGTGCTGCGTGGTGTCGGCTATGATCCCGCGAAGTATCGCGGCTTCGCCTTCGGGCTGGGCATCGAGCGGATCGCCATGCTGCGCTACGGCATTGACGACATTCGCCTTTTCACCAGCAACGACCTGCGCTTCCTGCGACAGTTTTCGTGACGGGAGAACGGATCGAAAGGGCCGGCCCTTAGCTCAATGGCCCTGAAGGGTTTTGCCATCGCATACGACCTGTGGTTCAACGCTCGATCTCGTGCTCCGGCTACGCAAAGCCGGGAGAAGGACACGTCCCATGCATCTGCGTATCGCCTCGCTCGGCTTCGGCAACGTCGGGCAGGCGCTCGCCATCATGCTTGCCGAGAAAGCCGGCGAGATGGAGCGCCGCTATGGCCTCGCCGTGAGTTTCACCGGCGCGTTCACCCGTTCGTCAGGCGCGTGGATCGCGCCGCGCGGCATAGCGCCAGCCGATTTGGCGGCGTCAGGCTGGCCGCGCACGACCCGCGAGACGATACCCAATCGCGAGGCTGCGATGCGACAGATTGCATCGCTCGTAGATGGGCCACGCGAGTTCATAGGCGATGCACTGGCGTTCGCGCGCACGTGTCCCGCCGATGTCGTGCTGGAGCTGACGACCCTCAACCCAATGACCGGCCAGCCCGCTACGGACCATGTCCGCGCGGCGCTCACCACTGGCAAGCATGTCGTGACAGCCAATAAGGGCCCGATTGCCCATGCCTATCGCGAGCTACGGGCGCTGGCGGGCGAGCATGGCGTTTCGTTGCGCTTCGAGTCCACGGTGATGGACGGCACACCAATCTTCAGCATGGCCGAAGCGTCGCTACCGGCGACCACCATCACCGGCTTTCGCGGTCTATTGAATAGCACCAGCAACTATGTGCTCAGCCTCATGGCCCAGGGCAAGACGCTGGAGCAGGGCATCGCCGCCGCGCAGCGCGCCGGTGTAGCTGAGGCCGATCCCAGCTACGATCTCGACGGCTGGGATGCATCGGTTAAGGCCACCGTCCTCGCCAACGTGCTCATGGGCGCGGAGCTGCGTCCGGCGGACGTGCTGCGCGGAACGCTGGGCGCTGAGGCGATGCGCCAGGCACAGGCCGATATGCGGCCGGGCGAGACACTAAAGCAGGTAGTTGAAGCTGAGCGCGATGGCGAGCACGTTGTCGCGCGCGTGCGGCTTCTTGCGCTGCCGGCCACCGACTTCTTCGCGCATCTCTCCGGCATGGAGACGGCCCTCCAAATCCACACCGATACGATGCAAGATCTCACACTCGTGGAAGGCGAGGGCGGCCCCGGCCAGACGGCGTTCGGCGTGCTGGCAGACCTCATCGCCATCGCCCGCACGAACACGAATAAGTAGGGGAACGCACAACAGAGAACCCGGCCCGAAGGCCGGAGCGAAACCCTGCCAAACAAAACGTTCGTCAGCCAACTGGAATTAGCCGCGAGCCTTTAGCCCGCGAATCTCGAATATGCGCACACTATTAGGGGTGAGAAACTCATGAAAGTACCGTATTCCTGGCTCAAAGAGTACGTGGATGTCACGCTCGACCCTGAAGAGCTGGCCAACCGGCTCACCATGGCAGGGCTGGAGGTGGATCGCGTCGAGTATCCCTGGCCCGGTATTGAAACCGCCGAGATCATCTGGCTGGAGCGCGTCAAAGGCTCCGACCACCTCAGCGCCACCCGCGTCACCAATGGGCGCGAAGAGTTCAGCGTCGTCTGCGGTGCGTCGAACATCAAGCTGCATGACCGGGTACCGCTGGCTCGCATCGGCGCGATGGTCGGTAACATCACCATTGCGGAGAAGAAGGCGATGGGTGTCCTCTCGCAGGGGATGCTCTGTTCTCCGCGCGAGCTAGGCATCAGCGACGACCATGAGGGTATCTACATCCTCCCGCCCAATACGCCCCTGGGCGTGCCACTCGGCAAGCTGCTCGGTAATGCCATTATCGAGCTGGACATCAAGGCGCATCGCGGCGACCTCTTCTGTATGGTCGGAGTCGCGCGCGAGGTCGCCGCTTTCACGGGCGCGCGACTCAAGATGCCCAGCACCACCGTCAAAGAGAAGGGCACGTCTGCCACGAAGCTGATGAAGCTGGAGGTGCGCGATCCCGACCTCTGCCCGCGCTACACCGCCCGCGTCGTGCGCAATGTCAAGATTGGCCCATCACCGGCGTGGATGGCCGAGCGGCTGACCGAAGCGGGGATGCGGCCCATCAACAACGTCGTGGACATCACGAACTACGTCATGCTGGAGTTGGGACAGCCACTGCACGCCTTCGACTATGACAAAGTGGCCGACCACACCATTATCGTGCGCCGCGCCAATCCCGGTGAGAAGTTAACCACCCTGGACGGCGAGACGCGCACCCTCACACCGGAAATGCTGCTCATCACCGATCCCGCCGGTCCCAATGTCATCGCGGGCATCTTCGGCGGCACGCGCGTGGAGGTGGGCGATACCACGACCACTGTGCTGCTCGAGGCGGCGCATTTCAACCCGACGAATATCCGCCGCACCTCCGTCGCGCTGGGCCTGCGCACGGAGTCGTCCGGTCGCTTCGAGAAGAATCCCGACATCGAGCTGACCGCCATCGCCATTGACCGCGCCGTGCAGCTGCTTACCGAGCTAGCCGGCGGCGCCGTCGCGCCGGGCCATGTGGACTTCTACCCGGAGCCGGTCGCACAGCGCACGATCCCGTTCGACCTCGGTCAGGTAGAATGGCTAACCGGCATGACTGTCACGCGCTCCGAGGCGATTGACGCATTGCGCGCCCTCGAGTTCGGCGTGCGCGAGAATGGCGACTCGACGCTGGTCCAGGTGACGATCCCTACCTGGCGGCACGACGTAGAGGAAAGCGCCGATCTTGTCGAGGAGGTCGCCCGCATCGTCGGCTACGACCGCATCCCCAGTATCCTCCCTGAAGGTCCATTGCCCGCGCCGATGTCCGAAATGTGGATCGAGCGCGAGGACCATCTTCGCGACACCCTGATCGGGGCCGGCCTGACGGAGATCGTGACCTATACGCTCACCAGCAAGGCAAACATGGCGCGGCTACTGCTTGGTGCCGCACCCGGTGAGGAGACACTACTCACCGCGCCGGTTCCTGTCGCGAAGGATGACGCTGGCGACGCGAGCGGCGCCGTCGCGCCCTTCGTCACCACGCCGCCGGTTGGACGGGCGCTGGAGCGTCAGAAGGTCGAGGCGCTGGCGGAGCGACTGCCCGCCATTACAATCCGCAATCCGCTGAGCAACGAGATGGAGGCGCTGCGGCTGACGCTTATGGCCGGCCTGCTCGCCACGGTCCGCGAGAACGCCAAGCATGAAGACGCTGGCCTCTGGTTCTTCGAGCTGGGCCGACGCTATCTCCCTACGCCGGAGCTAGCCGCCGGAACGGGCCTGCCACACGAGCGCCGCACGCTGGGTATCGCGCTGAGCGGTCCGCTGGCGCTGAGGTGGGCTGAAGCCACGCGCCCGGCTGACTTCTACGACCTCAAAGGTGTGCTGGAAACCTTGCTTGGCACGCTCAAAGTGGCGCGCTATCGCTTCACCGCGACACAACATCCCACGTTCCATCCGGGCCGCTGCGCTTTGCTGGAGGTGGCACCTCTCGCGGATGAGAACGACGCGCCCGACCGTGCCGTGGCCCATGCGGCGGAGTGGTTGACGGTTGGCGTGTTGGGCGAGGTCCACCCGGAGGTGGCTGAGCGGTTCGATCTGATCGAGCGCACCTATCTTGCCGAGCTAGACCTGGAGCGGCTGTACGCCGCAGTACCCGAACGCATTACTTCCGCAACCATTGCGCGCTATCCCGCCGCCGAGCGCGACCTCGCTGTGGTCGTTGACGATGATGTAGCGGCCGTGGCGCTGGCCGACACGATTCGTGCGAGCGGCGCGCCGCTGTTGCGCGACGCGCGCCTCTTCGATGTCTACACCGGCGAGGGCATCCCTGCCGGCAAGAAGAGTCTCGCCTACTCGCTCACCTATCAGTCGCCGGAGCGCACGCTCACCGACGCCGAGATCGAGCGGGCGCACGCAGGCATCGTCGCCGCCCTGCGCTCCCAATTCGGCGCGGAGCCGCGGGGATAATGCGCGGGCGCGTATCGGGCGCGTATAAGGTGGGCGGGATTGTCACTGCGAGAGCGAGCACCACCAGGCGCGTCATGAGCCAGAGCATGACGATGGGCGACCAAGGGAGGTGAAGTCGCCCGTATGCCTGCCAGAGAGAGCGTGCTCCTCCGCGCGATTCGGGCTGTGTGGCTGTGTTCTCCCGCAATAGCGCCATCGGTCTCGTTCCCTCAC
>DATGEP010000025.1:0-30192 GCA_035310125.1 Ktedonobacterales bacterium
ACTCGTTGTCCGTATGCGTATGGCTCACGAAGACCCGCAGCTGCTCCATCGCGCCCGCCCTCCCATTCCGCTCTCGCACCGCCTGCCTCGTGCCGCCATTCTACTACAGATGGAGGCGGAATGGCGAGGGGAAACGGAGGAAGTGTCACGAACCTACGGATAGGATCAACGAAGCGATAGCCCACCAAAACAGCAGCGCCAGATCCGGCTCGAAGTAGGCGCTATCCACCATGCCATGCAACACTCCCGCCAGCACAGACGCGCCCAGGCCCAGCGCGAGCGCGGCGCTCCATGCGGCGGAGTCGCGACCAAGAATGACCGGCGCACGGGCGGGTGCGGGCTGAAGCCCTTCGGATGCGGCATCCAGTGAGGATGTCGCCGCCTGAATGCGGGCGGCGCGCCCCACGAGCCAGCAGCCGCGCCAGAACGCCGCCAGCACCACAGCAAAGCCCGCCAACGCCAGAATACCGCCGCTCAGCCAGAGATCCAACACGAGGTTGTGCGGCTGCGCCAGATTCGGCTCCGTCCAGGCGAGCGTTCGGTGCCCATTCTGAAAGAGAATCCAGTAGGGATGTCGTGTGTAGAGATTGCTGTAGTAGTAGAGAAATTGGTCAGGGCCGATGCCGAGCAACACGTGGTCGCGAATCATGTGCCAGCCAGCGAGCCACACGAGCGTGCGCACCTCGCCTGAGCCGCCGTGGCCGGTCAGTAACGCGTTCAGCACGGCGGCGCGATTGGCCAGTAGCGCCGCGAGCGCGACGAGCGCGCCTGCCACGGACACGCCAATGGCCCAGCGAGGGCGCGGCAGGCTCAAAACGCCCACGACGGCACAGGCGAGCGCGGCGGCGATCAGCGCGCCACGCGAATCGCTCCACAGCAGCGCGGGTATGCTCGCCACCGTGACCACCAGCGAAAGCAGCCGCCAGCGCCGGGCCATGCCACGCGGGGCGAGGCCCAGCGCGAGCGCGAGCGGTAACGCCCGCGCCATCCACGCGCCGAGCGTATTGCCACTGCCGAAGATGAACGCCGTCGCGCGCGCCGCAGCGCCCTCAGGCGCAGCATAAGGGATCAGCCGGTTCCCTTGCGCGACCGGCAGGAATGTCACGTGAAGCCAGAAGACCTGTATGGCGGCGAGCGTCGCCAGCAGCAGCGCCGCGCCAAGAAACGCCCCGACGAGCAGCCGCACATGCCGCCCGCGCAGATACACCAGCACGAGCGCAGCATACAACAGCGGCTCCACGACCTCCCAGCGGAACGCCCGCAGCGCCTCGTGTGGCCGGCGTGCGATCACCACGCCGAGCGCCGTGCCCGCCAGCAGCAGCGCCGCGCCGATCAACACCGGCGCGCCCGTGCGTCCGAGACGCGCAAGGAGGGATGTGTGAGCCGCGGCCGCTCGCAACAGCCGCCCGCTCGCCTCCTCCTCTCCGGGCGTCGCGCAGTGTGGCCCCGCGGCCTCCGCCGTCCGCGCAGGCTGACCAACCCGCGTCTTCGTGAGAGCGGCCCGTACCGGGGGACGGCGAATGAGGCTCCGCGCTTCCCGCACGAGGGCCACCGCGAAACACACCGCCAGCGCAATCTCGCTCAGTGGAAATACCACGTTCCCGCCGACATGCTTGGGCACAAACCAGAAGGGAAAGGTGAGTGGCAGAATACAGAGCGCCAGATCCAGCCGCAGCCACGTGAGGCCGAGGAAGGCGAGCAAACCGGGCAACGCGAGCAGCGGCGCGGGAACGGCATAGTAGTAGGCAAGGCTCAGTACGAGTGCGGCGAGAGGCGGCCAGTCGGCGGGAATGTTACGTGCGCGAATGGCAAAGGAGGAATTCGATGGCGTGGGAGCGCCGCCGCCCTGGCTGTTTCCCACTGGTTCGCTGTGTCGCACACGAATCCCCATTCATAACGTTGCCATCAGAGATACCCACAATTGCCGTGCCAGCCTCATGCTCATGGAACGCCCTCTTTAGTGCATGCTATCGTATGGGGCGTCGTGTGTCCAAGGGTTAGATGCGGTCGTAAGGAGCGAGACATGTCTATCGAAGAGTGCTTCGTGTGCCGGAAACATCGTGGCGAGGTGGATATTGCGGGTGGCGCGATCTACGAGGATGATCAGATCTACGTCGGCGCCGCACGGCCAGATAACGAGGGACGAACCTACCTTGGCTACGTCTTCGTGGAAACGAAACGACACGTGCCAACGCTGAGCGACCTCTCCCTGGAAGAAGGAGCGGCTCTGGGGCGGCAGCTCGCGCGGCTGAGTCAGGCGCTGCGCGAGCTGCTGGGCGTCGTCCACGTCTACGCCTTTGTGCTGGGAGACAACACGTCACATATTCATGTCCACCTGATCGGGCGCTATCCCGATGCGCCACGCGAATATTGGGGAATTCGAGTGGATGAGTGGCCAGCGGCGCCGCGTGGCGGGCGCGCCGAGGTCGAGGCGCTCTGTGAGCGCCTGCGCATGTGGCTCGCGGCGCATCCAGAGGGGATTACCGAGCACGCGGCCTCCGGCATAGCGGCCAGCCAGCGCAGTGGCGACCTCTCGGTAGTTCGGGCTGAGATGGCCCATCTGGACCAGCTCGCCCCGCTCTTCGTCGGCTATCGCGAGTTCTACAAGCGGCCGCCGGAGCCTGCGCGTTCGCGGGCGTTTCTGCAGGAGCGGCTGGAGCGTGGCGACTCGGTGATCTTCCTGGCCCTGCGCGATGACGGCACGGCGGCCGGCTTCACGCAGCTTTTCCCGTCGTTTTCCACCGGAGCGCTCAAGCGGCTCTGGATCCTCAACGACCTCTTCGTCGCGCCAGAATTCCGCCGGCATGGCGTGGGGCGCCTGCTGCTGGAGCGGGCGCGAGCCTTCGCGCAGGAAACGGACGCGCGCGGTCTCATGCTCGAAACCCAGACGACCAACACGACGGCGCAGTCCCTCTACGAATCACTTGGGTGGCAGCGCGACCGCGAGTTCTATGTATACACGCTCAACCTCTGACATGCCCGCGTCCCTCGCCTGTGCCGCCGGAGCAAGCTCGCGCGCATGCGATCACCGACAAGAGATCGGCGTGGGATAGGCGCGCTCTGGCACCCACCCCACTCCACAAAGGGTCATGCCGCCGTCATAGGGCGGTCACATGGCGATCATATGGCTGGTCCCTCTTGCGTTCGCGCACGACCAGGCAACGGCAACGCGGAGGCGACGCCAAGGACGGCACCTACGCTTACGGTGAGTAGCGCTCCGCCGAGATCTGGCTTGACGGTCATGAGAAAGACGATGCTCAGGGCCAAAGCCACTCGCGTTTGGATAGAGATCCAGAGAAGCGGGTTCTGCACCAAACGCGAGAGAGTGGGCGCCACAGGCCCATTCTCCGCCACCCCCGCCGTCACTGCCCGCCTGATGCCCGCCATCCGTGGGCCGCTAAGCGCCGCCGCAAGCACAGCCAGCACGACGAACGCCCAAAACGCGACAATAAGCCATGCCGCGCCGATCTTGCCCACCGCCATCATATACAAACCCGCAACAAGGATCAGTGCCATCGAGGCACCCCCCAGCCGAAACAGCCCGCTGGAGATGCGGATCCACTCACGTGCCTGCGCGGTGGTTGTAGCCTGTCGCAATCGGTGTAGGCTCGTCCACTCCAGGCCGAGCGCCACGAAGTATCCCAGCACGCCGACGATGTGGAAAAACAAGGCGATTGAATAGTTGTTCATCGTTCTCTTCTTCTCCAAGGAAAGCCGGGAATAGCCCGGACTCGCCAGGTCCATCACTCAGCGCTTGTTGCGGAACAGGTACATGGTGAGTGGGGCGAATATCCCCGTGAGCGCCACCGATACCAGCAACACCCAGCTCACCTGCCCTGCCGCTACCGTGCCGTGCATCATCAGACTGCGTGTAGCTGTCACCAGGTGTGTGACAGGATTGACCGTGACGAACGCTTGCAGCCACCCTGGCATGGTGCGCGGATCCACGAAGACGTTGCTTGCGAGGGTCAGCGGGAATAGGGTAACCGTGCTTACACTCATTACCGCGTTCGGTGTCCGCAGGAGCAACCCAAGCACAGTCCAGACCCACGAAAGGCTGAACGCGAATGCCAGGATGAGTGCCACGGCCAGTAGCACACCGATCACGCCGCCGGTTGGACGGAGGCCCAGCACCAGGCCGAGCGCGATGACAAGGATCGAGGCGAGTAGATACCGCGCGACATCGCCGAACAGAGCGCCGACGATGGGAGCGGGCCGCCAGATCGCCATTGTCCGAAAACGGTCGAAAACTCCCGTGGTGACGTCCGTGTTCAGTCCGGTTCCGGAGTACATGGTGACGAGTACCACGGTCATGACCAGGGTGCCCGGCAGTAGAAATTGCAGATACGTGCCAGGCGATCCGGCTAATGCGCCACCGAACAGGTAGGTGAACATGAGCGTGAAGATGATTGGGATCGCGATCACGTCAGCCAGCTGCTCTGGAACATATTTGATCTTCAGTAGGCCGCGCCACCCGAAGGTGAGCGACGCGGAGAGTGCGCTTGGACGCGACGGCCGCGAGCGAGCCAGCAGCGCTGAGCGCAGGCTCTGGTCAACAGTGCGGGGTTCTGCGGTTGATATCGTGGTCATAGACCTTTCTCCTCTACGGCTGCATGATCTTCAGCAACGTGACCGGTCAGGGCGAGGAACACCTCATCGAGACTCGGCTGGCCGAGCGCGAAGTCGGTGACCGCGACCCCGGAGCGGGATAGCTCGGCCAGCGCATGCGCGACGCGCTCGCCCATTTCGTGTGTGGCGGGCTCAGCGGTGACCCGTGCCGACAACGCCACCGGGTCGGTTTCCATGTGTACGGGCACATCGAGCGCCTGCGATAGCACTCGCTCGGCGGTAGACCGTTGTTCCGGGTCGAAAAGCCGCACATGCACAGCGCCCGTGCCGATAGATGCCTTGAGCTGCCCGCTGGTGCCCTCGGCAATGATCTTGCCGCGATCTATGACGGCAATCCGGCTGGCGAGGTGATCCGCCTCGTCGAGATACTGCGTGGTGAGCATCACGGTCGTGCCGCCAGCGACAATCGCCCGCACGATATCCCACACCTGGTTGCGGCTACGTGGGTCGAGACCGGTGGTTGGCTCGTCGAGAAAGAGCAGGTCAGGCGTGACGACTATGCTCGCGGCGATGTCGAGACGGCGTCGCATGCCACCTGATAACTTTTTCACCTGACGACCAGCCGCCTCGGCCAGGCCGAACACCTCTAGCAGCTCGCCTCCTCGCGCCTTGGCGCTGGCCCATGTATGGCCCAGCAGCTTTCCCAGGAGAATGAGATTCTCCAGCCCACTCAGATCCTCGTCGAGCGAGGCGAACTGGCCAGTCAAGCTCACCCGGCTGCGTACCGCATCAGCCTCACGCACGACGTCGTGGCCGAATACCCGTGCGGTACCGCCATCCGGACGGACCAGCGTGGCGAGCATGCGAATCGTGGTCGTCTTGCCGGCACCGTTCGGCCCCAGGAAGCCATAGACGGTACCGGTGCGCACAGTCAGATTGACCTTGTCAACCGCCCGCGTCTTGCCGAAGTCCTTGGTGAGGTCGGTAGTCTCGATAGCGAAATCAGATTGTTGTCCCATGGCTTACCTCGTTGAACGGCTTAATCGTGACTTGAAACGAGTCCCTGCGGCTCGATACAATGAATGTGCTGAAGAAAGAGGATGCCTGCAATACGCAATTTTATGTGACTGAGAAGAGACTACTTTCTCGTGGAATGGAGCCTGCCACGTATGTCACGACTTAAGAAGACCACGGAGTGCCCGCTTGGTGGGGCGGGTGTCGGGGGCAAATGGAAGTTTTGGATCTGGTATTACTTGCTGGATGGAACGAAACGCTTCGGCGAATTGCGGCGACTCATTCCCCAGGCCAGCCGCCAAATGCTTACCATACAGTTGCGGGAGTTAGAGCAGGTAGGGGTGCTGCACCGGCAGACCTACATGCAGGTGCCCCCGAAGATTGAATACTCACTCACAGAGCTGGCCCGGCGGTCAGAGCCGATGTTTCGCCAGTTCTATCAATGGGGACAGTGGAACTGCGATCAGAACGGCCTGGAGTACGATGATTGGCTGGTGAGCCTGGGAGGCCGGTGGAAGTTTTGGATCTGGTATTACTTGCTGAGTGGAACCAAGCGCTTCGGTGAATTGTCCCAGCTCATTCCCCAGGCTAACCGGCAAACGCTCACCATGCAGCTGCGAGACCTGGAGCATATGGGGGTGCTGCACCGGCAGGCTTCTGCACACGGACCACTGAAGGTCGAGTACTCACTCACAGAGCTAGGACGGCGCTCAGGATCAATGCTTCGCCAGACGTATGCCTGGGGGCGATGGTTCTGCGATCAGATTGGCGTAGAGTATGATTGGCCAGAGAACGAAGAGGCCGCGGAACACCTGCTTCCTACGTTAATTCCCGCGCTGAGCCGGTAGCCCGCACTACCAGCGATCTTCGACATAATGCCGTGCCACGACAACCTGTTGATCGGCCTCGTGGACAAAGCGGCGCGTACGCTGGATGGCGGCTATCTGGCGTGGCAAGCGGCCGTATTGGATATACGTCGCGGGCGCCGTTGCCCCCACGGAGAGCGGCGCCCGCGGTAACGTTGTGGCGCGTACCGACTTACGCCTTCAGCGCATGCGCCAGGAACTCCAGCACAACGGCGTCGAAGCGCTCGGGCTGCTCCATATTGACCATGTGGGCGGTATCGGGAAATACCACTTTCTCGGCGCCGGTCACCCGCTCAGCGAGCACGTTCATCGAGTCAATCGTCCCGGTGAAGTCGAGGCCGCCAAGGATAACCAGGGTGGGTGTGTGGACATCTCCAAGGCGCCCGATAGCCGGCGGAATCATGCGCTCCGGCTGAAGCTCCTCGGGATGCAAGCGGTAGTTGTCCGCGATCATCGCGCGCAGCCGCTCTCGCGTGTCCACGCTCGCGCGGCCCACTGGCTGGTCCGGCCCGTCTCCCCAGATATGCACGCTCCGCTCGATCATTCCGGGAATATCATGGCGCTTTTCCAACTCCTCATATTCACCGAAGATCTGCATCTCCGCATCGGTTGCTGGTTCCTCGTAACCACCAATGCCGCCCGACACGACGATCAGCGCGTCCACCAGCTCCGGATGCTCCAATGTAAAATCGAGCGCCAGCGCCCCGCCATTGGAGAGTCCAAGGATGGCCGTCCGCGCGATGCCAAGATGCGCGAGCAAATCCACGATGTCCTGCCGGTGCGAAAACACGGTGGTATCGGACACCGTCTTGCCGAAACCGCGCTTATCCAGGCGGACGACGCGATACTGTCGCGCAAAAGCGGCGAATTGCTCGTCCCACATGCGGCAATCGGCGACATCCGCATGCAGCAGCACGAGTGGGTGGCCCGCGCCCGCCACTTCATAGTAAAGCCGCCCGCCCGCCACATCGAGATTGCCTGTCTCCGCTGCTACCGTCTCACTCATCATGTCTCCTCACTCATCGCTGAACGCACTGTGTGTCGTTTCCGCGTCATTTCCAGTATATCGGGTAATGCGGTCATGATCGGTCCTGATGCGGGCTGGGTGGGCTACCTGTTACCCCCATACCAGCGGTCCGTTGTATCGTAACGGGATGTGGGCACGCCGCGCGGGTCCCATCTCGTCGGTGTCTGCCAAAAACCAGGGAAGGATACCATGCCTCACCACGGCTTCCAGTCCATTCGTGCCGTGTTTCAACGTGCCCGCCGCCGCCCACGACTCGTAGCTGCTGGTGCTGGGGCGCTCGTCGTGCTGGTCGTCGCCACGACACTGCTCGGCATCAGCCTGCTCCAGCCGCCGCCAGCTTCGCATACGGGTGCGCCGCTCGCCCTGGTAAGCACCGCGACCGATACCATCGCCGTATCGCCTGTGCTAACGCGCGCGCCGGCGACCCACACTCCGGCGTCACCTGCGCCCAATAATCCGGTACACGCGCCTCCACCGCCGCCTGTGCCGACTCCGCCACTCGTGACTCCAACCGCGACCTTCTGCCCGACGCCGACGCCGCTGCCTGCGCCCACCGATACACCCCTGCCGCCGACCGCGACGAGTACGACCGCGACGAGTACGAGCACGGCCACAACTGTACAGGTGGCGGCACTGAGCACGACATGCCAGCCATGCCCATATTACAAGGGCAACAACCCATCTCAGGACCAGATTCGCACCGCGCTCTATCAGGCCGCCGACCAATACCGTCTACCACGCATGCTGCTGCTGGCGGACGCCTGGCAAGAGAGCAAGTGGCACGAAGATGTCATCTCGTGCGACGGGGGCATCGGACTGATGCAGATTCAGTACTACACATATCCCTGGCTCAACGGCGTGAGTGTGCCACAGTGCGGTCTTTCGCCGACCAATTACGATCCATACACGCTTCAGGGGAACGCCAACCTCGGCGCGAAGTTCTTCGTGTGGCTGAGCTGCTTCTATGGCTATTGGGGCGACAATGGCGGCACATCGCCATCCAATCCCGGCACCTATACCATCGCGTGGTATTACCAGCAGGCGCACCTGAATTATCCCGATACGACGAACCCGGATGGCACAGCCAATCCCAATAGCTTCTGCGCCGCCGTCTTCAATAATCCGAGCAACGCGTACTACGCCGCCCTGCCCTCGACAACAGCACAGCCGTGGGCCTGTCCATACAACGCCAGCACATCCGTGGCGTACTGCCCGAATTATGCTACGAACGGCCAGCCATCCCTGCTGGATATTACGCTGAGCGCCTACAATGAGGGGCCGGGGTACACGGACCAGTATGGTATCCAGAACTGCTGGTACGTGGATAGTGTCGAAGCCTATATTCCGCAGTTTGCCAGCGGCGTGCTCCCGTGAATGCGTCAGGCAAGCGCGACACCGCCAGCGCTGTGCGCCTACCCTACCTTAGACTACTCGTCGCGGCATGAGGATGCGCCAGTCCCCGCGCGCGGGGACTGGCGCATCCAGCAGGAAGGATCGCTCACATGGCTCGCGCTGTCGCCGAACGATCTACATAGGCGAGTAATGCCGCGAGCAGGAACAGGATTGCCGGAACGATACCACCCCCGAAGCCGACGAACACGATGAAGCCGATGGCCGCGATCACCATCAATACCGCCGCCGCCACTGGCCGGGGCAGCGCGACGAAAGCGCCGACCAGGCCGATGAGCAAGAAGAGTAGCGCGATGAACCCATGCGTCGAGGATCCCGGCTCGAAGAGGTGCGCGAATGAGGAATGGACCACGTTAATGATGAAACCCACTACAAAGGCCACTAATCCGAGAATGAGGGCTCCCATCCGTCCAATGATCTTCATGGATGCGTCTCCGTTCTTGCACGTAGGATGCACCGGTGGCGTGGTACCGTGGTCGCAATTTTGGCGGTATGCCAAAGGGGATTGCCATGTACCCCGACCACCGATGCTCACAAAACTGGCTCAACGTCGCAGTTTGCCACGACCTACCATGGCTTGAACCTGAGCAACCATCGTGCCAAAATCATGCAGCCGTGGATACGTGGCGCACTACCATGTGAACGTTTATCCACCCATGTGGTGCTGGTGATGATCCGGGTGCTGTTCGTGCAAAGGATGATCGGCGCCGTGGGTATGTTCCTGCTCGCCGCCCTCGTGGTGATGACGATGATGGTGATGGCCGTGCTCACCGTGCGCGTGTTTGTGGCTGTGATGCCCCTCGCCGTGATGCACATACGCGGGTGCATTCGCGTCAACGGGGGTCGGTGGAGTCGGTGGCGTGCTACCTGACATCAGAATCACTCCCTCCATAGCGTCTGTCGTGAAACGTTGACAGCAGGTGTCGCTGGAGTGCCACGGGCCAACCGGCGGCGGCTCCAGATTGCCGCTTCTCTCCTTTCACTCAGTGAACAACCATGACACAAAGTGTACCATACCGCACCCTCGTTGGGCGTGTCAACTCCGCTCGTATGTCATACCATGGTCTTTTCATGCTCGGGCAATGCCCATACGGACGAGGGCTTCCCGCGGAGACAGCGCGGCGCGGCGCAGGGCAGCCGCGACCCGGGTGACACCGGCATGGCGCCGCCGGGTGAGGGTGGCCTGGTCGCCCAGCGGCGCTCCTTCCTCAATGCGGTGGCCTGGTCGCCCGACAGGAAGTATAGTGCCTCGTTAGGTCGAGATGATACAATACTGGTGTGGGAAGCAGACTCCGGGCGGGTGCGTTTCGCGTGGCGTGGCCACGCTTTCTCCCTACGTGCCGTCTCGTGGTCGCCGGATAGCTCGTCCATCGCTTCTGGTGGCTGGGACGCCACGGCGCAGGTCTGGCAGCCCCCGCTGGGATGACACATGGCAGCGCCTGTCCTGGCCATCACCCCCAATCCCGCGCTCGTGGACGAGCCGCCGCACATATATCTGGCTGGCCTCGCGCCAGGCCAGCGCGTCACGCTCGCGGCGCGCCAGCGCGATGGCGCGCAACGCATCTGGTCGTCATCCGCGACATATGCGGCGGACGAGACCGGCACGGTGGATCTCGCCGCGTCCGCGCCGCTCGCGAGCAGTCATGCGGGCGCGGCGGCGCTGGCGTTGTTCTGGGCGATGGCGCTCGATCCCGCCGAACCCGAGGTGTCGCCGTTCGTGCTGCGTGGTCTGGATCCCCTCTCCACGACGTTGACAGTGACCGTCGCAGGTCAAATGGTTGCCCGCGCGACGCTGAAGCGGGCATTTCTCGCACCCGGCGTCACGCGCGCTGAGATACGCGAGTGTGGACTGGTGGGCACATTCTTCCAGCCGTCCGGATCCGGCGCGAATCCCGCCGTGCTAGTGCTCGGCGGCTCCAGCGGCGGACTCCGCGAGCATCAGGCGGCGCTGTTGGCGTCACACGGCATCGCCGCTTTCGCGCTGGCGTACTTCGCCACCGACGGGTTGCCCGCGCGCTTGGCCGCCATTCCACTTGAATATGGCGAGACGGCAGTCGAGTGGCTGGCGACGCGCCCTGGTATTTCCCCGGATCGCATCACCGTGCTGGGTGCGTCGCGCGGGGCGGAGCTGGCGCTACTGCTGGGTGCGCACTGTCCGCGTGTTGGATCGGTCATCACCTATTCGCCAAGTGCCGTGGTCTGGGGCGCCACCGGCGCGGACGCCCCCGCCTGGACGTATCGGGGCCAACCCGTGCAGCGCATGCCGAACCGGGTGACGCCGGAGCAGGCGCGCGAGCTGGAAGCGCTCGGCCCAGCGGGGTTTGCCGCGTGGTACTCGCTGAATCTCGACGATGTCGCCGCCTGCGCGATGGCCGCGATCCCCGTCGAGCGCATCGCCGGACCGGTGCTGCTGATCTCCGGCACGGACGACTCCCTCTGGCCCAGCGCGCGCATGGGAGAGATTGTCATGGAGCGTCTGCGTGTCTGCGGCCACCCCTACGCGGACCAGCACCTGCGCTACCCTGGCGCCGGTCACATGATCGAAGCGTTGAGTATCCCCGGCCTGCCCACCACCGCCAGCGCGCGGCGCCATCCCGCCACCGGCCAGCACGTCGCGTATGGCGGCAATCCGCGCGACCAGGCGCAAGCCGCTGCCGCTTCATGGCAAGCTGTGCTCGCGTTCCTGCGCAGGCCGCGGTAACCTCCTCTCACCCGTGCGGCCACCCCGCGCGCAAACAGCAGCCGCCTCTTGCGTCACAGCCGCAGAGGTGACACAGTACGTTCGGTGAGTAGTGGGAGGCGAGTTGGGAACAGGTAGACGGCGACACGCGGACGTTTGTAGCTGGATCGGATGAAGATGCGCGCGCCGTGACCACTGATAGAGATATAGCCCGATAACGCCACGCAAAACGCATACAAATCAGGAACCGAGGATACCCTACCATGTCAATGACGAGCGACGTGCTCCTGCGCGACTTGAGCGAAGACGACCTACCCATCGTCTTCGAGCAGCAGCTGGATACAGCCGCCAACTATATGGCCGCCTTCACGGCCAGTGATCCGGTGGATCATGATGCCTTCATGGCGCACTGGTCGCGAATTCTTGCCGACGACGCAATCATCAAGCAAGTCATTGTCTTCGATGGGCAGGTGGTTGGCAACATTGCAAGCTTTGAGCAACAAGGTGAACGAGAGATTACCTACTGGATTGGGCGTCACTACTGGGGCAAGGGTATTGCGACCAGCGCGCTCAACGCGTTCTTGCGTCACGTGACGGCGCGTCCTCTGTACGCCCGTGCTGCCAAAGATAACATCGCCTCGCTGCGGGTCCTGGAAAAATGTGGGTTCACACGTGTCGGCGAGGGCAAGGGGTATGCTAACGCACGCGGTAAGGAGGTTGAAGAGTGGATTCTGCTACTGGGACCGAACGCAGGGTAGCCATCCCCTCCCTCAGCCTCGTGGTGTTGATCGGCCCTTCTGGCTCCGGCAAGAGCACGTTCGCCGCACGGCACTTCGACCCTGCGGAAATCCTCAGCGTAGAGGCATATCGTGCCGCCATCGGCGATGATCCCGACAATCAAACCGCCACCGAAGCCGCCCTCGATGCGCTACGAAATGTCGCGGGAACGCGCCTCGCGCTTGGGTACCTGACCGTAATTGATGCCACCAACCTCAGGCCACAAGACCGCGCCCCACTGGTTCACATCGCCCACCAACATGACGTGTTGCCTGTCGCCATCGCGCTCAATCTGGACGAGCGCGTCTGTGCGGAGCGCGACGCCGCCCGTTCTGACCGCCCGCTTGATTCACCGCGAGCGCGCGACCACGCGCGGATGCGATATAGCGCGCCCGGACTCCAGCATGAAGGCTTCCGCCAGGTAATCATCCTCGATTCGCCGGAGGATGTAGAGGCCGTGCGCATCGAGCGTGTGCCGCTGCTGCCCGACCGTCGCGCTGAAATGGGTCCATTCGACATTATCGGCGACATCCACGGCTGCTACGAAGAGCTCCGCGAGCTGCTGGCGCTGCTCGGCTACGAAGACGATGCGGCCAGCGGCATGCGCCATCCTCTGCGGCGGCGCGCGATCTTCCTGGGCGATCTGGTGGATCGCGGCTCCGGCATCGTCGAGACCGTTAACCTCGCGCGGCGCATGGTTGCCGCTGGCCAGGCGCTCTGTGTGCCCGGCAACCACGACGTAAAGCTGCTACGCTACCTGACCGGCCGCCACGTACACATCGCGCACGGGCTGGAGCAGAGCATCGTGCAGATAGAAGCATTGCCCACTCAGGAGCGCGCCACTTGGACGCACGCGTACATCGCCTTTGTGGATGGTCTCGTGCCGCACTACGTGCTGGACGGCGGCGCGCTCGTCGTCGCGCATGCCGGCATGAAACAGGCGTATCAAGGGCGCGTGTCGGGCCGCATTCGTGAGTTCGCTCTCTACGGCGAGACGACCGGCAAGATAGATGAATTCGGTCTGCCCGTACGCGGCGATTGGGCCGCCAGCTACCACGGCTCCGCCGCAGTCATCTACGGCCACACGCCCATCTACGCGCCGATCTGGCTCAACAATACACTCAATATAGACACCGGCTGTATCTTCGGCGGTCGCCTCACCGCGCTTCGCTGGCCGGAGCGCGAGCTACTCAGTGTTCCCGCCCGCGCCACCTACGCCAAGCCAAAGCGCCCGCTCAGACCCGCCTCTGACGACGGACACGCCGGATCGCGATAAGCCGCATCTCGCCGGACCTCCGCCTGCCGCACTGCTCGCGCCCACGGGAGAACACGTACCGGCACTTCTCGGCGCACCCAACCACACAAAAAACGGCTCTCCCGCTCCCAATCGTAACCAGGAGGAGGAGAGCCAGTTAACGCCGCGACACGCGGAACCTAGAACTGCGGTCCCATACTCAGCGGAAGGCCGACAGTGAACGGCGCATAATGCGTCGTCGGATCGGCCCCGGCGATGAACGTCAGAGAGTAGCTCCCGTTGGACAGCCCCGTCGTGCTCAGTGGTAGAACGTACATGCTTGTCCCAAGATTCGATTTGAACGGGATCGGCATGCTGAACGTTTGGACGACCTTCCCCGTGCTATCCACAATACCCGTTGCTGTGACCGGAATCGTCGCCGACGAGACGTTGACCCCGTTCGCGTCCACCAGCTCCACCAGGATAGGATAGATCGCTCCGCTATAGACGCTTCGCGCGGGGTTGTACTGCAAGCTAATGCCATACGCAACCGCGTAAGACACCACCAGCGGTGTGGAGACGTTGCCAACCTGATCAGTCGCCGTCACGGTGAATGTCTGTGTTCCCGCTGTGGCTGTGTTGATCGCGGCCCCATTCGCCACTGTGCCCACGCATGTCGCCACTCCCGATCCACCATCCTGACAGGCATAGTTTGCCGGTACCACCGAGTTCAGCGTGTACGCAGCGCCACTCGCGGGTGTCGTCACCGTGATCGTCGGTGGTTTCTTGTCCACCATAATCGGCCCGACTGGCCCTGCCGTCGCACAATTGCCCGCCACGTCACACACTTGCTCGCTATTTGTCTGGGCCGTCGCTGTTTCCGTCCCAGCCGGTACGCTCGTTGAGAGGTAGAAGATACTCTGCAGCGGGTCCGCCAGGCCGGAGAGCCTATCGGTAGCCTGGCAGAAGATCTGTACATCCGTGGCGTGCCACTGTGTATCCGGGAAATCGCACGTAACGCTCGGCGGCGTCTTGTCAATCTGTACGGTCGCCGGACATCCTCCCGTACAACTGGACACATTGCCCCAGTCATCCGTGGCCGTGTACGTGATCTGCGTCGTCCCTTCGGCGGTAATGCCGGGTATCTGGAACACGGTGCTGGAAAAGTATTTTTGCGATGCCAGAGTCTGCGCTCCGCCTTCACTAAATGAAATGGACCGCACCCCTACCCCGCTATCAACTGCCTGAATCTCAAACCCCACGCTGGTGTTGTACCAGCCGCCATGTGGTGTGCCGAAGAGTTGAATGCTCGTGGATGGAGGGACATTATCGAATGGCTCCAGCACCAGCCCCGCGTTCGTGACATTCGTGTTGATCGCCGCCCCGGTCGATTCACCCTGCACCCAGATGCCCGTTCCATCGGGATCAGCCGCCGCCGCGAAGTAATCGCCCCAGCGATTCCTGTTGGTCGTATCGAGCCTTACATAGGTTGCCCCGCCGCTGGTGAGCGTCCCCTGGCCCACGTAGCAATTCGTACAGACGTTTGCCGGCGGCATGATCACCACATTGCTTCCAGGCGCTGCCGTCGTGCTGGACTGTCCGAACACTTCCGCCACAGAACCCTGCGCATTCACCTCGATGCTGGGGTAGTAGGTATCGTTGCCGGAAAACGAGAGGACCGTGTCGTTCACTGTCGAAATGTTCCCGATATCCGACACATTCAGCTGTGTGAACAACGCGCAGGCGCCCGTGCTACACGAGGTGTTCTGTGTCAAATACAGGTTACCGTTGAGCCACACTGCCGAAAGCACTCGGGTATCGCCTGTGTCCACGCCCTGCACGTTATTCGGCTGGCGACCCGCCGGTGGTGTGCCGAAGCTACCAACGGTTTGGTCACTGTCGTCCATGCTGGGCGCGCTCTGATTCCCTGGCGTACAGCAATTCTGGACGTTGTAAATCTGCCTGACGTGCAGCTCGTTGTCGCCACCCCCCTGACCTTCCGCATTCACCAGATATTCGCCGTTGCCCGCCGACGCGCCATGCATATGCGCCGGAGCGATGGTGAACGAATCGGAGCCGAAGTCATCGTGCAGGTCGAAGAAGCGCCAACCCGTGCAGCACGCGCCTCCCAGGAACTGAAGCTTCGTATACACATCAATGTGCGCGTACTCGAAGTTGTTGCTGCTTATGGGATGGTCGAACATATTACAGGTCAGATAAATCGCCTGCGCGTCCACTCCGAGTTGCGGATAGTCGCACCAGTAGCCCGCATCGTTGACCTCCAGCGCGAGATACGTCCACGTCCCCGCCTGAAACGCCACCTCAGTCTGTGGCGACAGCGCCAGCAGATAGCTCGACTGATCTGGGCTGTCGTTCTCCGCCGTCACCAGCACCCAGAAGCGGTCCAGGTACTCATCGTACACGACGCGTGGATCGAAGACTCTCGCTTCCTTGGCATCCGCACCAGCGGGTGCGAAGAACGCCGACAGCGTATTCTGGAAAATTGGCGCATTAGCAGGCGGATCCCCATTCTTGTCAAAGAACGCCACCCCCTGGTTCGTCGCCGACACCAGGTAATTAGGGCTGACCGCCAGCGCGGAATCAGGTGGTGTCGCACCCGGAGCACCCACTGTCTGGAAGCCCCCAGTCACGATGCCGCCGCCATTGAATCGCGGCGCGCTGGAGCTGTGTGGTGCTGTTTGCTGCAGCAGTCTCATCGCGGGCGCGGTCGTCGGGCGCCCAACGGCACCCGCGCCCGGCCCACGTTTTGTACCCGGTGCGTTCGTTCGTGTGGCCAGAGGTCCGCTCTTGCCCAACCGAGCGCGGACGACGTGCGCCTTCTGCATAAGTGCCATGCTCTTCCCGTCGTGCGCTCGCGTGGCCGCGGGACTCGCTGTCGCGGTGGCCGCGCTCGTGCCCCAAAGGGAGAGCAGCAGCACACATCCAGAGACAACAAGAGAGATGCGCTGTGGAAGCCGTTTGGGCCACATAGCCTACCTCCTCATCTTCCACGTCAACCTCACGTGACTCCCGTTTGCCAATCAGTGTACCGTCTCCTTTGCCCAGGCTCTATAAAAAACTCACATCTTTATTCACATAATCCCAAAAGAAACGCGCGCGACGCCTCCGCACGCTATAATTCGAGAGAAAGAGAGGCAACCAGCGTGTCCACCACATCCCATGATGACCTGCTCCAGCAGCAGATCGCCTATTATCGCGCCCGCGCTGGCGAGTACGACGAATGGTTCCTGCGTCAGGGGCGCTACGATCATGGCTCCGAGTTGAATCACCGCTGGTTCGACGAAATCACCGCCGCCGTCCGCGCGCTCGATGCGTTCCATCCCGCTGGCGACGTGCTGGAGCTCGCCGCTGGCACCGGCCTCTGGACTCAGCACCTCGTTCGCGACGCCGCGAGCGTCACCTGTGTGGATAGCTCCCCCGAAGCGCTGGCCATCAATCGCGCCAGACTCGCTGGCGCCAGCGTCCGTTACCTTCAGGCCGATCTCTTCTCCTGGCGGCCTGACCGTCGCTACGACGCCATCTTCTTCAGCTTCTGGCTCTCGCACGTGCCCGCGGAGCGTTTCGAGTCATTCTGGCAGCTCGTTCGTGCGGCCCTCGCACCCTCTGGTCGCGTCTTCTTCGTGGATGCCCTCTACGAGACCACCAGCACCGCCCGTAACCATACGCTCGAAGGCGCGGACTCCACCACAGCGACTCGCCGCCTCAACGATGGCCGCGAGTATCGCATCGTCAAGGTTTTCCACGACCCCACAACGCTCCAGCAACGACTGAACGATCTTGCCTGGGAAGTCAGCGTGACACCGACGGGCCGCTACTTTTACGTCGGGCAGGGCGCCCCGCGCGTGTAGCAGGCGCTCACACGAGATGCCGTCGGCGCGATACCCATACGTCACGGGACTCTGCCCAGATGCGAGCGAACCTGGCAGAATGGGGACAGCCTGGCCGCGACCCACTTTGGACCGGGGTGGGCACAGACCGTATCCGCCGCGTTGGAAAGGTGACGCCGCATGTCCCTCATCTCCGCTCCCCCGCTAGAAGCAGCCTCCCCGGCGGCATTCGCGCGTGACCGGCGCGGGCTGCGCCGGCTGTGGCCGGAGAGCGGTGCCATCAGTCCCATTCCCGCCCTGGATGGCCTGCGCGCGGTAGCCGTCCTGCTGACAATTGCCTACCACGCCTGGACCAGCATTCCCAGCGCGCCGATTGGCGTGACCGCCTACCGCTATCCCATCAATTATGGCCGCACCGGCGTCCACCTCTTCTTCGTCCTGAGCGGCTTTCTACTCTTTCTTCCCTACGCGCGCTGGCTGTTTGGCTTGCAAGCGCGCCCATCCGCGCGCCTCTTCTACCGCCGTCGTGCGCTGCGTGTTGGCCCCGCGTACTGGGCGTGTCTCGCGATCCTCACCATCACCGGCCCGCTCACTGCGTTCGCGCTGCTGGATAGCGCGCTGCACGCCCTATTTCTCTCCAATATCAGCGCCCAGACGGTGGGCGAGATCAACTCAGTCTTCTGGACAATGGCCGTCGAAGTGCAATTTTACGTCATGTTGCCGCTGCTTGGCTGGCTGGCCGCGCGGCTCGCTCGCCTGCTCACCCCCATCGGCGCCGGGCTTACCCTGTTCATCACCCTGCTCGCCACATCCATCGGAGCGGAGGCGCTCGTCCGCATCGAATGGGTGCGGCAGCTTCCTTTTTATACCTTCCTGCTCGGTGATGCCAGCCTATCGTACTGGATCGCCATTTTCGGCTGTGGCATCGCCTGCGCCATCATGTACACCTACCTCCGGCAGGTCCGCCCGTTCTCCACACGTGCCGCGCCCGCACTGCGCGCGGTGGCGGGCGTGCTGGGTATTGCTGGCGTGTGTCTCGCGCTGAGCGTCACGTTTCTGCCGCGCCTGCACGCGCTCCCGCTGAAGAACGAAACGTTCGGCGTCGCGTACGGCCTGCTGCTCTTCGGCGTGCTATTTGGACCCGCTCCGCTCCGCGTCCCCTTCAGCGCGCGTGTCATGCGCTTCGTCGGCCTCATCTCCTACAGCGTCTACCTCTGGCACACGGTCATTCTCGGCCTGATCGAGCCGCATCTCACATCAGTCGCGAGCTTTCCCGCCCACATCGCCATCGGCGCGGCGCTCGACCTCCTGCTCACCCTCCCCGTCGCCTACGTCTCCTATCAGCTCACGGAGCGCCCCTTCCTCAAGGCGCGCCAGCGCAGCCACGACCGTCCAGCCGCGCCGCCCCAGCAGTCAGTTCCCGTTTCGCTCATAGCGCAATGATGCGGCGTTAGGGGTTGACGGTGCGGTATTGGAATCTGGAGTGGCCCTCAAGTCTACCCAGTACCAGTGCCGCTCGCTCTGTCGGCTAGATGCGCAGCCGCGCCTGCCGCCACACATTCATCGTTTCATTCCCGGCCCCACCGGGGGATTGTTGAGGTATTTGCTTACCCAGTCGCGCTCACGACCGCTCCTGGCTGGTCCCGCACGTATCTGGCCGCACCTGACCGTAGCCGGACCACCCCGCCACATGCTACGCTGCCACAGGAGCGAAATCCCGCTGGCTCTTCACACCGCGTGATACTACACAGTCGGTTTGGGCGCTGGCAAACATCTGCGGGCTTCAGCTCGCATTCTGTCTCGTGCGCGGGCCATTGATGGCCGCGAGCGTCCACCGGAACCGGGTACCACCGATACACACAAATAGAGGCAGCGCACCTTTACAACCAAATTCTACCCGTGCGTTAGCCGCCTTGTCGGCATCGCGACATCACGGCATACCGCGCTGGTCTGGAGATGTATCCACGCCACTGTCTCGGTCACTCCACGCGCAAAATCCAAATTCCGGCAGAATCGGCAACCGTTTGTCATAACATTTCGGTGGGATTGCAGCTGCATGCAATAGGCTTCAGCCCGCATCCTGCCCGTGGGCCGGCCCATCAGAGCCGCGTGGCCCACCCAGGATGTGGCAACCGATTCTCAGATTCCGGCAGAATCGGCAACCATTTGTCATAACATTCCGGCAGAATCGGCAACCATTTGTCAGATTCCGGCAGAATCGGCAACCGTCTCGCTGGAACATGTTGCCAGCCGAGAACGCGCATTCCGGCAGAATCGGCAACCGCCGGTGACCGAATACTCAAATTCCGGCAGAATCGGCAACCGTAACCTCCCCTCTTCCCGTGGGAGAGGGGGCAGGGGGAGAGGTTCCTACACCAGCTCCTCGAACCTGGCAATATCCGCCCGCACGATATCCAGGCTGGCGCGCCAGAACTCCGGCGTGCGCAGATCAATGTCGAAGCGCCCCGCCAGCGTCGCGGCGTCCGCCAGGCCGGTGGATGAGAGCAAATCATCGTAGCTCGTCTTGAAGCCCTCGGCATCCTTCTGGTAGCGAGCATAGAGGCCCAGCCCGAAGAGCAGCCCAAACATATACGGAAAGTTGTAGAACGACCGCCCCGCGCTGTAGTAATGCGACTTCACCGCCCACATGTAGGGATGGAGCGCCGCCTCGTCCAGCCCGTCGCCGTAGACATCGCGCTGCGTCTGCACCATCAGCGTGTTCAGCTCGTCAATCGAAAGCTCCCGCTGGCGCCGCCGCTCAAAGACGCCACTCTCGAAGAGGAACCGGCTCGTGATGTCCACCACCACCTGACAGACGTTTTGCAGCGAGGCTTCCAGAATCTCGATCTGGCCCCGCGCGTCGGCTCGCTCAAGCGCCGCCGAGCGCACAATCGTCTCGCAGAAAATGCTGGCCGTCTCCGCCAGTGTCATCGGCGTGCTCTTTTGCAGCATCGTGCGCGGCGCCAGACACATATTGTGGTAGCCATGCCCCAGCTCATGCGCCAGCGTGCTCATGCCCGGATACCCCGGCTTGAAATTGGAGAGCACCCGCGACTCATCGCCCCGCAGCGACATGCAGAACGCGCCGTCCACCTTGCCGGGGCGCGGCTCCGCATCAATCCACCGCTCGCGGAAGGCCCGCGCCGCGAAGTCGCTCATTCGCGGTGAGAACACGCCAAATTGCTCGATCACAAATGCTCGTGCCTCGTCGAAGGTCCACCCCTTGCCGCTGCCACCAACCGGCGCGAAGAGGTCGTACCATGCCAGACGCTCGACACCGAGCGCCCGCGCCTTCGCCCGAAGGTAACGGCGAAAGTCCGGGAAGGACTCGCGCGCGGCGGTCATCATCGCGTCGAGGGTCTGCCGGTCAATGTTGGCGTCGAAGATCGCTTCATCCAGCGGCGACTCCCAGCCGCGCCGCCGCGCGAGGACATTGCCCTGCCCCTTGATGCTGTTGAGTGCCGCCGCCAGTGGCGCCGCCGCCCGCGCCCAGCCCGCCAGCTCCGCCTCGTAGCCGCGCCGCCGCATATCGCGGTCGGGATCGTACGCGAGATTACGCACCGCGCTCATAGTCAGCTCGCGCGTGCCATCGGGCAGCTCGACGGGAACGGCAAGCTGTGAGGTCAGGTCGCTGTGTAGCCGCCCCCAGGCCGAACCGCCGGTCAGGTTCAGCTCCGTCGCCAGCGCCTCTTCCGCCGGGGACATCAGATGCGCCGCCTGCATCTTCGCCTTCCGCAGCAGCCACTCATGCTCCCGTGCCGCGTGCGAGCGATCGAGCAGCGCATCCACATCCAGCGAGCCGACCCAGGCGATGAACCGCGTGCCAAGCTGTGCCAGCTTGACCGATTGCAGGCGAAGCTCGCTCTGCCGTGCCTGCGCCACGTCGTCGCGCGAATTGGTCGAGACAAACGCCGCGATGTAGGCGCCCAGCGTCCGCACCTCATCCAGCACGGCGTTATAGCGCGTGATGACACGCTCCACCGCGCGCACCGTCGCGTCATCCAGCGGGGCCGGCTCCCGCGCGGCAATATGCTCCTCGTCAAAGAGCGCCGCCAGGCCATCTATCGCAGCAACCGCCGACGCGAAGCCCGCCGCGAACTCTGGCGACTCCAGGCTGGGGAACACTCCCGACAAATCCCACCGGGGCAGCGCAGCCGCTGAGCTCATGCTCATTCTCTCCTTCTCATGTCCATCGTGTCGTCGCACCGTTCGCATTCTACCGCACCGAGGAGAGACGGAGAAACCACAGAGAGCCACAGAGAGGAGAGACGGAGCAGTCTGGCACGAGCTGCTGAGGACATTCGTGACCTTCGTGTGCTCCGTCGTTCAACCTCATCCTCTCTCGTACAAACGGGCCGGAAAATTGACCGCTATCCAGACTCCCACGTAGAATAGGGCGCCAGAGGGCCTATGCATATGCTCGTCACCACACGTCGCGAAACACCGCCGCCCACCCAGATCGCCGCGCCGGAATCCTCGCGCGATCCGTCGCGCACGCGCTGGCGTACCCTGCTCCATTGGGTGCGGCTCGTCGTGCTCTACGCAATCGCCCTCGCCGGGCTGGCCGCTGTCCTTGGTCCCATCGGCCCCTCCGTGGATGAGTACCTCGCCGCCGCCAAAGGCGCTCGTGCCGCCCTGCGCTACGATCATGCGCTCGAAGACTTCGCCGCCGCCAGCGCCGCCGATGCCACCGACCCGCGCCCGTACTGTGGCGCGGGCGATGTGCGCATGCTGCAGCTCGAATATGCCGAAGCCGCGACGGCCTATAGCCAGTGTGCCGCCCGCGCGCCGGACGATGCCAGCGCGCGGCTGCGTCTGGGTGACGCGCTGATCGCCACAGGAAATGCCGCCGCCGCCCGCGCTGCATGGAACGCCGCCGTTGGAGTCGGCAGCCTCGATGCCCATCGCCGCCTCGCGCTCCTCGATGAGCGGCAGTCACGCATGGATGATGCCCAGCGCGAATGGAGCGTGTTCCCGTACAACGACCCCCAGGCACGCGAGCACCTCGGGCTTCTCGCCCTCTGGAGCGGCGACTACCAGACCGCCCGGCTGGATTTCCTGGCCGTGCGCGCCACATCCAATCCCTACGCTCGACAGATCACCGACGGCGGCTTCGTCGTCTTCGCGGCGCTGCCCGTGACCAGCGCTTTCGGCCTGGGTCTGCTCGGTTTCAACTTTCTCAGAGCGGACCTGCCCGGCTTCGCGATTCGCCCGCTGCGAGCCGCCATCACGCTCGACCCACGACTCGGCGACGTGCACTCTTACCTGGGGTGGGCGCTCTGGCAAACAGGGCAACAGACAGACGCCCGCCCGGAGATCGCGCTTGGCACGCGCCTCGATCCCCATCTCAGCTTCGCCTGGTATGCCGCGGGTGAGGTTGCCGCCGCTGACGGCAACGCTCAGGCCGCGTTGACAGCCTACTATGCCGCGCTCAGCCACGACGCCAAGAATCCGGTCCTCTGGTCAGCGGTCGCCCGGATGTCCCTGGCGCTCTACGAATACGTGCCTGCCGAGCTTGCATTCGGGAACGCGGCGCAGCTCTCCACTGACCCAGCATATACCGTATCACTGCTGCGCTTCTACGTGGACCATTCCTACGGGCTGTTGCGGAACCGCGCGCAGGATGCGGCGAGTACCGCCCTCCAGCGCTTCCCCCACAGTGAGCCGGTACGCTACTACGTTGCCGCCGTCTTCGATCTCTACGGCTTTCCAACGCTGGCCTATTATACGGCACGGACTGCTACCATGCTTGATCCCGCCGACCCCGCCCCATATGTGCTGCTGGCGCGCTACGATGAAGCCGATGGCGATTATGTCCTGGCGGCGCTCGAATTGCGTACGGCGCTGGCGTTGCGCCCGGATGGCCCTTTCGCGGCTGAGGCGCGCGCGCTTCTGGCACCAATCGCGGATATTTCCGTCTGATGGACACGGGTGTAAGATAGGCGCGCGTTGCGCATCGCGACCGATTCCACACTCCAAGTGTAAGCCTCGCAACACATATGCTTGAGCGCAGAGTGTTATACTGCGATGCGGGCGACCGCCTATCATACTCCCCGCACGTTTCGTCAATTCGTGCGTTCTAACACACAAGAGCGGCTGCGGAGACGAGGCGGGCATGCGCGTGGATTGAGGGGGATACTCATGGCAGCTAATTGGGGCGGAAACGGCAACGGATACGGCGACGACACGACGCATCTCAATGGGGGATCGGTCTACCAGCTGGCCCCCGGCACGCTGCTACAAGATCGCTATCGTGTAGAAAGCGTGCTCGGCAAGGGAGGCATGGGGCACGTCTATATCGTCCGCGACGAGCACTTCGCGGACGCCCACGTGACACCGCTGCGCTCGATGAAAGAGATGATTCCGCGCTTCCATGAGCTGCAGAACAACATGTCCAACTTCCGGCGTGAGGCGCTGGTGCTCGAATCTCTGCGCCATCCCAACATTCCCCGTGTCTACGACTCGTTCGAGCAGTTCAACCGCGCCTATCTGGTCCTCGAATACATTGAAGGATTCGATCTGGAGCAGGTGCTCGACACTGCGACGGGCGCCCTCGACCCGGCGACCGTCGGCAACTGGATGATTCAGATCTGCGATATCGTCTACTTCCTGCACATGCAGAGCCAGCCGATCATATTCCGTGACCTCAAGCCCAGTAATGTCATTCTGACACCCGATCACCGCATCGTGCTCATAGATTTCGGTATCGCCAAGGTCTTCCAGTCCGCCGATCCACAGACAAATGTCGGCACTCAGGGGTATGCCGCACCGGAACAGTATGAGCGCCGCGCCGAGACTCGCTCGGACATCTACGCCATCGGCGCGATGATGCATCATCTGCTCACCAAAAGTGATCCGCGCTATCAGGCGCCGTTCAGCTTCCATGAGCGGCCCCCTCGCGCTCTCAATCCCGCCGTCTCGCCGGAGCTTGAAAAAGTCGTCATGAAGTGTCTGGAGCAGAACAAGGAGCATCGCTATCAAAATGTGCTTGAGCTGAAACAGGCGCTGGAACAGGCGCTTGGGCTGGGACCAGCGATGGACACCGGCGTCGTTCGGGCCTTCCGTCCCCCTGACATGGGGAGCAGAACCTGGACAGGTGGCCCCGCGCCATCCGCCATCATGACCCAGTCGCCGCGCGTCCGCTGGCGCTACCAGACGGAGGAGGAGGTACGCTCGACACCAACCATTGCCAATGGCATGCTGTACATCGGCTCCTACGATCACAATCTCTACGCCCTCGACTTGCCAACGGGCCGATTGCGTTGGAACTACTCGTCGGACGCCGGCATCTGCGCGACGGCGGCAATCTGGCGGCATCTCGTCATTGTAGGCTCGCAGGACTTCAATGTGTATGGCCTTGACGGCGAAAGCGGCAAAGAGGTCTGGCAGTACCGCACCTTCCGGGAGGTCAGCGCGTCGCCGCGAGTCTACGAAGATCGCTTGTACGTGGGATCGGACGATGGCCACATGCATGCGATAGATCCGCGCTCAGGCCGTGCGCTCTGGCGCTATCGCACCTATCGGGAGATCCTGTCCTCGGCGGCGTATGCAAACGGGTTGCTCTTCTTCGGGGGCCGCGACGAATATTTTTATGCCGTTGATGCCATCACGGGCGACGTGAAATGGAAATACCGCACCCAGGGCGATATCATTTCGTCGCCAGTCGTGGCCGATGGCTACGTATACTTCGGCTCGATGGATTTTGCCGTCTATGCTCTGGAAGTCAAGTCGGGGTGGATGGCCTGGCGCGAGCCCACCGATAAGTTTGTGCTTTCCTCGCCGCTCGTGGTCAATGACCGGCTCTACATCGGGTCAAGCGACCGGCATCTCTATTGCCTGGACAAACGCACGGGGCAGCGACTTTGGAAATATCCCGCCGGTCAACAGGTGAACTCGGCGCCGGCCTATGCCAACGGCGTCATTTACTTCGGTTGCATAGATGGTGGCGTCTATGCCATTGATGCCAGCAGCGGTAAGCTGATCTGGCGCTTCCAAACGGGGGATAAAGTCTGCGGATCGCCAGTGGTGCACGAGGGTGTCGTGTATGTTGGCAGCTCCGACAACTACGTGTATGCCCTCGAAGCCAATCCGTAACGTGCTATAACACAGGTAAAGCGGCGAATAGAGCCAGATGTGCGGTAGTGAGGGGGCATGCGTGGATCAGGGCGACGAGCGGATTGATGACATGACAACAGAGCACGACGAGCATGATGAGGCCGTCTTCGAGGCCGATACGGCGGAATTGAAAGCGGTGACCGCTCCGCCCGCATCGTCTGGCAGCGCGCCGGAATCAAATCATTCCGCCCCTCTCCCCGCGGAAGACTCTGTCAGCGACTCTAACGCGGGCGATGTGGCGGTGAATACAGCGGAAAGCCATCCGCAGTCGCCGCCGGATATATCACCAGCCGCGCAGGTGGATTCGTCGCCGCTCGCGCCGGGCGCCTCAGTTGGCGGCTATCGAATCGAGCGCGTCTTGCGATCCACGACGGACGAGGTGACCTATCTGGCGGTGGAGGTCGGAGTGGGTGCGGCTGAAGGCACTGAAGGCACTGAAGGCGTTGAGAATGCCGAAGACAGTGCTCCTCCCGCACCGGCGGCGCATGTCATCCTGATCGAGCGCCAGCCTGGCAGTTTCGCTGCCGCGTCTGGGATCGTCACGCTGCGGTTGCGCCATCCCCGGCTGCTGGCGCCGCGTGAGGTGGTGGAGCAGGGCGGGCACGAATATCTTGTCGTAGAAACCATCACCGGCCCGGATGGTACGCTGGCCGAGACGGTGGCGCAGGGCGCCCGGCTGGATCCCCCTACAGCGCTCGCAACGGGCGCTGGCCTGGCCGATGCGCTTAGCTACCTGCATCGTAATAGCGTGGCGCATCTGCATGTTTCGCCGGATGTGCTGGTCGTTACCGGCGGGCGGGCATACCTGGGTGGCATGGAAAGCGCCGAGCGAGTGGCGCAAGGCGCGGGCGATGTCTCCGCGCTCTTCGCCCGCGACGCGAACTTCCTGGCACGCTCGCTTGGCGTACTGGCGGGCCTTTCGGAAGAACCAGAGCCGAATGAGAGCCTGACGGTGGACGTGCTGCGCCAGGTCGTCGCGTATGGCGCCGCCAATTCCTTCACGAATGTGGATGATGTCGCGGCCACCTGCGCCGCCGCGCTACAAACCACGCCGTCGCTCGCGCTGAACGGCGAGGCCGCCTCTGGCCGCCTCGCATTCTTGAGCGCCGCCGCCACGAGCGTTGGGCGTGTCCGCAGCGAGAATCAGGACGCTTGCGCGCGCGTCATCTTCGACATATTCGACGACATCTCCGGGGATATGCCGCTCAACGTATTTCTCATTGCGGACGGCATGGGTGGTGAAGCGAAGGGCGAGGTTGCCAGCCGCATCGCGGCGCGTACCGTGCCTGCGGAGATGGTGCGTAGCTTTGCTGTTTCAGAGCTGCTCCGGCCCGTCGAGGCCGCCACCGGCGACGAATCGTCCACGCTCTTGTATACGGATGAGAAGCCCAGCCTGAGTACGGCGCTCGCTCGTGCCGTCAACGAGGCGAACCGCCGCGTGCGCGACCTGTCCGCGCAGATCGGCCAGACGACTGGCACCACCCTCACCGTCATCGCAACACGTGGCAGCCACGCCACTCTCGCGCACCTGGGCGATAGTCGCGCCTACCTTTTGCGCGGTGAGACGATGGCGCAGCTAACAGAGGACCATTCTGTCCTGGCACGGCTCCAGGCGATAGATCACCCGCTGCTGAGTGACCCAGATGTCTTCGTGCCGCGCAATATGCTCTATCGCTCGCTCGGACAGGAAGACGACGCCAACGCCGATACGCTGGACTTCACGCTGTCGGACGGCGATCGGTTGATGCTCTGCTCAGACGGTCTCTGGGACGAAGTGGACGACTACGCCATCGCGGAGACACTTGCCTCGGCTGGTGATCCCCGCACCTGTGCGGAGCGGCTGGTGGCGCTGGCGAATGCCTCCGGTGGGCACGACAATAGCACGGCGCTCGTCATCTTTGTGCGGAGCGCGCCAAATCTCGACGAAGCGCCCAGTGACGATGCGGTGGCTGACGCTACCACCGGCGAGGCGAGGGAGACTCCGCAGCCAGAGGAGCATTGATCTATGCGCCAGGACTTCTATGCGGTGCTGGGAGTCTCGCCGGCAGCTTCCGCTGACGAGATTCGCCAGGCGTTCCGCCAGCTCGCGCGCCAGTTTCACCCCGATGCCAACCCCGGTGATCCCGCTGTCGCCGAGCACTTCAAGGTCGTGAACGAGGCGTATCGTGTGCTCGGGACGCCCCAGCTACGCACAGCATATGACCAGGCGCTGCGCATCGTACGCCCGGCGTCTAGCGTGGCTGCGTCGTCCACCCAGACGCACATTCCCACGCCGCCACACGGGCCTATCAGTGGACCGCGCACGACCATGTATCCGGCGCCTGGCGGCTCTCCCGCGGATACAGACGCGGCTCCCGTCCTGATGGCGCAAATCACGCCCGCCCAGCCAGCAATTGTCGCGCCGCATGAGCCGACCCGCTTCTATCTGCTCGCTGAGCTGGGGGCCACCCGTAAGCCTGCCGTGATAGATCCGCTGCCGCTCGATCTGGCCCTGGTCGTGGACCGCTCGATGTCCATGAAAGGGGAGAAAATCTCCGAAGTCAAGCGCGGCGTGATGAACCTGCTCGATCAGCTGCATGCAAACGATCTGCTAACGCTCGTATTCTTCGACAACAAGGCGGAAGTGCTGGCGGACGGCGAAACAGTGCGCGGGCGAGCTGGGATCGAGATGGCACTGGATGGACTTAACGCGCGTGGCGGCACCAACATCGCGAGTGGACTTGAGGCGGCGCTGGAACGGCTGGCGCCTCGCCAGACGCGCTCGCGCGTGATGAGTCTCGTGCTGCTCTCGGACGGCCGGACAATCAGCGACTCCGAGCGCTGCGTGGAGCTGGCGGCACACGCCCGCGATATGGGTGTCTCGATCACTGCGCTCGGCCTGGGACTGGACTGGAACCGCGATCTGCTGGACCGCATCGCGGCAGTCAGTGGCGGCGGCTCCAATTTCGTTGAGCGGCCAAGCGAGCTGCAGACCATGTTTGACGAGGTGATAATGCGACTGCGGGCCACGCTCGCCTCCGGCATGCGCATGACGTTCGAGCCGGTGCCAGGTGTACATATCGCTCGTGCCACACGCATTGCCCCCGACATCGCGGAAGCCTTTGCGGTAGCCACAGATGCGCTGCCCACACTGCTAGATAGCAGCAGCAGCCCGGTAACAGTAGACCTGGGCGCGCTGGTGGGCAGGCCGGATATCGAGAGCGCGGCGGTCGTCTGGGATCTCGTGCTGGACCCGTCGGTGCTGGTTGCCCGCAACGGCGCCTACGACTTCGGGCGGCTCACGGCGGCATATTGGGCGCCACGGCACGGCGGTGGACAGATGGAGCGATTGGCGCATCACCTCCAAATACCGGTGAACATGAGCGGCCAGCCCGCGCCTTTCGCCCCCGACGTGCGCCTGGCGCTGGAGCTGATTACGGCCTACCGGCTGCAGACGCAGGCAGACCAGTTCAAGACGGTAGGGAAGGTTGACGAGGCAGTGAAGCGCATGCGGACGGCTGAGCTGCGGTTGCAGAACGTCGGGTCGGGCAATCTGGCAAGCAAGGCGCGCGAGGCTGCCCAGGCGCTGTCGGGAGCCGGCGACGCGGGCATCACCGAAACGCTGCGCGCCAAATACGACACGAAGAACCACGGTGGTATCTTCCACCGCCTGCGCCGGCGGCAGGCCGGCAATGTGTAAGATGGCGTCACCCTATCAACAATGCGCTATTGGCCAGGGCGCAGCACGTTGATGCCAATCTCCGCCAGAAGTGGCGGAATATGGACAAACGATAGCACAGACTCCACCGCGTTAAAGTATGCGGCGCTGAGTGGTCGAAACGCGAAGAGCAAAAAGAACAGGATCAGCATGCCATAGTTGTAGAACGGACTGACTGCCGCCAATACCTCCCGAGAAAGCCAGGGCGCGATAATCCCAAAGCCGTCAAGCCCTGGAATCGGCAACAGGTTCAGGATGATCGCTGCCACCTGAAAGAACGCCAGCGCCGCGATCGCTTTCGTCAGAGCCGGAAAGCGAAAAGTCATCCCAAGGAAGAATGGTATAGCCAGCACGATGAGGACGAAGATATTCATCAGCGGGCCAGCCGCTGAAATGGCGCTTTGCCAGCTCCGACTGCGAACGAGATCCCGACGGAGATAGACCGCGCCTCCCGGCAGGGCGATGAAGCCAAGCAGCAGAAAGACTACCGGCAGGACAATGCTGAGTACCGGGTGCAGATACTTGAATGGGTTGAACGAGAGGTATGAGACCGTGGCGCTGCTGTTGTCGCCACCGAGCACGGCGGTGGCGGCGTGTGCCCACTCATGCAAGCAGAGACTGAAAATCCAGCCGACGATCACGAAAACGATGCTTGCCGGGGTCAGCCAGCGGTCCGGCTGCGCGATGAGCGCGAATACGCAGAGTGCCAGGACAGCCAGAAAAGCGGCCACGATCAACCAGTTGACCGAGCCGAAGATGGTGCGCAGCGGCGAGGATGGCCGCCGGCGCGAAGGAAACGCCTGGTAAAACGCTTGTGGCACAAGCGGGTCTCTTCCGTACACTCTAGTAGCTCCCTTTGCCCCGTTCCCGGTGCTCTCATCATCATTCTGTCGGGTACATGCTATATGCTCCGAGGAGCGCGTGTCGAATGCGTCCCTTCCCTACTACGTTACCG
>DATGEP010000026.1:0-2727 GCA_035310125.1 Ktedonobacterales bacterium
TGGCCGCCAACGGCGTCGTCAAACCACGACTATGGCCTTGAAGCCCGGCTCGTCTTGCAACGACTGCGCGGTATCCAGGGGCTGAGCCAGGTTCGAACGCTCCTCGCAGAAGCACTGGACCAGCTTCACCCGGGTCTGAGCGGCGCAGTTGAGCAACAGGGCGAGCTCAGAGTGCGGCTCGGGCGGGTCGCTCAAGAGATCCGCCTGGCCCCGGCGTATCGGTCGGGTATTAACGCCGTCGGCGCGGCGCACGCAGATCCGAGTCTGGCGGTGGTGACAGCTCCACCGGCGTCGATGACAGACGAGCCAGGTCTACTCGCCTGGCTGCGATACGAAGAAGACGTGCTCCGCGCCGAGCAAGGCCCGCCGACGGAGAGCTGGCCCGTCGCCGCGGCATTCCACGCCGAGCTTCGGGTGGTGATAGCCGCATATGTCAGCGCTTCCGACACGCAACGCGAAACGATTCGGCGGGTGTTTTCGGGTTTCAGATGGGTGCTCTGGCAGGTCTCGAACTTTGCCGCGCGCCAGTCACAGTCTCTCGACGGCGCCAATCCAACGGAGGCGCTCCGCAACGCGTTAGTGGCCGAGTCTATCCTCGATCTGAACACCGATGCGCGGGATGAGCTCTTGAGCGTCCGAGAGCTTCGCCGCAAGGCGGAGTCAGCAGGTCTGCCCTTCGAGGCGCTGGTCCGCCAGGTGGCCGCATATTCCAGCCCGCGCACGGCGAAGTTCCTGTCAGACCTCCTCGCGGAGCATTGAAGCGAAGACGGTCCCTATGGCCCGACTGAGTTCATCCTGACCAGGTAGCACCGCCGCTCCGCCGAGTGCTGGGATGCGTGCCGGGAGGCTCGACACGTTGGCCTGTGCTACGGAGTGCCAGGTGTGGGCATGACCGTTTCGGCTCTCAGGACTCACGTTGGAACAAATACCGCACACTCCAACCCGCCGCGCACTGTAGAGCCTGCCGCCAGCAATGTGTGCGGAACAGTCGATGCGATGCCTGGGAGGTCGGTTTGGTTGCTCCGCACTCCGCCCAGGTGCGCTCAATTGGCAGCTGCTGCGGCGCACTAGAAACTGTCTGAAAACCGGGCAACGGGCCGGTTTTGCCGGTAGAATGGCCGGTATGTCACCCTGCGGCGACCCTACCTGACCGATCTGACAGATGCTGAGTTCGCCTGCTGGCTCCGCTCCTGCCGCCGCCCAAGAGTGTCGGCCGCCCCAGACGTCATCCGGTGCGTGAGATCTTGAACGCCATCTTCTACGTCGTTCGAAGTGGCTGCGCGTGGCGATTGCTGCCGCACGAGTTTCCACGCTGGCAAACTGCCTTATCACTACTTTCGCCGCTGGCGTATGGACGGAACCTGGGAGCATCTGCACCAGGTGCTGCGCGAGCAACTCCGCACGCGGGTTGGGCGCAACCCGCAGCCGACTGCTGGCATCATCGACAGTCAATCGGTCAGGACGACCGGGGTTGGCGGCGTCCGCGGCTACGATGGCGCCAAACGCGTCAATGGCCGCAAGCGCCACATTCTCGTAGATAGCCAGGGCCTCGTGCTGCGAGCGAAAGTGCACACGGCGGACATTCAGGACCGCGCTGCCGTGCCCTTACTGCTGGAGGGAGTTGCCGATCACTTCCCCCGCATCGAGCACCTGTGGGTCGACCAGGGCTACACCGGCACCGGTAAGAGCTGGATCGAGGAGCACCTTGGGTGGCGGGTGGAGGTGGTTCGGCATCCACCGCAGCCGCGTGGTGAGTGGGTCCCGCACGGCGATCGCCAAGACTGGCGGACAATGTGGTTCTCTTATGAACGATTGCCGCCAGCGCCGAAAGTATTCCGCGGTGTGTTGCCGCGGCGCTGGGTGGTGGAGCGGACCTTTGCCTGGCTCTGCCAGAGTCGACGATTCAATCGAGACTACGAACGACTCTGCTCCACCAGCGAGGCGCTCATCTACGCCGCAATGGGACGCCTGATGGTTCGGAGGTTGGCCAGAATCTGACTTTTCAGACAGTTTTTAGCAGAATTGGCGTGGGCTCAGGCCGGTTGATCAAAACAATCCTCCCTCCTGGCCAGCCAATCGCAAAGATCAGTCGGCAACGGGCTCAGATCAGCTTGTAGCTCGCCGCGCGTACCGTCCGGCAGTGCATGGCCACCACACCGATTCGCTGCCGGGCTTGAGCAGCACCACTCTGTGCCGGCCACTCTGTGTGATCGGTCAGATCTGGGAACAGCGATCCGGCGAAATGGCCCGGGCCATCGCGGTCGGGCTGTATCCGGACGCGATCTCAGACTCCGCCGTCGGCAGACGCGTTCCTCGCCGACACCTCATTGCCCGCAGCCCTCCGCCGCCTAAATGCTTCCCGGTTGGTTAGGCGGCATGGGCGATAGCCTGCTGGTCGGTTGGATCAACAGTGTCTGCGAAGGGGCTGCCGATCTGGCTCAGGATCTCGGTTCGCGAGATCGTCCGTGCCCAAGTGTCGCTGTCTTCGAGCAACGGTGGGAGCGTCTCGTGCCTATGGGTGTGGGTGACGGCACGCCGCAGCGCGCGCCACAACCACTCAATGCGGTTGGACTCCGGGTCATAGGGCGGCGTATAGACGAGCACCAGATGGCCACGCAGCTCCTCCAGCAAGTGCCGCAGCAACAGGGACCCTTTGGGTGTGTGGATGCCGAGATTGTCCAAGAGCACCAAGGCGATGCGCCCACGCGACTGGGAACGCTCGACCGC
>DATGEP010000027.1:0-14529 GCA_035310125.1 Ktedonobacterales bacterium
CGTATCTCCCCGCGCTCACGCTGGCCCCAGAAATGAGATAGCGTGCGCGTGTTGGCATCCACGCGACATAGCTGAAAACGCGGTGTAACGCTTGCCCGCCTCACTCGTTATATCTATCAATGCGTGGCGGCTTCTCCACACTTCCCTGGATGATGTAGAAGCCTCGCACGTCCTCGTGAGTAGATCCACAGAGGGGAAAGCTCCCCCAAAGAAAGGAGCCTCAGCTCGCATGCGCATCCTCTTCAAGCGCCGCGTCCTCCTCGTTGGTTCCCTCGTCGCGGCCATCGGTGCCGTTGCTGGCCTCGCCTTCGCGCACGCCCCGGCAGCCAGCGTCCGTGCCGCCGCCCCCGCCACCGACCAGGGGCAATCTCTGTGTATTGCCCACCATCCCCAGGACTACGTCTGGTATACCCATAGCTGCACCGGCCATGATGAGCCTGAGCTCGATCCCGTTTCTAATCTACCCGGCTCCGCGAAGGATATCACCTGGACAGTCGTGCTCCCAGCCAATGGCGCGATCAACGTGGATGCGGTCGGGCCGACATTCTGGATTGGCGGCACCGTCACTGACCCCAACAGCCTCTTCGGCCAGGCCTTCCTTGAGCTCCAGTTCTACCCCAACAGCCTCGTCAACAACTGCACGTCCGGTGGTGGCTATAACGTCTCCTTCGCGCCGAACACCTACACCGCCTGCTCGCCAGTTTGGGAGGTCTCGAAGCACGGCAACTCAGAGTCCGCCGCGTTCAATGCCATGCTCACCGACACCGCCACCGGCGGGCCGCTGGTAATGCATGCCGGCGATACCATCACCGATCACCAGTACGTCACCGCCGCTGCCGACGGTATGCACATCACCGTCACGGACCTCACCACCAACCACGCTGGCACCATCATCCTCAACAGCCAGATAGACGGCCCGCTGATGCCCGCCTACGATACGCAGCAGATCGGCAATGACCTCAAGTGGGGGCTCGTCTACGACACTCCCAATAGCCTTGTCTGGGAGATCGGCCACACCGGCAACTCCACCACTCCGGCTGGGCAATTCTGCCTCCCCGGTAGCGCCACCAAGCCGCCGTGCTACTCCTACGATGTGCCTTCGTGGCTCAAGTTCTCTCCGCTTCAGGTCACAAGCGTCACCTTCGGGAACGGCAGCGGCCCCTCCGCCTGGGCGGCCGTGAGCGACTTTGGCGGCAAAGCTGAAGTGAACCAGTACTGCGGCGCCGCCAACTATGGCACGCCCTTCTGCTGGTATCCCTGGTACACGCTCAACAAAGCTGGCTATTACACCTACGGCGGCGACTATCCCGGCACCGCCAAAGACTTCGGCCAGGCCGACCAGTTCCAGCAAACGACGCAGTGTCCCAGCCCGTTTGGCCCCAACACGGACTACTGCGACACCATCCTCAAGTAGCCAGAGAGGAGTGTCATGGAGGGGCGTCCACCTGGACGCCCCTATTTACTGGCCAGGCGGTTGCGGGTGCGTAAAATGGGGCGGTCCGTTCTCGCCGCTCCCCACTCATGCTACACTATGCGGCGTGTGCTACTCACATCTGGCGTACGCGACATCTTAGGAGAGGAGGCGGGTGTCCATGAGCGAAGCGCGACCGCGCTCGGCCACGCATGGCGCGCCATCGCGAGACGGCGCACAGCGGCGAGCTATTCTCGTCTGCCTCACTGTCTTCCTCGCCGCCATCGCGCTCACCTACGGTTGGAATGCCCTGACCCGCTCCTCTGGTACCCTGACCACGCCCTCATTCGTCGTGCGGGCCGCGCTCTCCGCCGTTCTCATCTTCTTCGGCGCCTTTGTTCTCACCGGCCTCTGGTTTGCCAGACCCGCCAGCGCCCCATCCGCTGAGGCGGCGCCAGCGAGCCAGGCGCCAGCGATGAGCCACGAAGACCTGCAAGACGGTGAAAATACCCTGCCGCCTCATATTCCCGTGCGTGCCGCCGATCTGCCGCGCATCCTCTTCGACACCAACGAGTTTCCCGCCATCACCCCTTCCAAAAAGCGGACAGGTGGCCCGCCGATAAAAGCGCTCCGGCCGCCGGTGGCGTGGCCGCAACATCCTGAGTCACAACTTCCTGAGTCGCAAGAATGAGCCGCTTCCAGTGTCCCCCTTTTCTCGGCGAAAGCCTGGAGGAGACCAAGAACTCTGAGGATGTGTCATGGCTGCCAATTCATCTCCTACCGGCGCTCCCGCCCGCCGCTCCCGCTTCCCCCATCCCCATCGCGGGCGACCCGAGCCGCTCCGCAATGCCGGACGATTCTTGCGCGTCCTCGGCCCTGGACTCATCACCGGCGCGGCGGACGACGATCCCTCCGGCATCGGCACCTATTCCCAGGTTGGCGCTACCTACGGAGCCGGCATGCTCTGGCTCGCGCTCTACATGCTCCCACTCATGATCTCCGTCCAGGAGATGTGCGGGCGTATCGGTCTTGTCACGGGGCAGGGTATCGCGGGCGTCGTGCGCCGGTGCTACAGCCGCAAGATCCTCTATAGCGCGGTTGCCTTGTTGCTCCTCGCCAATACGATCAATGTCGGCGCGGATCTGGGCGCTATGGCCGTCTCCACCCAGCTACTGCTTCCAGGCGTTCCAAACGCCGTGCTGCTCGTCGTCTTCGCATTGGGCATCCTCGCCCTCGAAATCTTCGTCTCATACCGTCAGTATGCCCGCGTGCTCAAGTTCCTGGCGCTGTCTCTGCTGGCATACATCATCACTGGCCTCATCATTCATCCCGATTGGCGCCAGCTTCTCGTCCGCACCATCGTACCCAACATTCAGTTCTCGCCCGTGTTTCTGGCCCTCGTCGTGGGCATGCTCGGCACCACCATCAGCCCGTATCTCTTCTTCTGGCAGGCGTCCGAGGAAGTCGAAGAATCCGAGCTACACGGGCGCCTACACACGGGATCTGACCAAAACCGCCAGCGGCTCGCCCTCCTCAAGCAGCTCCGCTCGCTTCGTTTCGATACGGTGCTTGGCATGGTCGCCTCCGAGGTGACCACCTGGTTCATCATCATCACCACCAGCAGCGTCCTCAACGCCCACGGCATCACCAACATCCAGACTGCCGATCAGGCCGCCCGCGCGCTCCGCCCCCTTGCCGGCCCCTTTGCCGAAGCGGTCTTCGCGCTGGGCATCGTCGGCACGGGGCTGCTCGCCGTGCCCGTCCTCGCCGGCTCTGCCGCCTACGGCATCGCTGAATCCTTCGGCTGGCGTAAAGGGCTTGCGAAAACAGTCAATCATGCCCGTGGCTTCTATCTCGTCATTGGCGTAGCCACGCTCGTCGGGCTTGCCATCAACTTCCTTGGCGTTGACCCCATCGCCGCCCTCGTCTACACTGCCGTCATCAACGGCATCGTCGCGGTGCCGCTGCTCGTCCTCATCCTGCGCGTCGCCAACAACCGCTCCATTATGGGTGAGTACACCAACGGCCGCCTCTCGAACACAGTCGGTATCGTCACCACCGCTCTCATGGGTGTCGCCGCCCTCGTCACCGTCGTCTCCCTCTTCTGGCACTAACAAACTATCGCAAGATGACCACCCATGCAGTGCAAAGGCGAGCGACTCTGGGAAGCGGAAGCTTCCGCTCTCTTAGAGGAAGCGAGAAGCGAATGCGTGGCTTCTCCTGAGCGCCTCCTTTCTCCTGTACGCGGACCAATTTTGTCCGTTTTGTCTAGGTAGAATGAGAAGAAGGAACGGGCGAGTGCCTTTGACAGACACGTGGCCTATGCGACAGACCACACGTGTGATCGGGAAGAATGGAGGACCGTATGAAGGGACATATGATCGAGTTCGACACCGAGGGATCGCCCGCGACTGGCTATCTCGCGACGCCGGACGCCGCGGGCGCGGGGGGGCCTGGGGTCGTCGTGCTGCATACGTGGTGGGGGCTGACGGAGCCGTTTCGGCAGGCCTGCGACCGGCTGGCGGAGGCGGGCTTCGTGGCGCTCGCCCCCGACCTCTACGGCGGCAAGACAGCCACCACCGTCGCGGAGGCGGAGGCGTTGGGCGCGGCGCTGGATCAACAGGAAGAACGGTGGCGCGGCGACATCACGGGCGCGCTGCGGTTCTTGCGCCAACACGGCGCTACCAGCCCGGCAGACGGTCGCGGCGCGTTCGGCTTTGTCGCGTTCTCGCTGGGCGGCGCCTACGCGCTCGATATGTCCGTCCATCTGGCCGATGAGATCGCCGCCGTCGTGACCTTTTATGCCACGTATCCTGGTCTGGACTATCACGGCGCGCAGGCGGCCTACCTTTGCCACTTCGCTGAGAATGACCCCTACGAATCGGCGGAGGCGGTTGCGCGGATGGAGCAGGCGCTCCAGGCCGCGGGCAGGCCGGCTACCTTCTACACGTATCCAGGGACCACGCACTGGTTCTTCGAGGCAGATCGCCCGGATGCCTTCGATGCCGCCGCCGCTACCCTGGCGTGGGAGCGCACCGTCGCCTTCCTGAACGCCGAGCTGCGACGGTAATATCACCTGTGGAGGAGCGCATAATACCTATGGACAGCTTGTGGCGCACCATGTTGTGGAAGCAGTTCGGCGCGGCCATTGATATGCTCGACAACGCCGTGATGGCCTGCCCCGCTGCCCTCTGGCGTCAGCCCGTCTGGCATGACCCGTCCGTCCCGTCGCAGCGCGCGGAGTTCTGGTATGTCGCCTACCATGCGCTGTTCTGGCTTGACCTGTACCTCTTCGGGTCTGAGGAGGGATTCGCTCCTCATGTGCCCTTTACCCTGGTAGAGCAGGACGACGCCGCTGGCCCGCTACCTCCCCAGCCCTATTCCAGAGATGACCTGCGCGCCTATCTTGCGTCGTTGCGCCAGCAATGCCGCACCACCATCGAGACGATGACGGACGAGCGGGCGCGCCAGCCTGTCAACTTCCCCTGGATGCGGGACGGAGAGGTCATCAGCTACGTCGAGCTCCAGCTGTATAGCATGCGCCATGTTCAGGAACATGCCGCCCAGCTGAGCCTGTTGCTCGGACAACACGGCGTCCAGGCCGACCAGATAGACTGGGTGGTGCGTGCGAAGGATGATCCCAGCAGCAGCTAAGCGCGGGTAGAGTGGAGACTCAAACCCGCATCACCCCTCCCCGATAGGGGAGGGGCCGCATGCCAGACATCCCTTGCCTGTGGCAAGGGATCGCCTCTGCCAGGATGCGTCGCGGCATTCACACTGCGAAGCTGCCCAACGACTCGTTCGCAACCTGAGCCCCGGCGGAGTGTCAGGATAGATCGCCACCGTTCACAGCGACGGGCGCTGTTCCAGTTCCCCATTCGTCTGGACACTTCCCCCACCGGCTGCTACGATGAAAGCATCGTCTGGACGAAACCTGATGTTCTGCGGCGCCCTTTCCTATCTCTGGAAGGCGCGCGAAAAGAGGAAAGTACACCATGCCCAGCTCGACAGATACCACCCAGGCGGCGCTTGCCTACGCCGAGGCGCACCGCGATCAATTCCTCGACGGTCTCAAAGCGTTGCTGCGTATCCCTAGCATCAGCACGCTGCCCGAGCACAAAGACGACATCCAGCGTGCCGCGGAATACATCGCGGGCGAGCTTGAGCATCTGGGCCTTAAAAACGTCAGGGTCATCAAGACGAGCCGCCATCCGCTCGTTTACGGCGAATGGCTGGAAGCGCCAGACAGACCCACCGTGCTCATGTATGGCCACTACGATGTCCAGCCGGTAGATCCCATTGAGCTGTGGCAGAGCGACCCTTTTGAGCCAACTGTGCGCAACGACAATATCTACGCGCGCGGCGCCGTAGACGATAAAGGCCAGATGTACGGCATCGTCAAGTCCCTCGAATCGCTCATGCGCGCCGGCAACGGCACTCTACCCGTCAACGTCCGTATGCTCGTCGAGGGTGAAGAAGAGGCCGGCGGCGAATCCATCGAGTCGTACGTCAAGAACAACCCCGAGAAGCTCGCCTGCGACGTCGCCCTCATCGCCGATACCGGCATGCCTGCGCCTGGTGTGCCCGCCCTCGTCTACGGCTTGCGCGGCATCATCTACACCGAGATCCACGCCTATGGCGCGAAGCACGATCTGCACTCCGGCGAGTACGGCGGCGTCGGCCCAAATCCCATTCATGCCCTTGCGCTCGTCCTCGCCCAGCTCAAAGGCACCGACGGCCACATCACGATCCCTGAGCTCTACGAGAAGATCGCCCCCGTCACCGCCGAAGAGCGTGCACTCTGGGAGCGCAGCCCGGTAGATGTCATCGCCATCATGAAAGAAGAGATGGGCGTGGATGTCCTCCCCGGCGAGCAGGAGTACGACCCGCGTGAGCGCCAAACGGCCCGCCCCACGCTGGAGGTTCACGGCATTCGTGGCGGTTTCGTCGGTGAGGGCGCCAAGACCGTCATCCCCGCCGAGGCGCACGCCAAGGTCAGCCTGCGTCTCCCGCCGGGGCTGCGTCCCGCTGATGTCTTGCCGCTGCTGCAAAAGCGCGTCGCGGAGCTGTGCCCGCCCGGTGTTCGCATGGATGTCGAGCTGATCCACGGCGGCGACGCCGTGCTCGTCCCGCTGGACAATGTCTACATGCGCGCCGCTGAGCAGGCGCTTGAACAGGAGTGGGGCACTCCGCCCGTCCTCGAGCGCTCCGGCGGGTCCATCCCCATTGGTGCCCTCTTCGATAGCGTCCTGCACGTGCCAGTCATTTTCATGGGCACCGGCCTGCCCGACGACAACCTCCACGCGCCCAACGAGAAATACCATATCCCCAACTTCTACCATCTCATTCGCCAGGCCATCCGCTTCATGGGCATTCTCGGCAGCGACCCTGCCATCCTCGCTCGCCCCGGCCAGATGACCACGAGCGGCACCACGCAGCCAACCAATGTCGCCCCGCCCACCGCCGGATAGTCTGGCCTGCCACGTTTCCGCCAGGAGCATCCTCCCATGTACTCTCCTTTCAGAATAGGCATGGGAGGATAGCATAAATGAGCCAGTTATCCATATCCTCGACGCCGGAGCGGGTATCGGCTCTCTCGTCGCCGCCGCTATAGATGTGGTGTGCGGGCGACTCAACGGCGAGCGATTCCTTGGGCCACATGATGACACTGATGAGGAGGCTTAGCTATGGAAATCGCCGGCATCTACCCACCCGTCCCGACGTTCTTCCATGAGGACGAGTCGCTCGATCTGGATACGCTGCGCGAGCACATCACGCGGCTGCGCGACCACGGCATCGAGGGCTTCGTCGCGCTCGGCTCCAACGGCGAGGCGGTCCACCTGGAGTACGACGAGCGGCGCGCGGTGATCGCGGCGATTCGCGCCGCCGCGGGACCGGAGGCGCCGGTGCTCGCGGGAACCGGCACACACTCCACCCGCGGCACCATTGCTCTCTGCCGCCTCGCCGCCGAGGCCGGCGCCAACATCGCGCTCATCCTTCCGCCCGCCTACTATCGCGGACAGATGAGCGCCTTTGCCCTCCGCGCGCACTACCTCGCCGTCGCGGACGCCAGCCCCTTGCCCGTGATGATTTACAACATGCCTGCCAATACCGCCGGGCTGGATCTCGACGCCGAGACAGTCATCGCCCTCTCTGCTCACCCCAACATCGCCGGCATGAAGGACAGCTCCGGCAACACTGCCAAGCTTGCCGAAGTCGCCGCCGGCGCCCGCGAGGGTTTCGCCGTGCTGGCAGGCAGCGCCGGTTTCCTGCTGCCCGCGCTCACGGTCGGCGCGAGCGGCGCTATTGCCGCCCTAGCCAACATCGCCCCCCAGCCGTGCCTTCAGCTGCTGGCGCTCTTTCACGAGGGCAAGTTGGACGAAGCCCGGCGCCTTCAGGCGCGGCTCGTGCCCATCAACACCGCCGTCACGTCAGGCTTCGGTGTCGCGGGCCTCAAGGCCGCGCTCCAATTCGTCGCGCACTACGGCGGTGACCCGCGCCGACCGCTCGCGCCGCTTGGCGAAAGCGAGCGCGTGCGCCTGCGCTCCCTGCTGGCCGAAGCCGACCTGATGCGTGGCCTGCGCCCCAGCCACTAGCACGGCCTGTCTACTCATCTCCGTCGCTGATGATGGTAACCCGTACCACCCGGCTTGTCGTTCAACGGCGTACAATGCTCGCATGGATCTGCTACTCTTCACAGGCTTGCAAGCGGCAGGCAAGAGCACCTTCTACCAGACGCACTTCGCGGCATCTGGAGACTACGTCTACGTCAGCAAAGACCGCCTCCGCAACAGCGCGCACCCGGAGCGCCGCCAGCGGGAGTTGATCGCGGCGGCGCTGGCGGCGGGCCGCTCAGTGGTCGTGGACAATACCAACCCATCCGACGTGGAGCGCGCGCCGCTGATCGCGCTGGGCAAGGCTCACGGCGCGACGGTCAGTGGCTACTTCTTCGAGCCAGCGGTCGGCGCGAGCCTGGAGCGCAACCGCCAGCGCGTGGGCAAGGCGCGCGTGCCCGATGTAGCGATCTTCGCGACCCGCAAGCGCCTCACGCCGCCAACCTACGCCGAAGGCTTCGATCATCTCTACGTCGTGAGTATCTCCGAGCCAGGCACGTTTCTCGTCCGCAAGCTACCGTGACCCCCGTCTCCTTCCACCAGCACACTCAGTCAGAAACAATACTGGCAGCATGCCGTACTACACCCAGTTGGATTCTTGGCCCTCGCCACGGGCTTCAACCTGCCTCCCGTCCCTTGGCACCTGGCTGCCTGCCGCGCCCGCCGCCCACCGCGCAGGAACGCGGGTGTCCGCTCCCAATTCCAAAAGGACATCGAGGCCGCGAGCACCTACCCAGGCGTCGCATCACTGGCGCCCGGAGCATCAAAGCCTCCATGCCGGCCTACCCCGGCGGCGAACCGCCGCGCTCCATCCACGCCGCCCGCGCGTAGTGACTCCAGCCCATGACGGAATTCGTTAGTCATCGCCTCGCCAAACGGTAGATCGAATTGCTCGTAGGCCGAGAAGCGGTCGTGGCGCAGACATACCTGCGGAAAGCGCGCGAGATCGGCGGCCAGCTCCTCCGCCACTCGTCGCGCCTCGCCGTGTGGCACGATCCGGTTGGCCAGACCCATCGCCAGCGCCTCTCGCGCATCCACCGGCCTGCCCGTCAGGATCAGATCGAGTGCGCGGCTCAGCCCAATCAGGCGCGGCAGACGCACGGTGCCGCCGTCAATGAACGGCACGCCCCAGCGGCGGCAGAACACGCCCACAATCGCATCCTCCTCCATGATCCGCAGATCGCACCAGAGCGCCAGCTCCAATCCACCCGCCACCGCATACCCCGAAATGGCGGCAATCACCGGCTTCGTGAGCAGCATCCGCGTTGGCCCCATCGGACCGTCGCCCTCCAGCTCAACGCGGTTAGCCTCGCCCGCCGCGAAGGCTTTGAGGTCAGCCCCCGCGCAGAACTGGCCGCTGTCGCCACAGAAGACACCCACCAGCGCCGCTTCGTCGGCATCGAAAGCCCGGAACGCCGCCGCCAGCGCGTGGGCCGTCTCGCGGTCCACGGCGTTGCGCACCTCGGGCCGGCTCAGAATGATGGTCGTAACGGGACCGCTCTTCTCGACGCGAATCGGCATATGCTCGTCCCTCCTGGTGCCGCGCATCTCACTGATACTCTGCGTTTGAGGTATTGTATCGTTACCGTACGGCAACGACCGGCCCGTGCGCGTGGCATACCGTGAGTATATGCTAGAAAGAGGGTAGGAGACCGCTATGAGTATGCCTGCGAGCGACACCCCAGGCGGCGCTGAATTCATCCGCCAGTTTCTGCCCACCTCGCCCTACGTGCGCCACCTCGGCATGCGTCTCGTCGAGATGCGCCCCGACACGGCGATACTCGCGCTGCCCTTCAGTGACGAACTTGTCACCATCGGCACAATCGTTCACGGCGGCGCGATTGCCTCGCTCATTGACACCACCGCGATGGTTGCCGCCTGGTCAGGCGCCGAGATGCCCACCAACCAGCGCGGCACCACCGTCGGGCTGACCGTCACCTACCTCGCCCCCGCCAACCACGAGGATATCCAGGCAACCGCCAGCGTGCTCCGGCGCGGGCGTAGCCTCGTCTATCTCGATGTCGAAGTGCGCACCGCATCGGGCACCGCCGTCGCGAAGGGGCTGGTCACGTACAAGCTCGGCTAGCTCGCGCCGCTGCTCACGCGCGCGGGCGCACGCGCATCGGCATCCCCTGCGGCATCGCCAGCGTGATGAACCCCATCTCCAGCGGCGGCTCGTTCTCCACCGGCTCCAGCGTATAGCGGCGCAGCACATCCGTCGCGATAGCCTTCACCTCGATATTGGCGAAGTTGACGCCGATGCAGAGCCGGGAACCGCCGCCGAAGGTGACGAGCGCGTAAGGCGTCTTGCGGTCTTCCTCACGCGGCGCGGCGAAGCGGTCGGGATCGAATGCTTCGGCATCGGTGAAGTACTGCGGCATCCGGTGGCATCCAGCCAGCGACAGCCGCACCGGCGTGCCGGCTGGCAGCGTATACCCCGCGAACTCGACAGCCTCCTTCAGCCCGCGCGGCACAGTCTGCACGGGCGAATGGAGGCGGCCAGTCTCGCGGATGAAGAGATCGAGCACGTGCAGGTTCCGTGCGGCCTCCACCGAGAGCGGCTCGGAGGATCCCCCAAGCAGCGCCGCCATCTCGTCCTCCACACGCCGACGATGCTCCGGCCGCGTAGCGAGAAGATACAGGGTCCAGGAGGCCAGGGTCGTTGTCGTCTCGTGCCCGGCCACCAGCAGGATGTACAGGTGCCCAAGCACCTCCTCGTCGGTGAAGCCCTGTCCCTGGTCGTCGCGGGCGTGAACGATCCGTCCCATGACATCGCGCGCCTGCGATTCGGGCTGCGCGCGCCGCTCCGCGATCAGGCGCAGAAGCACATCGTCTAGCTCCTCCTTCGCCGCCACGGCGCCGCGATAGAACTCCTGATACTCCTCCTCGTCGCTGAAGGCGCCAACGCGCGGCAAGAGCGCGTAGAACAGCTTTTGCAGGCGCTCCACCTCCGCCGGACGGTCAATGCCGGCCAGCGCCGTTGCCGCGACGTGGAAGGTAATCTCGCGGGCCTCCTGAAACACATCCACCTCTCCGCGCTCACCCCATCTCTCCGTGTGAGAGGCCACGACACGCTGGATGAGCGGCAGATATGTCTCCATATAGGCGTTCGTAAAAGCGGGATTCCAGATTTTGCGGCTGCGCTGCCACTCCGGATTATCCTGATTGAGCAGACCGCGCCCCAGCGTGTCGCCGATGACGGGCGTCCAGCCGAGATCATGGCTGAACGCCTCGCGCTGCGTATGAAAGACGAGCTTGTTCGCCTCCGGTCCCACCAGAAAGACGACCTCGCGGCCCGTATCGGGGCCGCCCTGAACCGGCCAGCGAAAGAGCGGGCCGACGCGCGTGGCTTCCTCCGCCATCCGTCTCGGCATCTGGCCTGTGATGAGATCCATCATGCCAAGCTCAGTGATCGGGGCCTCACTCAGTGACTTCCCCATATCCTCTCCTCTCGGCGCAGCTGAGATGGTACAGCGAAGATGGTATAGCTAACACAGCTATCGGCGCTCCCCCTGCGGACATGAGCTATTCCTCACACCCATGAGAGGTGTACGGACGAGGCGGCTGTGCGTTGCGGACACGCTCTGCCGAGGAGCGTGTGGAGCGAGCGTTGCATCAACTGGATTGAGCAGTGGCGCGGGCTAGTCAGGCGCTATGAGAAGCGGGTTCTCACCTATCGGGCAATAGTGGTCATTGCCGCCACCATGATATGGCTCCGCCGGTGATTCGTCTGACACGCCTCCAGGATGATTGAATGGCGAGACGAGCCTCATTCCTTAGATTTCATGGGCAAAAACCCCATGACGAAGCAGTTGCCGGTTTGCGCATCGAGTATTTCAAATACCCGAGTTTCGGCAGGGGTTGTTTCGTATCTGGGGACATATCCCGGTGGCCCTCCATGAAAGGTGAACGCTCCTTCAAGCTCCACGTAGCAGACCAGGTCCTCTTTGCGCCACCTGATAAAGCTGTGGATCAACTCGCTTGCTTCTTGCGTGGTCATGAACGCGACTTTGATCACGGTCGGCGTCTTTACGCTGCGGATACTACCACCCGGCACTGGGTGAGTCGCGACGTAGGTACGCACGTCCTCCTCAGTAAATGCGGGAATCGATGGAAGGTGCGGCTGAATCGCTTGTATCCCGATAGTATGTTGACCACCCATTCCGTTTCTCCATCCCCCCGCTCGCTTGAGCGCCTGTCGCCTTATCGCGCTCCTTAGCGAGAGCGCTTCCATACGAGCAATCACAGGTACATTCATTGTGTACGACAACAGCCGCGACGCGATGCTGCTCCATGCTACAGCGAATCGTCACCAGACGGCAACCTCGCGTAGAGTGTGCCAAGCTAGCTGGCAGTGTAGGGCGCTGGCGGATCGCCAGCCTCAGCATTGTACGTTTCGTCGGGTTGCCACTGTGATTTGCCGCGCACTACTCCTGTTCGTCCCATCCCTCCGTCTGATTGCCCGCGCTCCGTGAAGAGCCTCGATGTCGCAGTGATCCGTTCTACTTGACATAGCGAATTTGGCTTGCTACACTCTCCGGTATAATCTGCTCCTCGCGCGCAAAGCTGGGCGGAGCAATACCCGTCGTCACCCGGACGCGGACAACCATGGAAAGGAGGATCTGACCAGCTACATACTGACCACGCATCGGTAAAGTCGGTCCCAGTCGCTAACGCAGTGTAGGGTTAGGTAGGGTATGGAGGACTGGATGAATATTCCGACGCGACGCCCCAAACTCCTGATTGCTGCCCCGTTTATCGTGGCGCTGATCGCGGCGCTCTTCGCCCCAGTGTTTGTTGGTTCACCGAGCGGACGTGTCGCCCAGGCGCAGCCGTTCACCTACGCGACGATGAAACCGATCCAGAAGCGCATCCTCTCTGGCTTCCTCTCGTACGAGATGACGCGCTCACAAGTGCAAAGCACCATCACCTCCAAGGCCGACAATTTCCGCCCAACCAGCGAAGAAGGCTGCTCCCAACATCTGGGTAGCAACGTCAAGGTCAATCAGAACTGTCTCAACATCGCTGACCCCAACTTGCAGGGGCGCAGCCAGGCACAGAACGAAACCTCCATCGCGCAGGACCCGTTCAACCCCAACCATCTCGTCGCCAGCTTCAACGATTACCGGCGCGGCGACGGCAATTGCTACACCGCCTACAGCCTCGACCGCGGCCAGACATGGATTGACAGCACGCCACCCATGTCGTTCACCTCTGGCGCTGCTTTTGGCACGCCGCGTGAATACTGGGAGGCTGGCGGCGATACGTCGGTAGCGTGGGACACCAGGGGCAATGCCTACCTGAGCTGCCAGATGTTCAATCGCGGCTCTGCTGTCTCACCGAACCCGGATCAATCGAGCGGGTTCTTCGTCTTCCGCTCGACGGGCAACGACGGCGGCTCGTGGAACTTCCCCGCGCGGCCGGCGGTTCTCAACGCCGATCCGACGGGCACATCTAGCACGCTAATAGATAAGGCGCTGATGACGGTTGACAACCACGTCGGCAGCCCGTTCCGCGATCGTGTCTATGTGACGTGGACGACGTTCGCCGCCGACGGCACAGCCTACATCTTCGAGACCAGGTCGAATGATTACGGCGAGCACTTCACCGCGCCGACACTTGTCAGCAGCGACAGCGGCCTCTGCCCCAATACGTTTGGCGTTCCAACGCCCAATGGCCGCTGCAACGAGAATCAGTTCTCACAGCCATTTGTGGGGCCGGACGGCGCGCTCTACGTCACGTGGGCTAACTACAACAACTCCCTGGCGAGCGCGACCGACAACCACAATCAGATCCTGCTCGCCAAGTCCACCGATGGCGGCGTTACCTTCAGCGCTCCCATTCTGGTAACTAACTACTACGACCTGCCCGATTGCGCCACCTACCAGGGCGGCGCGGACTTTGGTCGCGCCTGCGTCCCTGAGAAGGGCGCCACCACGAATTCGATCTTCCGCGCTTCGAACTATCCCTCCGGCGCGGTGAATCCCCTGAATCCAGCCCAGGTCGTGGTGACAGTTGGCTCGTACATCAATGCCCACTCGAACGAGTCCAATGGGTGCATCCCCAACGGATTAGCTCCTAGCGGCAACAACGACTTCATCGGCGTGAAGACGCCCGGCGCTTGCAACAACGACATCTTGCTCAGCGTCTCCAACGACGCCGGAGTGACGTTCACCGGCGGCGGCACTGACCCGCGTCAGTTGACGACGGTAACGCAGTCTAGCGGGCAGGCGACGAGCGATCAGTGGTGGCAATGGACCGCGTACACGGTAACTGGCGAGCTCATGGTTTCGTACTATGACCGCATGTACGGCACAGACGAAACCACCGGCTTCTCAGACTTCAGTCTCTCCGGCTCGACCGACCTCGCCACGTTCTCCACGGTGCGCGTCACCAGCAGCTCGATGGCGCCGCCCACCCAATTCAGCGGCCTGTTCTTTGGTGACTACACCGGACTGACGGCGTACACAGAGGCGCATCCGCTCTGGATGGACACGCGCAACC
>DATGEP010000028.1:0-44517 GCA_035310125.1 Ktedonobacterales bacterium
GATGGCTGTGAGAGTGGTCACTCGCGTCTGATCCGAGCAGAATGACGGATTGGGTGATGAGAACGGACGGCGAGCCGTCTCCATGAAAAAATGCCCAGCCAGAATGCCGGGCGCCAGGGAGTGAGGGTGGCGGCGGAGGGATTTGAACCCACGACCAAGGGCTTATGAGTCCCTTCGCGATAACCGTTCCAGTGGGTACGCCCATCGCCTGCTGCCATCACTGAGCTAGTCCCGCTTTGCGCTCTCCCTCGCTGAAGGAAGCAGCGGCTACTAATCAGTGCGGTCCTTTGCCTAACACCCCGTAGTCCCTTGCTCCACCGGGCTACGGTTGGGCAGAGGCCACCACCAACAGTGTACGGCTGATCGGGCTGGCAGTCAACCCCCAGACTGGACAGGACAGGCGCGGGTGTGTGGCACGGCAGGATGCACGGCACGGCCAGCAAGCAAGGTATGCCAAGCAAAGAAGCATGCCCCCAGGAACGATGTCCTGCATGGATGGGAGAGAGATACTCGTGCCCTTCGCGACCCTCGTGCCCTTCGCTTGAGACGTTAGTTGTTTCGCCGCCTCTACAGTCGCAGAGGCGATAAGCTTCCAGGGAGAAGCGCAACATGATCAAGCACAAGCTCGCAAGTCTTGGGTTAGTTGCCATAGCTGTGCTCGTAGGTATATCGAGCTTCGTTTCGACGACACAAGCCAGCGCCGTTGATCGCTCTGTACCAACCGCAGTAGTTCCCATCTCTCCTACATACCAGCTTTACAACCGAGCTGGGCCATTAGTACAGATCGCTTCGGCAGGTGAGTATGCGGCGGCGGGAGGCAATTTCTTTGACGTCCGCAACGTGCCGCTGAAGCTCCTGAACGTCCGCTACTTTGTTGTCACCGGCCAGCTCGTGAACGGGAACTACACATATCCATATCAAGTAAAGGCTGGCAAAGGCGTCCAGGTTGGTGGTATCGAGCTAGCTTACAATCTCCAGACACACACAGAACTGATAGTTGTGGGAACGCCAACTCCAGCTTCGGGGGCGATTGTAGATCGGTTAGGCGGGCATCAACCAACAGAAAATCCATCACCTGCGTCTGTGGGTACTGGAGATGCGCCACTGCACCTCATCTGGCGTGATCCTGTAGACATCTGGGTTGTGGAGGTATTTGATATCCTTCACTGGCAGTACGATGGATACCAGGTGGACGGCATCACCGGCATCAACGATTACGAGCACGTAGTTCCTGACGGTTGGTTCGGATACAATAAGAGCACGTTCTCGGGGTACGACTACTCCAGTGGGCACCGGCAGGATGCTTATGACGGCACCGCTGAAACGTTCGCGAATCCGGTCTTCTGCGCTGCCGGTGGTGGCACTACCTACGTCCAGGTCAATGACAACATTGCAGCAAGGTACTATGACGGCTCAAGAAGCGCGCAGATCGATACCTTCGACTTCGGTGGCTGCTCGCTCCTGCTCAGCTCTTTCTGGAAATGGGGGTGATCGCTAGGGTTAGCGAAAGCACCCTGATGGCCAGTTCAAACGGCTCTGAGGGTAGCGCGGGGATTCCAGCCCACTGGTCGGAAGGAATGCTGGCCCTACCAGCATCCAAACTTGTCTGAACTGACCACTAGATTGGTAAGTGTGATGCCCCGGCGGACTCGGTTGTATGCTGCTTCGTCGCCGGGGCAATATCCACATTCCAGTGTTGTACTACGGTATCTTCCGAAAGGAGCGCACACCATGACGGCACGCGGACCCAAAGAGTTGTTGTGCGGCCTGGGATCACTCGTGTTCGGCCTACTACCACTGGCTGTGGCCTATCTCCAGCCCTATAGCGAGTCCGGCGGCAACACAGGCAACACATCGTATTCGGGAATCATAATATACAACACACACTTTCATCCGGGTTTTACGCCGAATGAGCTGCCCTACATCATCGCGTTCAGCGCCCCAATTCTAGGCATCGTTATCGGCGCGTGTGTCCATAGTCTCAGTCGCGGGGCAAGCGCCCGCTTCGTCCGTTGGGTCTCGGCAGGGAGTCGCCTTCTGCTATGGGGGGCGACAGTCATCCTCGCCATTGAGGCGGTGATTGGACTGATTGATCTCCTCGGCCTACTTCTCGCTCCCAGCCTCGCGCTGGGCATTTGCGCGTCATTGCTGGCACGCGATGCTCGGTCAGGGTCCGCGCAGCCAACGATACGCTCATTTGCGGTTTAAAATATACAGGCGCTGCAAGCCGAATCCACCAAACCCATTCTCCACCTGGAGGCTGTTTATGAATTTCTGTCTGCCACCAGCGAGGCCTGGATCTATATGAGTATGGTGCGCCTCATGCTCAAGTGTTTGGCACACGAGGAGGTGCATCCAGCCTTCCATTACCGGCGCAGCGCGTGACGCCGCATGGGAAGCCTTTGCGTACAGCGTTTAGGCCGGGGGACGGTTCACACGAAGCGTTCCGGGTGGGTGGTGTGGAACCTGGCCGTGGTGGGCGTTGTCAGCGTAGCCCGGCCCCTCGCATTCTGGCAGGCCCTATTGTGGACGCTCCTTCCGTTCGTGGTGATCATTCCGCTGGGGGTGGTCACAGCGATGGCAAATGATTGGAGCAAGAACGGGTGAGGAAAGGCCCATCCCCACCAACACAACGGCCCCCACCAGCGATAAGCCGGCAGGGGCCTTTTCTTCTCTCCTACGATGACCTCGTGCGGGTTCGCCCTGGCTTACCGCTCCTCCTTCCGCAGTTCCTGCCCTTCCCCTTCCTTGTGCTCGCCTGCTTCACGTGCCTCTTCGAGCGCCTCGCGTGCCTCTTGCACGAGCCAGAACAGGAACACGAACGCGGCGACATCCTCGGCCCACCACCAGTGGAACAGGGCATTCAGCACCAGGCCAACGAGCACGGTGGCTGCCATATAGCCGCAAGTGAAGGAGCTCGCCGCATCGCCGCGCAAGGCCCCGCTGTCGATGCGGGCCGCGATGCGCCGCTTCGTGATGCCCAGTCCCGGCATCACCAACACGGCAGCAAGGGAAACCACAATGCCCACCAGCGAACTCTCTGGCTTCTCTTGAGTGACCAAGCCAAAGATGGCCGACCCCAGCACGTAGACACATAAGAGGGCGAGCGAAACCGCCACGACCCAGGCCGCACGATGTTCGGCGCGTTCGACCCGTTCGAGTGTGCTGCCCCTGGCTTCCACCGAGAGCCGCCATAGCAGGATGCCGCCGCTGACCAGTTCGATCACGCTGTCCAAACCAAAGGCAATCAGGAGGAGACTGCCTGCCAGGACTCCCGCCCCAATGGAAACGACCGCCTCCACCACCATCCACACGACGGTAAAGACCTCGACGCGCACACCGAGCCGGACCTGGGCCGCGTGCTGCACGGGAACACTCATCCCTGGTACTCCGATCTTGAGAGAGACCTCACCAGGAAGGTGCCATATCCCTGGGCGTCTCCCAGATGATGCTCGCCGCGATGACCCATGTCAAGGTGCCAACGAAGACGGTATTTTCGGAGCATGCCTCGCCGCTCTTCTCCGATAAGAGACCGGATGGCGTCGTTCCCGCTACAGGTTGTCGAGCACGCTTCCACCCTGTCGCGCTGCCCGTGCCGTGAATGCGCGCAAATAACCTTCTGTCACCACCACCGAGCTATGCCCCATCAGGCGCGAGAGCTTGTACAGATCGCCCCCTTGCTCAAGATAGCGAACGGCGTAGGTGTGGCGGAAGGTGTGGGCTGAGACGCGCACCCCATTGAAATGTTGCCGGCCTACACGGTCCCGTAGGCGATACAACAGACGGTCCAGCCCTTCTGGCGTCAATGGCTGCCCACCTTTGGCGAGAAAGACGGTGGTTACGTCGTGGGGGCGGTGCGGGCGCGGTGGATGTAGCGATGCAAGAGGGAACGCGATTTCTTGCCCAGCCCCACCTCCCGGTCCTTGCGCCCCTTGCCTTTCACGAGCAGATACGCTTCATCCGCTGTGAACACGGCCCGGTCCAGAGTGAGGCCGGTTAGCTCACTGGCCCTGATGCCCGTATCCAAGAGCACCGCGAGAATGGCCCGGTCCCGCGCGACGTATTCCGGCGTTTCACCCTGGTCACACGCACCCATCAGGAGGTCTAACTGAGCGGGGGTGAAGATGGCGAGGACTTTCTGTTCGCGCTTGGGCATCGTGAGACGTTTGGTCACCTTCTCGTCAAGAAGTTCGTCACGGACGGCCCAATTGAGAAAGGCTCGAATAGCGCGGGCGTGGCCATGCAAGGTGTGACTGTCGAGGGGCTTGCCGGTCTTGCTTGTGGCCGTCCGAGGTTCTTCGATGTAGCGACGGACGAGAGGGGCGGTAATGTCTTCCACCGCCGTAGTCCCTTGCCCTTTGGCCCAGGTGGTGAATGCGCCCAGCCGGGAACGATACCAGGCACGTGAGGCGGGGGTGTGATCTTTGGCGTACCCAAACTCGGTGAACGCGGCGTCAAGCAACATGGTGTATGTCCTTTGCTTAACCACGCTGCTTACTTACTGAGAGGAGGGGCGTCAAGCCGGAATATTTCAGGTGAGGTGGCGGCGGAGGGATTTGAACCCACGACCAAGGGCTTATGAGTCCCCTGCTCTACCACTGAGCTACACCGCCAGAGAGAAACGCACCGGCGCGATAACGTGCCGGTGCGTGGTAGCGGGGGGCGGATTCGAACCGCCGACCTCCGGGTTATGCGTACTACTACAGCTTTCGCTGCCCGGTGAACCGGTTTGTAGTCTGGACTTTCCCTTCACCCTCGGCATGATCCGTTAGGGTGCCTCACATCAAGTCTCTACACGTTCTCTGGTGAATTATTCATTCTCCAGAGCTTCGCTCGGGATTACCCCGCCAGCGGCTTCCCCGAATTTGTGAGGTGTTCACACGCAGGTTTCCCCACATGCAGCCCATTGTGAAATGAGTTTCCAAGCGTCACGATAATCGGCGGATTTCGGTGTGCGCTGACGCTTGCCGGCTTCGACGAAGTGAACTTCACCGCCGTCGCCGATGAATACCACGCGGTACTCATGCAATACATTTCACGGAATTGAGCCCGACGAGCTAACCACTGCTCTACCCCGCGTCGCAAAACGAATGATACATCATCCGTGTGGCAATGTCAACCGCCCCGGACGACTGTTGATGAGATGCGCCATCGTGTATGGGACGAATTGGAGCGAGCGGCTACAGTCGTGGGGTGACCCCCAGTGTGTGATGGAACCCTTGGGAGACGCGCACTCGGCGCTCGATCGTGTGGCGTGGTATACTTGAGGTGACATCCGTACGCAGCGCGGCGCACCAGAGGATGTGGTTGCGGCAGTGGCGGTGGCGCGTCGAGGCGCTCCCCGACCTGTAGAGAGCTTTGTAATGCATGTACAGGAGGCACAAATGCGCTGTGATGAGTGTGGTCGCCCGATGAAGAATGCCGAGCTGTGGCAGCTTGCCGGCGACCCAAATGCCCCAACGTCCAGCTCCATGCGGCAGCTCTGTTGGGAATGCCGCGACAAGGTCGCGAAAGCGGAGGGACGCGACGCCAGTGACTCCGTCGTCGTGCAGGCTGCCGAGATTGCGCGTCAACACGACGCTCCCCAGGTTTGACGGCATGACGTATGTTTGGCCGCCCGCGACCCTTGGCCGGGCGGCCATTCCTTTTCTGCTGGGGGATGTGCGAGCGCATAACTCATGTGTCGCGCTCATTCGCGCGCGTAGCGGGCCGCCGCGCGATGGCAGTACAATATGAGGAGAGGCTTGAACCCAAGGTGGACCGAATGAAGACTGTTACGGGTGCGCCGGACATCAAGCGCTCGGGGGAGGACGGCTCCCCTGCTTCGGACGCGGCGCGGGCTGTCCCGCCGCGGGCGCATGATCGCGTCAACCGGCGGGGTATCGTGGCGCGCCTGCTTTCAATCTCGCTCTTCTACAAGGTGCTCTTTGCCAATTCCGCAATTGTGCTGCTGGGCGCTCTAGCCGGCACGGCAATCACGCTCCATGTTGCCAGTCAGGGCCGCTACGCCGCCTTTGATGTACCGCTTGCGGCGATCTTTGCCGCGAGCGGATTGGCGCTCACCGGTCTGTTGAATGCGGTGGTGCTGCGCGCGGCCCTCAGCCCGCTCTCCCGCCTTCAGGATGTCGCCCGGCGCGTACACGAGGGTGATCTTTCGGTTCGGGCCGAGCCTTCCCCGCTGGCGGATGCGGAAATCGCGCAGATTGCCGCCACCCTGAATCAGATTCTCGATGAGGTACAGGCGTATGAGGAGCAGATGCGCGCGCTCTCCGGTCGCGTGATCCGCGCGCAGGAGGAGGAGCGGCAGCGCATCGCCCGCGAGCTGCACGACGACACGGGTCAGGTGCTCACGCTCCTCTTGATTCGCCTCAAGCTGTTGGAGTCGCGAGCCAGCACGGATGAGGTGCGCAAGGAAATAGGCGAGCTGCGCGGCCTCGTTTCCGGCGCGATTGATCAGGTGCGGCAGATGGCCCTCAATCTGCGCCCGCCGTCGCTCGATCAGCTCGGGCTGGTGCCGGCGCTTCGCTCGCTGATCGCGACGTACACCGCCAGCACACACATCCAGGTCAAGCTGGACGCGCTTCGAGACCCGGTAGCGCTCTCGCCTGAGCGTACCATCGCCGTGTATCGCGTCGCCCAGGAGGCGCTGACCAACACCGCCAAACACTCCGGCGCCCAATCCGTCAAAATGAAACTGACCTGCGAGCATGACACGCTGCGCCTGGCGATACAGGATGACGGCGCGGGCTTCGATCCAGCTCCGCTGCTGCATCGCGGACAGCGGAGCGCCAGCGGCGGCCGGGGGGTGGGGTTATTCGGCATGGAAGAGCGCGCCCGGCTGGCCGGTGGCACTCTCCGTGTGCAGTCAGCGCCGGGGCGCGGCACACTGATAGACCTTCAGGTCCCTCTTGAGTTATCTACGTCCCTTGAGTTATCTACGTCCGAGGTAGCCAATGCAGCCAGAACAACGCGCCACTGAAGGTGAATTGAGCGCGGGGAACGCACTGGCGGCGGCAGCGAGCCAGCCGGCGCACATCCGAATTCTGATCGCCGACGATCATGCCATCTTTCGATCCGGCTTGCGGGCGCTCCTGGATGCGCAGCCGGATATGGAGGTTGTGGGCGAGGCGGGCGATGGCGCCCAGGCGGTCGAGCTGGCGCGCGAGCTCCGGCCCGATGTTGTGCTGCTGGATCTGAGCATGCCAGGGGTGGACGGGCTGGCCGCGCTGAGCCGCATGCAGGCGGAGGGTATGCAGAGCCGGGCGCTGGTGCTCACGATGCACGCCGAGAACGAGTACCTCTTTCAAGTGCTCGAATCCGGTGGCTATGGCTACGTTCTCAAGCAGGCGGTAGACACCGATCTCTTCGAGGCCATTCGCACGGTCGCGGCTGGCGAGGTGTTTCTCTATCCCCCGGCCACGACACTGCTCCTCTCGCGGTATCTGGGGACAAAACTGGAAGGCGCCGATGGGGGGCGTGTGGGCGGATTGAGTGAGCGAGAGCGCGAAGTGCTTGTGCTGACCGCCGAGGGTTACAGCAGCCAGGAAATCGGCGACCGGCTGGCGCTGAGCGCCAAGACCGTTGAGACCTATCGTACCCGCGTGATGCGCAAGCTCAACCTCCATCATCGCTCTGATCTCGTACAGTACGCCCTGCGCACGGGCCTTCTGCGCAGCCATAACGGCCTCTAGTGAGGCTCTTGGGGTGTTGCGAGCCTTTCCCCTGGGTGGGCGCGGACCGACAGGAATGCCGACCCCACCACTCCCGCAAAGATCTGATTGAGATGTCTACGTACCTCCCAGCCATGCCCAACTGGTCCCACAGAAATTGACAGTTTCGGTCAGGGTGCGTACAATCGCGTGGCGCGGATGGTCTCTGCATCCGTTCTGAATGACCTGCAAAGCGACACGATGTTCGAGCTATATCTGGTGATGTGCTGGGCCTGGAGGGTATGCGATGGCTGGAGTTTTGGGAAGGAGCGGGCGCACAGCCAAGTCGCCGTCCGTTTCAACTGTTCGGCGGAGCGCGCGTGTGAGCGGCCGTCTCGCTATGGGGTTGATGGGGTTACTGGCGCTGCTGTTGGCGGCCTGCGGACCAGACGGCGGCTCTGGCCCCACGTACGCGAAGAGCCAGACATTCACATGGCCATATAATGGCGCCGCTATCATGTCGGCATGCACACAGCCCTGTAATCCCACGGATGCGCATGGCGAAATCTTTGATCCCGCGCAGATCACCGGAGCCGAGGATATGGGCAGCATCAACATGCTCTACTCGGGCCTCGTCACACTGAAGTCCAGCAATCTCCAGGTGGAGCCGGATGCGGCTACGTGGGATGTCGATTCGACCGGCACCATCTATACCTTCCATCTCAAGCGGAACCTGCATTTCAGCGATGGTACGCCGCTGACGGCCAGCGATTATGCCTACAGCATTGATCGCGCTCTGGACCCTACCCTTTGCGGTGTGCTGGACGCGAAAAGCTATGGTCCGCAAGGGGCGGCCTCTTGCAGCACCAGCGCCGGCAGTAATGTCGGTTATACCTATTTGCTCATGATTCTCGGCGCTACGGACCGCATGAATGGCACCATCAGTACGACGATTGGGCAGGGGAGCGATCAGACGCACGGACTGGTCGTTGTGGACCCATACACGCTGCAGATTCGCTTGCAAAGGCCGATCCCCTATTTCCTTGAAGCGCTCACCTATCCGACATCGTACCCAGTGGAGCGATCGCTGGTGCAGAAGTATCCCGGCGGTCTCTGGGTGGACCATCTCGACGAAGGCGGCTGCTCCGGCCCCTTCAAGGTCGCGTCATACGGCGGTGGCAAAGAGCTGAAGGTCGTGCCCAACCCCTACTGGGAGGCATCATGGCAGAAGCTCACGATCACTGAAGTGGATCGGCCCGCCTTCGCCCACATAGAGGATGAGTACGCCGCGTACAACAAGGGCGGACAGTTCGACTTTACGGATGTTCCCGCCAACGTGTATTCCCTCGCGCGCAGCCAGGATGACTTCAACGAAGTGCCCACCCTGCTGACACGCTATTTCGGCCTGAACTTCGACTTGCCACCGTTTGATAACTTGCTGGTACGCCGGGCATTTGATCTGGCGCTCAATAAACAGATTCTGGTAGATCGCATTCTCAACGGCGGCGCCAGTCCGACGAATCACATCATTCCACGCGGCATGCCGGGGTTCAATGCGAACCTGGTCAATCCGCCGCCGGATAGCACCGAGTCGCTGACGGGGAATTCTACTGTCGCGACCAATCTGATCCAGCAAGCAGCACAACAATGCAACGGCAGCGTGACGCCGGTTCCTGACTTCTGTCCATACATCGCTCACGGCGCGGATTCGCAAGAGATTGATATCGCCTACAACAGCAATTCAGGCCCCGATCACGATATCACTTCCGCCGCGGCTAGCTCGTGGGCGCAGGTGCTCAATCTCAACGTCAAGGCGATCCCGTCGAACGTGCCGACGAACACGTATTACAACAATATCTTCGGCCGTATCTACCGGGCGTGGAGTCTTGGCTGGGTTGCCGACTATCCCGATCCACAGGACTGGACATCACTCCAGTTCAGCCACACCGCACCGTACAATGCGTCTGATGTCAACGACTCGAATCTGGATAAGCTGATGGCGACGGCGGACCAGGACATGAACGCGTCCGATCGCATGTCGAAGTACAACCAGATCGAGCAAGATGTCGTCAATCTGGTTCCCTGGATTCCTTATGCGCAGGGCAAAGCCATCTGGCGAGCGCGTAGCTGGGTGCATGGATTCGGCCTCAACTCGCTGTTGAGCATGACGGACGTCAACTGGCCGGACGTTTACATCACGCAGCATTAGTGGTCAATCTAGCGGCATGGATATGTTGCGGTGAGGTGGGGCCGACATTCCTGTCGGCCCCACCAGCCAGCCAGTTGTGATGAGCCAGGGCACATGCATGGTGCCCTGGCTCGCTTGACGTGTGTATTCGCGGTAGCCTACGATGCGGTGAGCGGACGAGCTTGCGCCCGCCTGGCATGTTAGGAATAAGTCGTTAGTCTATACGGGCTTGTGGGGCGGTGCGGGCAGTCCTGCCGGCCAAACCGACAGGAATGTCGGTCCCACCGATCATTCGTGTCGGTCCCACCGATCTTTAACGACTGGACCAACCACACCCACCCGGAGGCATTCGTGGGCATGAACCCTTTCAATACCGATATACCTCTGTTACCGGTCGGCCAGCCGGACCAGGGACCAAGCAACCGGATGTCTACCGGGCAGGGCGTGGCGCAGATACTCGTCACAGCGATTCTGGTGGCTGTCGCCTTTGGCGCGGGGTGGTTTGGTCGCGGATTCGTGAGTCCAACGAGCAATCTCTCCAGCGATCAATTGCTGATCCTGCAGGCGTGGAATACGATTGATCAGAATTATGTCGTGACGAGCGCCATTGACCATAAGAAGATGGCGTACGCGGCGATCAACGCGATGGTAGACAGCCTGGGCGATACGGGCCATAGCCGTTTCGAGACGCCGGAGCAGTACGCGCAGGAGAACAATGATCTCAACGGCGGCGGCACGGTGGGTATCGGTATTTATCTGAGCGGCGGGGGCAGCCAGCCGATTGTGATTACGGCAACGATTCCCGACTCGCCGGCATCGAAGGCGAATATCAAGCCAGGCGATGAGATAGTCGCCGTCAATGGCACGAATTTGCGCGGCGGTACCCTGGACCAGCTTCATAATCTCGTGACGGGGAAGGCTGGCACATCCGTCACGCTCACATTGATCCGTCCACGAGTGAGTCCTACGGCGGCCTTTGATGTGACGGTGGTGCGGGCGGCGTTCACGCCGCCGACGGTGGTCAGCTACATCATTCCAGGCGTCAATCTCGCCGACATCCAGGTTACGTCGTTCGATGAGAACGCGAACACCCCGTCGCTGAATACGAATACTCAGCTCAAGGTCGCGCTCAAAGCCGCGCAAGCCGCGCATGTCCAGGGTATCATCCTGGATCTCCGTGACAATCCTGGCGGTTATCTGGATCAGGCGGTTAGCGTAGCCAGCCAGTTTATTCCCGCCGGCAATGGCAAGAATGTGTTGATCGAGGTGACGCGCAGCTCGCGGCAAACTGAGGCTGTGCAGTCGGGCGGCCTGGCGACCACGACCCCGCTCGTGATACTCGTGAACGATGGCACGGCGAGCGCGGCGGAGATTGTGGCGGGCGCTATTCACGTCAATCGCCCCGATGTGCCCCTTATCGGCGTCAAGACGTTTGGCACTGGCACTGTCCTCGTACCGTTTCAGCTTTCAGATGGCTCCGTGATTTTGCTGGGTACGCAAGAGTGGCTGCTCCCGAACGGCCAGAGTGTCTACCATAAGGGATTAGAGCCTACGCAACCGGAGACGCTGCCGGCCAACGCCATTCCTGTGTCGCCGCTTGTCGCCCAGGAAGAGAACCTTTCGGAGCAGCAGATATTGAGCTCCGGCGATACGCAGCTTGTGCAGGGCATCAAAGACCTGGCGCCCGCGGCGGTCTCCTCGCCCGCGGCGTAGTGTGTATCTCGCTACGCGACGGTATCGAGCCAGCGTCTGATGGCAGCGGCCACGGCGTCGGGCGCTTCGACCGCGACGTAGTGCCCGGCGCCCGGCAGCGTGACGAGCTGCGCACCGGCGAGGTGGTCGCGCAGATAGGTGGCGTATTTGGGCGGCGTGAGCCGGTCGTCTTCGCCCACGATGATCAGCGTATCCTGTGCGACTCTGCCGAGACCATCCATCATGTCGAAGTGGTCACAGGCGCGCAGATCGCGATAGAGCATACCAGGCGCGAGCGGTCCCATCGCTGCGATGTGCGCCGGAGCGCGATCTTCGTTCACGGGCGCGAAGGCCAGCCGCGTCAGCTTCTCTTTGGCCGTTGCCGGCGACGATTGCGCTTCGTCCAAGAGTGCGGGCAGGACACGCAGGCGCGCGCCCGCGCCAATGAGGACGAGGCGCCCGACGCGGGACGGATACTCCAGCGCCATGTGCAGGGCGATGGCGCTGCCGAGGGAATGGCCGACGAGACACACATTCGCGAGGTCGCGCCGGGCGAGCTCCGCGTGAACCGCCGCCGCGTAGTCGTCTACGGACATGTCCGCCGGGCCTGGCCGGTCCACCAGCGCGCCATGCCCCGGCAGATCGAGCACTACACACTCATAGTCCCGCAACTGATTTACGAGCGGCTCCCATGCGCGTGCGCTGTCGCCTGACCCATGTATGAATACCAGAGTCCGCGTTTTGTGGGGCGTCGAGCCCTCGCCACTTGCAGCATTCGTCATTGCACTTTGTCCCGATACGATATCGTTCTCCTGAGCGGCCGGCGTCGCCTTTTTTTCGGAGACCACATGCCTTAACGTGGCAGATGGGCGTGAGGTACGCCGCGCTGACAACCGGGTTAGCCCAAGCGGTGCGCACGTTGCGCTATGGGGATGATACACTCAGAAACGCCACTTGTGCCCTGCCGCTGGATAGCGCGGCGCGGGCTGTCTCACCCAGGCGTCGTCTCGTTCGTATTTGGGTGTGGAGGTTGTCAATGAGCGATGACACATCCTCGCCCAAGGATGCCACTCTTGGTCGTCGGCGGCGCGCGAGCAGCAAGATTCTTGGTGCGAACGGGGAGCGGTTCGCTGCCACGTGGTTGGAAGCGAGCGGCTACGCTATCGTGGAACGCAACTGGCGCTGCGCATATGGGGAGCTCGATATCGTTGCCCGGTCCGGCGCCGAGTGGGTGTTCTGCGAAGTCAAAACGCGCCGGGGTCGAGGGATGGGAGCGCCTGAGGAGGCCGTGACGCGCACGAAGCGCGCCCGGCTCGTGCTCTCCGCGCAAGCCTATCTCAGCGAGCACGGCTGCGAAGATGCGCCGTACCGCATTGATGTGCTGGCGCTCGAGCTGTCACCGGCTGGCGCCCTCATCGCCGTGCGCCATTATCCGCGCGGCGTGGAGCTGGAGGAGGTATAGCAGATGCAGGATATGTTTGAGCAGGCCAAACGCGCGGCGACCAGCGCCGTGGAACGGGCCGCGTGGGAAGCTGACCGCATGCGGCGTACTGGCGCGCGCCAGCGCGAAACTGACCTTATCGAGCGCGAGCGCGTCGCGCTACTTGACCAGCTCGGTAGTGTCGTGCTCGATCTGGAGCAGCGCGGCCAGCTCTCACAGCCGGCGCTGAAGGCGCTGGCGCAGCGGCTGGCGCAGCTGCGCGACGAGCTGAATCGCATCCAGGGAGATATGCAGGCTATTCGCAAAGAGACCTTTACGCCGGGTTCGGTTTCGATCCAGGTGACGCGCGCTGGCGCGGCGGACACAGAGCCTTGCCCAACGTGCCATCAGCCCGTCCGTAAGAGCGCGGCGTACTGTCCCGCGTGCGGCGCGCGTCTACGGTGATCCTGCCGTACTCGACCATCCGGCACGCAGGAGCCAGCTTGAAGAGATAGAGGAATTTCACGCGTGACAGACCGGTCCGATAAGCCCACCCATCAGACGTCTTCTCGCTCTCATGCGTTGACACTTCAGTCCGCGAGCGCCGGAGAGACGCGACGGCTGGGAGCACTGCTTGGCGGTGTGCTTGCGGCGGGTGATATCGTGCTGCTCACCGGCGATCTTGGCGCTGGTAAAACCGCCTTCACGCAGGGCATCGGTGCGGGCCTGGGGGTCGCGGACACGATCAACAGTCCGACGTTCACCATTCTCAAAGAGTATGCCGGGCGCGTGCCGCTGTATCACTTCGATCTGTATCGCATCGAGGATCCGAACGAGCTGCCGGCGCTGGGATTCGAGGACTACTTTGACGGCGAGGGTGTCTGCGTCGTGGAGTGGGCGGAGCGTGGCGAAGACGGCTCCGGCGGCGATGCGGCATGGCCGGCAAGCTGGCTGCGGATCGAGTTTCAGAAGGTATCATCTTCCGAGCGGACGCTATGCTGTTCCGCGATGGGTCAGCGTGGACGGGCGCTGCTCGCGGAGTTTCTGCGTGTGGCCACCGCGTGAACGCTGAACAGATCAAAGAAGGGCGCTGAGGCATGCTGCTCGCCATTGACACCTCTACACGCTTTGCCAGCATCGCCCTGGTGGCGCAGCAGCACGTAGTGGCCGAGCTAAACTGGGACGTTGGTCAGCGACACAGCACCGAGCTGCTAGAACGCCTGGAGTGGCTCCTGGGCGTCGCGGGAGTGGAGGTCGCTGCGCTGGAGGGCGTTGCCGTGGCGACGGGGCCAGGCTCCTTCAATGGTGTGCGCGTGGCCGTCACCACAGCCAAGACGCTCGCATTCGCCTACGGGCTGCCGCTGTATGGGCTGCCCACGCTGGACGTCATCGCGTGGGGATGCGCCGCCGCACAGGGGCCTGTCTGGGCGCTGTTAGAAGCGGGGCGCGGGCAGATCTATGCGGCACAGTATGAGGCGCCCGCCGGGGATGCCGCCAGCTGGGCGCCCGTAGACGGCTACCATGTTCTCACGCCCGCAGAGCTTGGTGAAGCGGCTGGCCCTTCCGTGTTATTGTGTGGAGAGTGGCGCGACGCGACGCGGCTGGCTCTCCACGAGGCGCTGGGCGAACGAGCGCGATTCGCTCCTGTGCTGGGAGACCGCAGGGCAAGCTGGCTCGCCCAGCTGGCTCTGGCCCGCGCGGCGCGGGGCACGCCGGCTGATACGGCGGACCTGGAGCCGCTGTACTTGCGCCGTCCCGCCATCACGACCAGCACCAAGGTGGCGCTCAAGCCGTTCGCCGATGGGGAGCATGGGACTGTTTCCGCGAGAGAGGGGGTATCGCGTGCGTTACGTCGTTGAGCGAATGACGATGGCCGACATTTCGCGGGTCATCGAGATCGAGAAGCTCGCGTATCCGTCTCCCTGGCCTTCCAGCGCCTACCGCAAGGAGCTTCAAGAGAACCGCTACGCGCATTACATTGTCGTACGCGATACGCAGCTACAAGCGCTGTCACAGTCGCAGCGCAACGAGCGCGGAGATCTTCAGCGACGAGTCTTTCCGCTCAATCTTCTGCCGCCCAAGCCAGCTTCTCCGTCCAGTCCTGATACGGCGTCCATCGTCGGTTTCGCCGGTCTCTGGTTGATGGTGGATGAATCGCATATCACGACCATCGCCGTCCATCCGGATTATCGCGGACAAGGCGTTGGCGAGACGCTGCTGAGCGCGTTGGTCGGCATCTCGTATGATATTGGCGCTCGTATGGTCACGCTGGAAGTGCGTGTCTCGAACACCGTTGCGCAAAATCTTTACCGCAAGTACGGTTTCAAGGAAGCAGGGGTCCGCCGCCGTTACTACAGCGATAATCACGAAGACGCCTATATCATGTGGACTGACGAGATTACCAGCCACGCCTACCGCGAGCTGTATCTGCGCCTGCGCACGTCCCTTGCCGCACGCATGGAGGCTGACAGCCAGCAGGTTGACGCCACCCGGCAGCAGGGCGCCAGCGGGTGACTGATACCATCTAGCTCGCGCGGAAGCTAGCACGCGACCAGACTTGTAGAGACAGGACCTATGCGCATACTTGGCATCGAAAGCTCGTGTGACGAGACAGGCGCCGCCGTCGTGGAAGATGGGCGGGCCATCCTCTCCAACGTGGTCGCGTCTCAAGCCAGCATCCACGCGCGCTACGGCGGCGTTGTGCCTGAAGTGGCTTCGCGCCATCAGCTCAGCGCCATCATTCCAGTGCTCGATGTGGCATTGGAGCAGGCGGGCTGCGGGTGGGAGGGCATTGACGGCGTCGCCGCGACGTATGGCCCAGGATTAGCTGGCTCGCTGCTCGTCGGCCTGACCGCCGGCAAGACGCTTTCCCTGGCACGCCACAAACCGTTTGTGGGCATCAATCACCTTGAAGCGCACATCTACGCCAACTGGCTGCGGCGCGACGGGGAGACAGTCCCTCCGCCAGACAGCGAGCGCGACGGCCAGCGACCTGGCGATCCTGTTTTCCCGCTGCTCGCGCTGGTCATCTCAGGCGCGCATAGCGAGCTGGTGCATATTCGCTCTCACGGTCGCTATGAGCTGATTGGCCAGACGCGCGATGATGCCGCGGGCGAGGCGTTCGACAAAGTTGCCCGTGTGCTTGGCCTCGGCTATCCGGGTGGACCAGCAATCGAGCGCGCCGCCAGTCAGCGGGATGCTACGCGGCGAAATCCCTATAAGCTGCCACGCGCCTGGCTTCCCGGCAGCGATGACTTCAGCTTTAGCGGTCTCAAGACCGCCGTCGTGCAGATGGTGGAGGGCGCGGCAGGTGTCGCGCCAGAGGCAGGCGCCAGCCGTTACGCTCGCGAGGGACAGGAGGCGGCGACCAGCGGCGGTATTGTCGTTCCAGATGTGGCCGCTGCGTTTCAGGACGCGGTGGTGGATGTCCTGGCGACAAAGACCGTACGCGCGTCTCAGAAACTCGGTGTGCGACAGGTTGTGCTGGCCGGGGGTGTCGCGGCGAACCTGGCGCTACGCGAGCGCCTGTCGCGCGAGCTGGAGCCGCTCGGCATCGCTCTGCACTATCCGCCAGTCGCCTTCTGCACGGACAACGCCGCCATGATCGCCGCCGCTGGCTACTTCCATGTCCGCCTGGGCGAGCGCTCCGGATTCGATCTGGACGTGCGCCCCAACTTGCGACTGCCGTTCGCGACACGAGCATGACCGAAACAGGCACGCTCAGGATGTGGCGGCAGCGCCTGGGGATGTGGTCACGTCTAAACGCACCAGCGCCACCGTGCGGCCATCCAGGGTGTGCAGCACGCCTACCTCCTGGAAGCCAAGCGCGCGATGAAAGCGCAGCGAGATGGGATTGGGTGGCTCGACGTTGACCTCGCAGGTGAGGACGCTGAGGCCGTGTGCGCGGGCATATTCCCCGGCCACCTGATAGAGCTGGGAGCCTACACCGGAATGACGACTCTCGGGTGAAACGGCAATCTGGTCAATGTAGAGAAATGCCGCAAACCGCTGCTGAAACCAGGCGAACTCCTCCCCATCGTAGACATCGCTGGCGGTGTAGGCGATCAGATATCCCCTGACGCCGCCGGACTCTTCGGCGACCCAGCAGCGTGTGGCGCGTGCCGCGATCGCGCTGGCTTCGTGCGCCGTGAGCGGCGCTACCCCCGGCTGTCCCGCCGCGTTGATGGCATGAAGCGCCGCTACATCTTCTGGCTTCGCCTCCCGGATCGTAGCGATTCCCATCGCAGTATCTCCTTCTCGCGCGCTAGCTCTTCGTAGGAATGGCCGCAGCGCTCGCTACGCCCACATACGTTCCAGTCCGCTCGATCTGATAATCGTTACGCGCGGAACCGATTTGCCCCAGGGCGCACCTGGCGGCGTACAGTCAACGTGGGCCTCGAAGCGTGAGATGTAGCTATGTTGCGTGGACCGGCGAAATGCGCTGGCCTATGTTGTGTCCTGGCAAAGGAGCTTTCCATGGACGATGATCCGAGTTGCCGTCATACTGAGATTACCGCCAGCCGGGACGTATGCGTGCGCTGGATGGAGCTGCCGCGGTCGTAGTTTGCGGACAATCGCGCGCTCAATCGCACCTTACCCCGGCTGACCGGGTTTTTTGCTGCCAGCGGCAGGGAACTACCGCTGGAGTAGAATAGGTCGCATCGTGAGTGAGCTGACCGCCGCACCGGAGCATCGCATGCGTGAAGATGCGTTGCTTGAGTCGCTGGAACAGCGATTCAGTCCCGCCGAGGCCCGCCGCCAGCTCGACACCGCCGTGGATTGGGGCCGCTACGCCGAGCTCTTCGCCTATGACGACGACGAGGGCGAGTTCTTTCTCGAAGAGGACAGCGCGCTTTCGGCGGGCGGCTAGTTGACTTTTGCCCTCTCTATATATTATGGTCATCATATATAGAGGTCGTATCGAGGGCGCTCTCTCCTCAGCGCCCTCACACTTGCTGGTCGCTGTCGTCGGTGGCAACATTGCTACACCCGGTATCCGGCGGCGTGGCCACGTGCAGGGAGCATACGATGACCGAGCTGGACGAGATACAGGTTGACACGCTCGCAGCATGCCTCTTGCGCGATCAGAGCGCCCAGGCGTCGCATGCGGCGTCGGTTCGGCTGCCCGACGGCGCGGCGGTGATGCTCCGCGACGCGCTTCCTGACGACGCGATAGGGCTGAGGCACATGTTTCTGCGGCTCAGCGATGATACGCGCTATTACTACTTTTTCACCGGCGTTCCCGCTACCGACCTCTGGGCGGAGCGGTTCGCCAGGCTGGGTGTCAGCGACGGCGTGCGCGCATACACCTTGATCGCTCAGGTAGAAGGTGAGATTGTGGGGCTTGCCTGCTTTCACCGTGGGCCTGAAATCTGGGCCGCCGAGGTGGGCATACTGCTGGCGGACGACTGGCAATCACGCGGGTTGGGGCGGCACATGCTCATTCGGCTGAGTGAGGAGGCGCGCCAGCGCGGCATCACGACGTTCACAGGCCGCATTCTCGGCGAGAACCGGCGCGCGCTGGCGCTCGCTCGTCGTGTGTTCACCGGATCGCGTGTTGTCTGGTCCGGCGAGTTTGAGGTGACGGCGTGCCTCGACATGAAGCCGGAGGATCCTGAGTAAGAAGGAGGCAAAAACGATGCCATACTCGAAAGCGCACAAAGCGCGCACCCGCGCCAAGATCGTTGAAGCGGCGACTCACGCCTTCCGCGCGGAGGGCATGCGCGGGGTCGGCATCCCTCAGGTGATGCGGCAAGCCGGACTGACACATGGCGGCTTTTATGCCCACTTCGAGAGTAAAGACGAGCTGGCCGCCGAAGCCTGCACCGCGAGCGTCGCGGACTCCGTGGAGCGCTTGGTGCGTAAAGCCGCACGGACATCGCCTGACGATGCCGTGCGCGCGATCATTTCGCTCTACCTGACCACGCTGCATCGCGATACTCCGGCCTCTGGCTGCATGATTCCCGCCCTGGCCGGCGAGATCGCGCACAGCCCGGCAGTGGTGCGCGCGGCCTTCACGCAGGGACTTGCGGACTATGCCCGGCAGCTCGGCGCGTATCTGCCCACTAGCGCTGGCAGTACCTCGGAGCGGCAAACCGACGATGCGCTGGTGCTGCTCGCGGGGATGGCTGGCGCATTGCTCCTCGCGCGGGCGGTGGATGATCCGGAAATGAGTGAGCGCATTCTCGACACGGCTCGCGCTTTCTATACCCGGACATATGGCGGGGGCACGGACGCGGACGAGCCTAGCCGCGCCGGCTAGCACACGATGTCTTTTCGCGGGCATCCATAGCGCCATCGCGTTTCGGCGCCGCAGATACAGCCATACAGTACGGCGAAATGGCTCCTGATCGTCACTGTCCGTCCACTGCCGGCATGGCTCGCGACCGTTCGCGCCGCTTGTGTCCGTTTGCGTGAGCACGCAGTGCCACTTGCTCCAGCGCCCGCGGCACCTCCGCAAGCTGGGTCACGCGGGCGTCCGCCGCCCAGGGGTCTTCGATGGGCAGCGTGCCGGGCGCGTAGGGATCTTCACGCTCGATCCAGACAGTACGAATGCCGAGACGTTTCGCTGGTAGGATGTCGTGCGTGTAGTCGTTGCCAACCATGACCGCCTCGTCCGCCGGAACGCCCGCCTGCTGGAGTGCGAACTGGAATATCTCAGGGTGCGGCTTGCTCACCGCGACCTCATCCGAAATGATCACCGACGCTGGCTCAAAGAACTCCAGCAGGCCCCACTCGTGCAGTCGCGGCCGGATCCACGTTGGCTGGTTCGCGATGATGCCGAGACGGTACGGTGCGCGGCTCTCGGATGGGTGCGTCAGCGATTCCAGCGTGGCGCGGGCATCGGGAAACAGCACGAAGCGCGCGGGTGCCTCTGGCGCCACGTGCAGTGTGTAGTCGCGAAACGCGGCCATCGCCAGCAGGGTATCGCCGCCGACGGAGCTTGCCCACCACTTGAGCTGATCGAAGAGTGTCAGCCTGCCCTGTATCGAGAGATTGTTCAGATCTGTCGTGTATTGTTCTTCCGATATCGCATAGCCGCGCTCAACGAGAAACCGATAGATACTTGCATGCCGGAAACGCGCGAAATCCGCCTCGTCCACTAACGTATCACCAATATCGAAGAATACGAACATCTCAGCGTGACCTTTCATGCGGCGCTTCATCTCATCGCCTGGGTGTATGGCTTCTACGCATGACTCCCCATGTGGGTAACGTCTCTATGCGCCGATATGCTGGACAGTCCCTCCGCGCGCGCGGTAAAGTTAAACTGGTGCGTTGCGCGCCACATACATGGCGACTCTGCGTGACGCCCCATCTCGGGCTCTCGGAGAGTGCGCCAGGATAGCGACATTATGCGTGGAGAGCCGAATACATCCAATGAGCCGGGATATCCTGAAGAACGCGGCGACAAGGCCGTTCGTAACTATTGAAGATGGGCGCAAGGTATTGCGCGTGGGCGGTGTCATTCAATCCATTTCCGTAGAACCTTCCTCCTCGCGTGACGTATGGGATGCCATGCTTCCCGACATCCAACCCGCCAGCGCCCTCATTCTTGGTCTGGGTGGCGGCACGATCGCTGCCCTGATGACACAGCGCTGGGGGCCGCTGCCCATCACGGGAGTTGAGTGCGATCAGTCGGTTGTCTGGCTCGCGCGCCATGAGTTTGGGCTGGACAATCTTTCCAACGTCCGCATCGTAGTGGAAGATGCCTTCACCTATGTGCGAAAATGTGAAGAGCGGTACGACATCATTTGTGTAGACCTCTACGTCGCCGGCAAAATGGCGCACGGCGTCCTTGGCGGGTCGTTTCTTCGTGATGTCGCGCGACACTTGACTCCCAACGGGATCGCGGCCTTCAATCTCTGGCGCTCGCCCTATCTGCCTGATCAGCTTCGCCGTTTGGCGCGCGCCCTCGATCTACGGGCTACGATTGACGCGGACGAGAATGTTATCGTTCATTGTGGTCGCCGCGAATTGCCAGCGGTGGAATGAATATGGGTGGTCACGCGGTACTATCGTGTTATCCTCTGTGACCCTGTAACGTAACGTCATAACATAGGTCATTGTGAGTGTGCTGCGGTGAATGCCTTATGACTCACACGGTTGAGCTCGTCGCGCGATCCGTTCCTTTGGCCGGAAATATGCGATGGACGCCGCAATGGAGTTATCGCGCGTAACGCTGCTCAATCGTAAAAAGTGGCCGGTAGTTCGCTTCGTCGTCTTCCAATTTTAGGTTCTCTTAAGGAGTCCCGGCATCATGCAGGAGATTCGTACTCCGGGTATGCAGAAAGTCACGCTGTCTACCAAATCCCTCTCCGATTACGCCCCGGTCGTCGGTGATGATGTTATCGCCGAGTTGGAGCGTCTGGCGCGCCCGCTGCAGGGCGCTCGTGTCGTTCATATCTCTTCTACAGCTTTTGGCGGCGGCGTCGCTGAGATGCTGCATACGCTGGTGCCATTGATGCGCAACGCCGGCCTCGATGCTGAATGGCGCGTTATCTCCGGCAATGATGAGTTTTTTGGTGTTACCAAAAGCATGCACAACGCGCTTCAGGGCATGGGCCTGGAGCTGACGCCCGCGATGCGCGCCGCCTATCTGCACGCCAACGTGGATAACGCTGTCTACTTCGAGGATGACTTCGATTACGTCATCGTTCACGATCCACAGCCGGCTCCGCTGCGCGCGCTCCGCTCCGGCGACGGCGGCAAGTGGATCTGGCGCTGTCACATTGACCTGACCGCCGCCAACCGAGAATACTGGGCATTCCTGCGGCCTTTCGTGCAGGCCTATGACGCCGCGATCTTCACCATGCCGCAATACGTCAAGCGCGATCTTCGCGTTGGCAAGATTGCCATTATCCCGCCGGCTATTGACCCACTCAGTCCGAAGAATGCGCCGATGAGCAACGAGGACGCCCGCCGCATCGTTCAATTGCATGGCATGGATCCCGACCGGCCCGCCATTTTACAGGTTTCGCGCTTCGATCCGTGGAAAGATCCGCTGGGTGTGATTGACGTCTATCGCGGCGTCAAGCGCGAGTTCCCCAACGTGCAGCTCATCATGATCGGCAGCATGGCGAGCGACGACCCCGAAGGCATGGAATATTACCAGCGCACGAGGGACTACGCCAACGACGACCCCGATATCCACCTGCTTTCCAATCTGGATGGCGTGGGCAATGTCGAGGTCAACGCCTTCCAGCGCACGGCTAGCGTGGTGCTGCAAAAGTCGCTGCGCGAGGGCTTCGGCCTGACCGTTACCGAGGGCTTGTGGAAGTATAAGCCAGTGATCGGTGGCAACGTCGGCGGCATTCCGCTCCAGATCGAAGACGGGGTCACGGGCTACCTCGTCAACAGCGTGGAGGAATGCACGGAGCGCGCGCTGGAGATGATGCGCAATCCTGAGCTTGCCGTGGAGATGGGCCAGCGCGGCCATGAGGATGTCCGCAACAAGTTCCTCTCCACTGCCAACGTGCGCAACTACCTGACCCTGTTCAACGAACTGGCCGGGAACACGACCTCGGCCCAGCAGGAAGAGGTATTGAGCCGGGTATAACGCGTCGTCCGACACGATCATGTGACGCTCCGGGTGGACGCCCACCGAGCCGCGCCGACCATTGCGATGGGATGCGCGGCTCGCGCTATCTTGCGGGCATGCCGCCGCATGTGCTACGCATTGGACGGTAGCGAATTGTGGATACGGAAGGAGAGCGGATCGTATGAAGGTCGTTACCGTTGACGAAATGCGCGAGATCGAGCAGCGGGCTGAGCACGAGTACGGTCTCACCTCGCCTATCCTTATGGAGCATGCCGGGCGTAGCGTCGCGGAGGCGCTGCGACTCTACGTTGGCGGCGATGTCATTGGCCGCGATGTGCTCGTGCTGGTAGGCCCCGGCAACAACGGCGGTGACGGGCAGGTGATGGCGCGCTATCTCGCCGAGTGGGGCGCCCGGATCACGCTGTATTCCTGGAAAGACCGCCGCCTCGAAACCGACAATCGCTACATCCCCGTCAATGATGATCTTGCTGCCGTCCGCGAAGCGATTGCCCGCGCCGAAGTGGTCGCCGACGCGCTGCTCGGCACCGGACACTCGCGCCCGCTCGATCCGGGCATGGGCAGGCTGCTCGGCTTTGTCGCCGCCGAAAAGCAGCGCCGGCCCGCCCTTGTCATCCTCGCTGTAGACTTGCCGTCCGGCCTCAACGCCGACACCGGCGCCGTGGATCAGGGCGCCATCGCCGCCGATCTGACCGTCACCCTCGCCTGCCCGAAGGTTGGCCTGCTGCTGTTTCCGGGCGCGGAGCTGGTTGGCGAGCTGCATGTTGGCGGCATCGGCCTACCGTCAGAGATGCCCATAGAGACTGACTTCGACCTGCTGGACGCTGAATATCTCCGGCCGCTGTTGCCACGTCGCCGGCTCGATAGCAATAAAGGCACGTTCGGCAAGGTGATGGTCGTGGCTGGCTCAGCGCTCTACATCGGCGCCGCGTATCTCGCCGCCGGAGCCGCCGCCCGCATCGGCGCGGGACTCGTCACGCTCGCCACCACCGCCGACCGTGCGCCCTTCTACGCGATGAAGCTGGCGGAAGCCACCTATCATCTCCTCCCACCCGAAGATGCCGGTCCCGCCGCGCACGCACAGTCAGTTCTGGGTGCGCTCGCCGGCTACCGAGCCGTCGTGCTTGGTCCGGGTCTGGGGCAGTCTGATGCTACACGCGCATTTCTCGAGCGCTTTCTCGAAGGCATTGTCGCGATGGATGACGCCGAGCGGCCACGGCTGCTCGTGGATGCCGACGGCCTCAACAATCTGGCGCATCTCGACCGCTGGTGGGAGCGGCTGCCGGCCCATACCGTGATCACGCCGCATCCGGGCGAAATGGCGCGTCTGCGCGGGGGCGAGCGCGTTTCGAGCGGCGGACCAGACCGTATCGAGGTCGTGCGGCAGGCCGCGCGTGCGTGGAATCTGAGTGTGGTGCTGAAGGGCGCGACCACCCTGATCGCCGCGCCGGATGGCCGCCTGCGCGCGAACTGGCCGGGGAATCCCGCGCTCGCCTCCGCCGGCACGGGCGACGTACTCTCCGGTGTTATCGGGGGCCTCCTGGCGCAAGGCATGGACCCCTTTGACGCCGCCAGCGCGGGCGTCTACCTGCACAGCCGTGCGGGGATGCTCGTCAGCGAGCGCGTGGGCGATGCGGGTTTGCTCGCGAGTGACCTCTTGCCAGAGCTGCCGGTGGCATTGAGTGACGTAAAAGCCCACGGCTAAGGAATGCCACCGGCCTTTCAAGGCCGGCTCCCGCAAAGGCTGCCGCGAATGGGAACGCGAGCGGTGCATGGACATATCCCTGACGCTGAGTCATACCATATGTGTTTGATACCAGAATCCATCTGGGTTTCTGGCATTCGCCACGGGTTCATGTCATTTTTGGAAATGGGCGCGGCAGGCAGCGCCCCTACAGTAGACATCGGCGAGGGCAGCAGGTTGCGCTCATCCAACATCCTGGACGATGGGCGCGGCAGGCAGCGCCCCTACAGTACATATCGGCGGGCGCGGCAGGCAGCTCCCCGACGAGCGGAATCATGTGCGCCGGTCATTTATGACCGCGACTGCTTCCCTCGTGGCACAGCCGCATGCCCATTGACGCAGGCGCGAGCGAGACGGATGGCGTCGGCGGGCGATGTGTCGGGCAGGATGATGGCGATGGCGCCCAGCGAGCCGCCGTCGCCTCCACCCACGATCTTGAGCTCGGTCTCGGTGGTTGGCAGCGAGATCGTGGACGGCAGCAGCATACGGCCGATGCCCTCCCGGCGCGGCGGCACTAGCTTGAGCAGCGGACCGTCGCCGTCGCGCGGGTCGGAATAGCTGATCCCGTTGGACTCAAACTCGACGCGCAGGCCGAGCTGGCGCAGGCCGTCATGAATAGCGCGGAGAATATCGTGATGCTCCACCCAGTCGGGCATGTCCAGTAGCGGGCCACGCGGCAGCGCGGGCGCTGGCCACGCATCGGGCACGAGCACATCGGGAAGCTCCTGCCCCTGCTCTAAATAGCGCGTCAGCTCATGGAGCAGACGGATACCCTCGCCGTAGAGCACGGCTGCCGGCTCCTTCTCTTTCTGGAACGCGAGACGCACGAAGAGCGCGGATGCGGCGGCGAGCCAGAGGCGCGGCTTCCAGGCGCGGTCCTCGATCTCCACGGCGAAGCGCTCCATGCCGGCGAAGAGGTGACGCTGGAACGCAAGCGTCGCCGGCCGGGCCAGCGCCGGATACTGCACGATGTTTTCCGCGGTTCCCGGTTCCTGTGAGCGCGTGGGGAATGTGATATCCTCGCGGGCCAGGCCGAACTCGCGATGTGGCTCGGCCACACGGCGGTAGATGCACACGTCGGTCAGCAAATTGCCCAAGTCGGCCAGATAGTCGCCGGTCCACGAGAGCTTGTCCAGGTCAATCAGCTTGATTTGTGTGCAGTAGCGGTCCAGCATGACGTTGCCGGCATGCAGGTCGCCGTGGGTGAGACCGAGTGTACGCGGCTGGAGCGCAGTGCCGTGGCGGGCAAGGACGGCGAGATAATGATCCAGCCCCTTGTAGCGCTGCTCTGAGACGACGTAGCCCTGCAACGGGTTCTTCAGCCACGGGACGCGCTGGACGGCGCGAGCGAGCTTGCTTTCGATGGGTGAGAGGTAGAGCCGCGCCACCTGCGTGCCAGGAACGGCGGAGCGACCCACCACGGTCTCGCGAAAGAGCGTGAATACCACATCGCTGGCCAGCTCCGTTGCCGCGCGCAGAAGCCGGGCATGCGCCTCCGACATGGCGCGCTGATCCCACTCGTTGACAAGCGAGGCCAGCGTGTTGAGGTTCGCCAGGTCTTCCATGGTGAGGTAATATGCGGAAGAGAGGCCGGACTTATACACCTGCGATTCGGCGGGCTGGCGCACGAAGAAGCGACGGAGCAGTGGCGGAAGCAGGCGATAGTTTTCCGTCGCGGTATGAAAGGCATCACTGGTGCTGCGCTTGATGATGACCGAGCTGTCCCGCAGGCTGGCGCCCATAGTGCGTCCGTCGCCCTGCTCGCCAGGCATGGGATACCAGTAGCTGAAGGGCACGCGAAAAATCTGGTCGCCAGTGAACCCGCCAGAAAGCTCGGAAATGGCGCCGATCGCGACTTCGATCCGCTCACGAATAACCTGCTTGAGCTCAGCTTCGAATGTGCTCTCCTCGGAGACACGGCGCTGTTCGGCCTGCCCCAGAAAATATGCGGCGATCCCCCGCGCCAGGGGCGCCTCGCCATAGTAGGTGAGCAAGAGGCGTAGGACGACAGCATGCTGGCCAATGTCCCAGCGCCGTGGACCATCGGGCGTCGTATACACCGCACGCAGCTCGCGGAGCAGGGTACGCAGCGTTTCGCGCACGGCGTCGTCGCCCTGGCCGTGCTCGGCAAGCTGTAGCGCGGCGTAGAGCATAGGGCCGAGCTCCGTGGTGCGCGTGCGGTCGCGCCGCTCGATGCTCTGAGTGAGATACATGGTGACGCTCGCCACCTGGCGTGGCGCCAGGTTCGCGCGGTCGGCGGTGAGCAAGAGGCCGAGCGCGTAGCTGAGGTCGCGTATGCCGGCAATTTCGGTGAGCGGGCCGCTACGGCGATGCGCGCGGGCAACATGGCTGGCTTCCCCCTCGCCCGGCACGGAGAGCGCGTCAGTCTGTGAGGATACCTTGCGTGTGCGCACGGGGGCGTCGGGCGCGCGCCACTGCTTGAAATGCTGGCGCAGCGCGGCGAGAATGTTCGCGAAGCGTTCGTCGGCGCAGACTTCGCGGCGCTGGCCATTGCGCTCCAGCGTGAGCAGGGTATCGAGGACGATGCAGGTGGTGAGCACGTCTGACTCGGTGACGCCGCGAATCATACCGCCGACCTCTTTGCTGAGTAGGTCGGTGAAATCGCGACGGACGAGCGTGTCGTCAAAACGGCGCAGGTAGGCGAGCGTCTTGAAACGACTGGGATAAAGCCGGGCACGTGTGCGTTCCGCCGGCAGCAGGCGATCATTGATTGGCAGGTTGATGAGCCAGTTGCCAGCCTCGCGAACCATGCGCTCGGTGCTGGAGTCGAGATTCAGGCGGTGCAGCACCTCAACGGCGTGGCACGTTCGGCGCAGGGTGTCGCGTTCATCGCGACCAGTCCAGCAGCCCTCGTCGGTATCGAATGTGCCGCGTAGATACAGCTGCAACAGCGCGCCCAGGCGGGCGTCAATGTCGTCGTCACGCTCAGATCCGAGGTCTAGCGCCGCCTGCGCGAAGAAATCGTCCACACTCATTCCTGTGTTTCCTCTGCCACACGCCGCCCTTCAACTGTCCCTAGCTACTTATTGTATCACCGCCCGCAACCCAACCGGGCTGCGGACACGTGCCGGGCTTTCGCGGTATGCTCATGATGAGCAATCCCATAGAGATGAGGAGTTTCGCCATGTCCAATGCTCTTCCAGATCCCACCTCTCCATTCGGTGAGCGCGTCGCCAGGCGCCTGCGTGACGAGCATGTCATCTGGCTCACGACCATCGGCGCAGACGGCACGCCACAGCCGAATCCGGTCTGGTTTCTCTGGGATGGCGACAGCATGCTCGTCTACAACAAGACCGGCGCCAAGCGACTGGCGAACATCCAGCGTGACCCGCATGTGTCGCTCAACTTCGAGTCAGGCGCGGACGGCAACGACGTGATCATTCTGAGCGGCGAGGCACGGCTCAGTCCTGATGAGATCGCCCCTGAGAAGAACACGGCCTATGTCGCGAAGTACCACGACTCCATCGAGGGCAGCTTCCAGACGCCGGAGAAGTTTGCGTCGCTTTATCATATCCCACTACGCGTCACTATCGAGAAGGTGCGAGGATTCTGAGCGTGCACGGCGGAAACGCCGGTGCGTGCGCCGGCACTTCAGGGCCACGAGCGGGTATACTGCGGAGAGGGTGAAGAAGGGAGGCCGCATCGTGGACTATGAGCTGGCTACCGCGATTGGCAGCGTGACCGTCTATCCCGACCGCGCGCTGGTGGCCCGACAGGGTGATGTTACCGTCGAAACGGCGGGCGAGCATACGATCCGCGTCGGGGGGCTGCCGTCTGGCGTTCAGCCTGATTCGCTGCGCGCGGCAGGGCGTGGGGCAGCCGGTATGCGGATTCTGGGTGTGGAGCAGGCGCCGGAATATCATCCCGCCGCACCGGAGCAGGAGCTGAGCCGGCTACGCGATGAGATCGCTACGTTGGAGCGGGCTGTTGCTACGTTTGATGAGCGCAAACACGCCTTGGAGGAGCAACAAGGCTGGCTGCGCAGACTCGGCGAGCAATCGGCACGTGAGCTGGCCTGGAGCATGGCGCGCGGCACGGCGAAGCCTGACGACGCGCGAAGCATCTTCGCCTACACCGCTGACGAATCGCAGCGCCTTAGCGCAGCGCACCAGGAAACGGACCGTGAGCGCAACGAAACGAACCGTGCGCTGGAGGCGCGCCGCCGCGAATACGCCGAGCTTGGCGGTGGACGGCACCCGGACCGCGTCGCGGCCCTCGTGCGTGTCGCGCTGGCCGCACCCGGCCCTGTCTCCATCGAGGTTTCCTATCTGATCGCGGGGGCGGGATGGAAACCGCGCTATGATGCGCGCGTCGAGACTCAGCCGGCAAGCATCCATCTGACGCAACAGGCGCTCGTAACACAGCGCACTGGTGAGGCCTGGTCGCACGTGTCGTTGACGCTTTCCAGCGCCCGCCCGGCTGCCGCGCGACGCCTGCCAGACGATCCCGAGCCGTGGTATGTGGACGTAGTTCAGCCAGCGCCGATGGCTTTTGCGGCGGCTCAGGCTATGGCCGGTGCGGGCGTTATGCCGATGCAAGCCAGTCGAGCACGCATGGCTCCCCTGGGCATCGAGGAAGTGGCGGAGATGGCGAAGGCGGAGCTCACGCCCGCCGCGATGGAGCGATCTGGGGCCGCGCAGCTCTTTCATATTCCCGGCGGGGTGGATATTCCATCAGACGGATCGCCGCACCTCGTCACGCTCGGCGAATACGATTTGTCCTGCCGGCTGGACTATGTGGCGATACCCAAATTCGCCGGAGGCGCCCACCGCCGCGCGACTGCCCGCAACACGACGAGCCAGGTGTTGCTGCCAGGCGAGCTCCATATCTTTCAATCCAGCGCGGCGGGCGACGAGTATGCGGGCGCGACGCGGCTAGAGATGACCGCGGAGGACGCTGATCTCGTGATGTACCTCGGTGTGGACGACAACCTGACCGTCAAACACGAGCTTGTGGAGCGAGATACGGACAAGGGTAGTCTGCTTCAGAACGGCATTCGGCGTGTGACGCTCGGCTTTCGCGTCACGCTCGGCAATCGAACCGGCGCGCCACAACGGGTGACGCTGAAGGATGGGTTGCCGGTGCCGCGCAGCGAGCGTATTAAGCTACGAGTGCTCGAAATCAAGCCACAACCTGCTCAGCGGACGCGTCTCGAACAGCTCACGTGGGAGATGCAGATTCCGCCCGGCGAGGAGCGACGTGTCGAGTGGCGGTTCGTGCTGGAATCGCCCGCTGATGTGGAGATGACGGGGCTGCCATAGACGACTATACACGGCACGGCCCTTGCTCGTGTCACACGGCAAAGGCCATGTGGCGGTGTATCTGAGAGGAGAATAGACCATGAGCGCGCGCGACGAATACATCAAGACCGGGAAAGCGCAATTCAGCGCAGATGCGGTGTCTGCTGAAGATGCGTTGAGTCTCGCTCCCGAACAGGCGCTGGAAGCCGCTGTCGCACTGGAGGCGGTGCCATGGGGCGACGGGCTCACTCGCGATCAGATTCGTGTCAACTATCGAGCGTTGCCCCAGGCAATCTATCTGCGGCTACCGGATAGCAAACGTTTTACATCCGCCCGCGAAGTCTTGCATGAGGCAGGAGTGGCCGCCAGTCGTGCCGAAGGTGAATATCTCGGAGCAACCCCCGACATTCCCGCCGCCGAATCCGTCGGGGACGGCGGACCGCCGGATTGGGGTCAGCAGCCAGCCTTCTATAATTCCTCCGTCAGCATAGATGGAGGCAGCGCCGAGGATGCTGAGGGGCTACTGCCAGGCGACAATCCAGAGCTCGGTGAGGAGCCAGCCTCCTAATCCTGCTCATCATCTTCGTCATCTTCGTCATCTTCGTCGTCCTCACCCGCCAGCGCCATCGCTCGCGCGTGCGCCACGGCCGCCTCTTGAAGGCGGCCAAGCGCTTTGAGCGCGTTTGATTTGCCGTACCACGGCCACGGGCTGGCGGCGTCCATGCCAATGGAACGATCATAGCTCGCCAGGGCCTCCTCGAAATGCTCGAGGCCCGTTTGCGCGTCGCCTTTGAGCGCCCACAACGAGTTCTCGCCGGGTTCCATAGTCTGCACGTGGTCGAATATCGTTAACGCTTCCTCGTAACGCTCAAGCGTTTGCAGACAAATGCCTTTGCCCAGCAGCGCGCGCACACTATCGGGCTCCAGCTTTAGCGCCGTGTCGTATGCGGCGAGCGCCTCATCTTCGCGTTCGAGATTGGCAAGCACATCCCCCTTGCCTGTCCACGCCCACTGGATCGTATCATCCTGCGCGAGGGCGCGGTCATAGAGGGCGAGCGCTTCTTCGTCACGATCCAGGCTGGCCAGCGCATCGGCCTTTCCGACGAGCGCGCCGACATCTTCGTCATCGAGCGCTAGAGCCGAATCGAACGCTCGTAGCGCGTCAGCATGCCGATCGAGCGCATCCAACGCATCACCGAGCCCCGTCCACGCGGCGGTCTCGTCGGGATCGAGCTCGAGCGCATGCTGGTAGGCCGCCGCCGCCGCCGGGTAGCGCTCAAGCTGGATGAGCGCGTCACCCTTACCCACCCAGGCGTCAGTTTCCTCAGGGTCGAGCGCAAGCGCCCGCTCATACGCGGTGAGTGCCTCGTCATCGCGGTTCAGCACCGTGAGCGATGCTGCCTTGAGGAGCCAGGTCGTAGAGTCGGTGGGGTCAAGCCGGAGTGCGTTTTCACAGGCGTCCAATGCCTCGGGAAATCGCTCCAGATGGGTGAGCGTATCCGCTTTGTAGAGCCAGGTCGTCGCGTCGTTGGCATCAAGGCTCAGCGCCTGGTTGTAGGCGGCAAGCGCGGCGTCGTGCCGGTCAAGCTCGGCCAGCGTGTTGCCTTTGAGCACCCACACTTCGGCATTGCGCTCGTCAAGCGCGAGCGCATGATCGAAAGCGGACAAAGCTTCCTCATAGTGCTCGTCTTCGACGAGCATCCGGCCCTCCTCGATCCACTCCGTTGCATCTCGCGGCATACGGGGCACCCCCTTCTGGGCATCACGGTACAGTCGCCGTTGGTGAGTCGTACCACGGACACATGTCGTCGCGCGCACGATGAGGAAAGCCCGCGTGGGGCATAGACTGCTCAACCCACGCGGGCCACGCGATGCGCCGGTTGGCTATTTGTCTTTGAAGTAATCGGCGTTGATCTTTGTGTATTCCTTCCACTCGGCGGGTACGGCGCTCTCCTCAAAGATCGCGGTGACAGGGCAGGCCGGCTCGCAGGCACCGCAATCAATGCACTCTTCGGGATTGATGAAAAGCTGGTCAACGTTGTCGTAGTCGCTTTCCCCTTCGGCGGGATGGATGCAATCTACAGGGCAAACGTCTACACAAGAGCCGTCTTTGACGCCGACGCAAGGCTGAGTAATCACGTACGTCATGGTGGGATGGGTCTCCTCACGGTGTAAAAAAGGTGATCACGCGTATGCAAGCGCGCGGGAAACAAGCGACACCGGCTTCTACATCGCTCGGCGGCGTGCGGCGCGCCACGGGAGAGACCTCCGGGCGTGTTCCGCATCCCATTATACGTGGTTGGGAAACCAATTGCTACCGGATGAGGCACCACGGCTGATCGGGCGCGGTCATTTTTGGACCTGCTGACATTTTGTCAGCACTTCAAAGAAGCCCCGGCATGTTCAACTGAATGTGCCGGACCAGACCCTGGCGGCTCAATGCTGACCTTCCGGCATATCCATCAGGGGCGGCTGCAACTCGCGCTGGCGCTCGTGGCGAAGCTGGTTGTGGCTGAGTGGAGATACCACTGGGTGCCCGATGCGTGTTTCGATGTTCAGGCGCGCCGCGCCGCCCATCTCACCCACTTCGCGCTCGTCGTTGCCCACGTTGTCTTGCTGTCGTCTCATCGCGTATGAAAAGCAGTCTTCCACGTGGGATATGGCGTACAACTGAGGAAGATTTTCAGCCTCTCTCTGCTTCGTTTCCCTCCTCCGCCTCGATCTCCGCGAGCAGTTTGTGGTCCGTCGCGGAGAGAGCGGCGCGCCCGAGCAGATCGGGGCGCCGCGAGCGGGTGCGGCGCAGAGACTCTTTGCGCCGCCAGCGCGCGATGACAGCGTGGTTACCGCTCAGAAGCGTTTCAGGGACGCGCCAGCCGCGAAATTCTGGAGGACGGGTATACTGCGGATATTCGAGCAGCCCTGAGGCATGCGATTCTTCTTCTGTGGACCCTGGCGCGAGCACACTGGGAAGAAGCCGGCTCACGGCGTCCACAATGACCATCGCGGCCAGCTCACCACCTGTCAACACGAAATCGCCGAGCGAGAGCTCGTCCGTCACCAGATGCTCTCGGACGCGCTCATCCACGCCTTCGTAGTGGCCGCACAGGAGGGTGATACGTGGGTGCTGCGCCAGCTCGCGGGCGACAGTCTGCGTGAAAACGCGGCCTTGCGGACTCATGAGAATGATGGGGCCGTCCGCGTACACCGCCTCCACAGCGGCAAAGAGCGGCTCCGGCTTCATCACCATGCCCGCGCCGCCGCCGTAGGGATAGTCGTCCACGATGTGGTGGCGGTCGGTCGTCACGTCACGCGGGTTGTGCAGGGCGATTTCCAGCAGGCCGCGCGTTTGCGCCCGCGCCAGAATGCTTTCATCGAACGGGCCGCGAAACATATCTGGGAACAGTGTGAAAATATCAAAGCGCATAATGGCCTTCCGATGCTAACCCTGTTGAGCGAGAAGCCGCGCTGGCCTCATTGGCACAGCCACCTGTGATAGAATACGCTAGATTGCGCATATGTGGGATGCGCTGGGAATGCCCCACGTGAGGAGTACATGGCGATTCTCTGGCCGGCTGGCAGCCTTGACGCGCAGCGTCACAGTGAGATGCTGCGGCGCGCCCTCGGCCACGCGGTGACGCTCGTCGAAGGTGGCGCCGGTATTCTCGTGCTCCCAGATGAAGGCGACAGCGATAGCACGAGCGCCCAAGCCGCCGATGAGCCGCGCATTCTCCATTGGGGGCTGGATCGCGTGGCGGCGCAGCAGCTCGTCGCTCTGCTGGCTGAAGATCCAACGCCCGCGCCGCTGGATGGGCGTCCCCGTGTGCTTGTCAAGACCGATCTGTGGGCCGGCGAGATCGCGGTGCTCACACTCGGTGACCTGGCGGGCGCCACTGGCGAGGTATATCTGCTGGGGCAAACGAGCTTTTCAGCGCGGCGCCCGTTGAGCGATCCGCGCCGGCGGCAAGCGCTCATCGGCGAATTGACCGCCGCCGTCCGGCTGTATCTGGAAATGGCGCGACTGCGCCAGGAAAATCGCCAGCTAAGCTCGATCTTGCATTTCAGCGGCGACGGTATCATCACGGTGGACGCCAGCCTGCGCATAACGGGATTCAATCCGGCGATGGAGGCGATGACCGCCTGGCATCAGCATGAGGTTATTGGCCGATTCTACTCCGATGTGCTCCTTCCTCGCGATCCACAAGGCCGGCCACTGAGCTTCGAACATGATCCTGTGGTACGCGCCATCGAGACCGGCAAGGCCGTGATAGATCACGAGCTTATTCTCCTGGCCCGCGACGGCGAGCCAGTCAACGCTTCTGTCACGGTCGCCACGGTGCATGCGCCGAACGGCCAGCCGATTAGCTGCGTCATCAACGTGCGCGACATCACGCGCTCGCGCGAATCGGAGGAGCTGCGCAATACGTTCGTGTCGGTCGTATCGCACGAGCTGCAGACACCCATCGCGATCATCAAAGGCTATGCTTCTACGCTTGCCCGCGAGGATGCCCATTGGGATGCCGAGACATTGCGAGCGCGGCTAAAAGCTATCGAAGAGGAGTCGGACCGGCTGAACCATCTGCTGGGAAACCTGCTGTATGCCTCACGAATTTACGCGGGCGGGCTCAAGATGGAGCGCACTGAGCTGGATCTTCCGGAGGTGACGCGCTCGGTAGCCAGGCGCTTTGCCGCGCGCAGTCCAGACCTGGACATCAGCGTACGCTTTCCGGCGGACTTCCCGCTGGTCAGGGCGGACTACGAGCGTATCGAAGAGGTGCTGCTCAACCTTCTCGACAATGCCGTCAAGTACACGCCGCGTGACAAACCGGCACGGGTGCGCGTGCGTGGTCGGATCACTGACGACGAGGTCATCATCAGCGTGACGGACACCGGCCAGGGGATCGCGCTGCGCGAGCAGGAGCGCATTTTTGAGCGTTTCCATCGGGTAGATAATACGACTGCGCGGCGCACCCAGGGAGCGGGGCTTGGTCTCTATATCTGTCGTGCGATTGTGGAGGCGCATGGCGGACACATCTGGGTGCAGAGCGAGCTGGGACGCGGGTCCACGTTTTCATTCAGCCTGCCCCGCGATGAGAAATATCAGGCGCCGATGGTGATCTTCGGCGGGGACTCCATGCGCGCGAAAGAGGGGTAGGTATGGGGATGAGCATGGAGCAACAGCAGTTTGATCCACACAGCATCACGGTCTTGGTGGTAGACGACGAGCCGCATCTGGTGGATGTCGTGCGCATGAACCTGGAGGTCGAGGGCTATCACGTCATCGAAGCCACCAATGGCCTGGAGGCGCTGGAGCTGCTGAAGCATAACCTGCCGGACCTTGTCGTGCTGGACGTGATGATGCCCGAGCTCGACGGGTTCGAAACACTGCGACGCATCCGCGACGTGTCGAATGTGCCGGTGCTGATGCTCACCGTGCGCCAGGAAGAGTCGGATCGGATTCGCGGGTTGGAGATCGGCGCGGACGACTACCTCACGAAAGTGCCGTTCAGCCCGCGCGAGCTCCAGTCGCGTATCAAGGCGCTGCTACGGCGTACGTTCATGCCAGCGCCCGCGCGCAAAACCAAGATCGTCGTTGACAAGGACTTGACGATAGACTTCAGCAAACGCGAAGTCTGGGTACGCGGCCAGAAGGTGACCTTGCGGCCGACGGAGTATCGTCTGCTGTACCACCTGGTCAATAACGCGGGGCGGCTGATGACGCATGAAACGCTGCTCTCGCGTGTCTGGGGTCCAGAGTACCGCGATGAGTCCGGCTACCTGCGGCTGTATGTCACGTATCTGCGGCAGAAGCTGGAGCGTAACCCCGCTCAACCCAAATATATCCTCACCGAGCGGGGCGTCGGCTACCGTTTCCGCGAGCTCGAGCCGGCGGCGGATGGTGAGGATGATCTGGACGCATGAGTGTGTCGCACACGGAGGCGCAAGCTACACGAAAAGCGGCTCCGCTCCAATACGCGCGATGAGCGCACGTATCTGTTCATCGGTCGGGGCCGAGTCCTCCTGGAAGCGGCTGGCTGCATCCAGCACTTTCGGCAGCAACCCAAGGTCGCCCACCGTGTTGAGGAAGATGCCCGGCCGCTTGAGCGCCCAGTGCACCGCGAGATCAATGTCGCGCTGATCGGTGAGCGGCTCGTACCAGGTCGCCTGAGTATGCGTGCGGCCCATCCAGGGGCGATACGCGATTGATTTGATCGTCTGGACGGCCACATTGCGAGACGTACAGGTTTCGCTCAGCGACTCGAAATTGGTGGCATAGTAGTCGGTACGCATCGTCAAGTAGTTGTAGGGCAGCAACACCGAATCGAAGTCGAACCGCTCCAGACTGCGCCGGTGCGCCGCCGCTACCTGCAATCCGTGTCCGGTCACTCCTATTGCCCGGACCAGTCCTTGTCGCTTGGCCTCCACGGCAGCCTCCAGTGCGCCACCGGGGCTCAGCGCCTCGTCCCATTCGATAGGGTCAACAAGGTTGTGCAGTTGCCAGAGATCCACCGATGGGATACGCATGCGATCCAGCGACCGTTGCAGCTCCTCGCGCGCCCGCGCCGCTGTGCGCTGGCCGGTCTTTGTGGCGACGAAGAAGTGGTCGCGATGGCGCTCCAGCCAGGGTGCAATTCGTAGCTCAGCATCACCGTAGCTCGCCGCCACATCAATATGGTTGACGCCAAACGCTAGTAGAACCTCCAGCGCCTGATCCGCCTCCTTTTGTGTCACCTGTGACAGCGATGCCGCACCGAAGATCGTGCGTGTGCTCACGTGCCCAGCCCGGCCAAATGGGAGTGTCGCGATAGCCATCGTGTTCCTCCTGCTCTTGTATCAGTCCGATTATATCTCTGTGAGTCAGTATGGGGTGAGGTTAGACGCCAGCTCGCGACTTGCGAATGGTACACTGTGCCTGCTGACCCACGTAATGATGAAGTGAGGTATTGAGGCATTCTATGAGTCAATCAGGCATGGCAGCGGTCAACGGCACGCGGCTGTATTACGAAATGGCAGGCGAGGGGCACCCGCTGGTGCTGATTCACGCAGGCATCGCCGATTCACGTATGTGGGACGATCAATTCGCGCTCTTTGCTGAGCGGTATCGGGTGGTGCGCTATGACCTGCGCGGCTTCGGCAAGTCTGAGGTACCGCCGGGACCGTATGCGCTGCGAGACGACCTGTATGGGTTACTCGACTTCCTGGACATCCAGAAGGCGTATGTTATCGGCGTCTCGATGGGCGGCGGCCTGGCGATTGATTTCACGCTGGAGCACCCCGACATGGTGGGCGCGCTCATTCCCGTCTGCGCGGGGCTGGGCGGCTTTGAGCCGTCCGCGACCGAGACAGAGATCGCTTACCGAGAAGCAATCGAAGCGGCGGAGCATGCTGGTGATATCGAACGTGTGAACGACATGGAAGTGCATCTCTGGGTGGATGGACTTGGGCGAACGCCGGAGCAGGTGAGTACGCGAGTCCGCCAGCGAGTGCTTGTGATGAACGGTCTGGCGCTCGCACGCGAAGCCGAACAGGATCAAGCGCAGCCGCAGCGGCTACATCAGCCGGCGGTGGGTAGGTTGGCCGAGATTCGTGTGCCCACGCTTGTCATCATTGGTGACCAGGATCTCTCCCGCATACAGCAAACGGCTGATAAGCTCGCCAGCGATATTACCGGCGCGCGGAAGGTCGTCATCCGCGACACGGCGCACGTTCCCAATATGGAGCGGCCCGACGAGTTCAACCATGTTGTACTCGAATTCTTGGGCTCCGTTAACTGAGGCACGTCTGCGCCTCACTCGCACCAGACGCGGCGCTTCGATAAGGATGTCGGTCGTCCGATCTCCTCAGCGCCCCAATTCAGCGCCCCAATTCAGCGCAGCAAGTCGCCTGGCAAAGCTGGCGGCCTTGACGAGCTGGTGTAGGCTGTTCTTAGGGAGGAACAGGCATTCCCTAACCCTAAAACGACGATTTGGACCCATAGGCGCGACGTTCGCATGGAGACAGTTGCAAATACATCAGAATACAGCGACGTATCAGGCAAGGATTCCCTGCGGGCGGTGAGGCAATGGAAGGGTAGAGCAGTTGCGATGCCGGTGATTTAGTGCACCGTGCGTTGGGACAAAGGAAGATCAGTGTGCGTGCATGAGGATGGTGGTGTATCAGGCGATGTTGTCTAATCCGGCCAACGTCGCGCGGGTACGCGCGGCACAGCCCCATATTGAGCAAGTGGGCGGGAAAGTCAACATTGCCGCGCCGACTAAGGTCGGGATGGTGGTCATTGTCCTGTATTTGCCGGAAGGATACACGCCGGACCAATTTATACCCGGCTTGCCATTCTATCCGGTATGAGCGTGAGAATACGTGGAATCACGTGAATAGTGTCATCCGGCATCGCGAGCATGTCGGGGCAAATGTGACCGAGAGGAGCGTACGGTGCGGTGGTTCGGGTGGTTTCGGCGCGGTGCGCCGACAGTGGAAAGCACGCCAGTCGCAATGATCGGCGGTCGGGCGCGTAAACTCGGCATCCCTTACGTGTTACCTTCGGATCTGGAGGAAATGAACCGGCTCGATTTCCAGCACTTCCTGCTGCGGCAAACCTTTAAAGGCAACTTCGCGGCACCCATCGGCGAGCCGCGGAGCATTCTGGATGTGGGGTCAGGAACGGGACGCTGGGCGCGCGAAATGGCCCAGCTCTTTCCGTCAGCCCGCGTGGTTGGTCTCGATGTCAATCCCCCACCCGCCGATACAGCCGCGGAAGCTGGCGTGAACGAGCCATTGCCGCCTAACTATGAGTTCGCCGCGGGCAATGTGCTTGAAAGCATTCCCTTTCCTGACGCCAGCTTCGACTTCGTCCATATGCGTCTGCTCGTACTCGCCATTCCTCATGATCGCTGGCCCTATGTCGTGAGTGAGCTGGTGCGCGTCACGCGGCCCGGCGGCTGGGTGGAATCCGTTGAGGCAACGACCTTGCAGCATGGCGGACCAGCAATGGATATGCTTATGGATTGGATCAATACTCTGCTTGCCCGCCGCGGTATCAACTTTCCCGATGGCGGCAAGGTTGGTGAACTGATGCGCGCCGCCGGCATGGTCAATGTGACCGCGACCGACGTGACGCTACCATTCGGTGAGTATGGCGACAGAACGGCGAAGCTTTTGGCAACCGATTTCTTCAATGGCGTAAAAGGGTATGGAGGGTTACTCCAGGGCATCGCGACGCCGGAACAATTCGAGCAGGTCGTTGCTGCCGCACGCGCCGACACCGCGTCGCCACAAACGGGTTGTGTCTCGCCGTTTCATATCGCCTACGGTCAGCGCCCCTGGTAACGCGCTGGCGAGCTTCCCGTCGCTTTGCGCTCCTTCTCCGGCACGTACCAGCAGTGCTTGCAACGGATCGCGGGCGGCGGGGTATATGCCGTCTCGGACGCCGCCTCTGTTCCGGCATTGCCCGCGTCCTCGCCCTTCTCGATGGGCTGCGAGAAGAGGCGGCGGTCGTCGGAGGTGAGGCAGCGACCCGTGGCAAGCTCGAATTGCCAACCGTGCATGGTACAGGTGAGGACGCCGTTCTCTACGTGGCCAAACCGTGTGAGATCGGCTTTCATGTGTGGACAGCGGCGCTGAATGCGGTAGCCGTCCACCTCCCACAACTGTTGCTCCGGCGTCCGTTCCGCGTAGTAGCCTTCGGCGTATTGTAGCCGCTCCGGCGAGAGACACTTGAAGAAATTGTAGATATACTCGTTGTAGGGACCTTTACGCTCGGCCTCGAAGCGGCACGAGAGAAACAGCTCGTTGATCCAGTCCTCTTTATGGTGGACGATGCAATACTCGAGCAGCTCTGGCGCAACGTGGAAGCGATAATCCCATTCCTCGCCGCTCCACGCGTAGACGGTGCGTTGTTGGAAGTCAATGATGAGCGCGGCGAGATCATATTCGATCAGCACACGCCCGTTAATGCCAACACACGTCAAGTCGGCAATGGCCAGTAGCGGCTCGAACCAGTCTTTTAACGCGGCGAGGATATCCACCTGTCCCCTCGGCCACGATGCCTTTGCCGCGTCAATTATCGGCTGGCTCCGCGCCTTATAGGCTTCGAGATAGGAGCGCTTCTCGGTGAAAATCGCCTGAACGTCGTCATCTGGCAGCGGATGCTTCACCGCACGGGAGTCCGGCGTCAGCGTCATCACACTGCCCGGCAGCATGAGATGGCCATTGTCATAGCCGTGCTCGCGCATATAGTCCAGAAACACCGACTGGTCCGGGAATGTATTGGTGGCCTCGCGGTCGAAGTCGTTGAACGAGAAGAGGTCGTCGTCCAGGAAGCACGGCGGCCCCGCGGAAGGAACGACGGCCGGCGCGCCGATCTGCTCGATGTATCGGAGCGCGCGGGCCATTTCGTTTTCGCGCTTCTTGCGGCCGAGTACCGCCATCATCTTCGCGGGATATTGATAGACCATCGGATACCAGATGGCGCCGGAGAACTGGACGAAATGCACGTCGAAGGGACCGAAGCTGTTGAGGAGATCAATATCTATTGGACGCGAATCATTTTGATTGAGCAGCCGCGTCTCGCCGTCATCTACTATCAAGCTAGAATCACCGAGCGGCCCATCAATCGGAGCGACCATCGCCATGATGGCGACGCGCAGGCCGTCCAGATCCACTGCTTGCGAATTCTTGGTGTGGACGAAACGGGTGAAGCCAAGCTTACGCAGCTCGCTCTCCAGTGTTCCAAGGGGATATTCAGGTAGAAGCACCGTGGCTTCTTTCCAGACATGCTCACTCAGAAATTGGGGGTCGAAATGGTCGTGGTGCAGGTGTGACACATAGAGATAGGTTGGTCGAGCGATTTTGGCCAGGTCAACGTCTTCATTGCTGGGGAACGGAAACCAGGACGCGAAATAGGCCGTATTGAACCACGGATCACACAGAATGCTGCCGTGCTGTGTCTCGATGTGCATGCCCGCGTGACCCAGAAACGTAATCTCCACGTATCAGACTCCTCCAAAGCTGGTCCCACTAGTCAGTCCACGCTGGTTTCAGAGGTGGAGCGGGCTTTCCTGCCCGCTGGCCGGCACGGATGCCGGCGCCACCGTCGTTCCAAACCTGATAGGTGAGCGCTCACACGACGCTCCCGCCCTGTTGTATAGTATCGCGAATCTGTCAACTCGATGCTCGCCAGTCCGCGCGCCTGTTGACGACGTGATATACTGCGTTGGCTCCGCTCCAGGGGCCATGTTCCTTCTATCTTCTCACACCCAGGAGCGCATCGAGGCATATGGGACTCACCGTTGGGATTATTGGGCTGCCGCAATCAGGCAAGACGACGCTGTTCAACGCGCTGACGCGGGCGGGTGCGCAGATTTCGGGCTACCCAACCAGCACCGTGCAGGCGAACCGTGCTGTGGTTGAGGTGCCCGATGCGCGGCTGGGGCGGCTCGCGGAGATCTTCCATCCGCGCAAAGTTGTTCCTACGACGGTTGAGTTCGTAGATGTGGCCGGACTTGGCCAGGCCACCGATACCGCCAAACGCGAGGGATTGAGCGCGGAGTTCCTGGGCCATATCCGCAATGCCGATGCGCTTGCCATTGTCGTCCGCTGTTTCAACAATCCCGCTGCGCCACATCCCGCAGGGAGCATAGATGCTCGCCGCGATGTGGACGACCTCATGGCGGAGCTTGTGCTGACGGACCTCGCGACCGTGGAGAAGCGCACTGATTCGACGGGGCGGAAGGCGAAGTCTGGCGACAAGCGATTGCAGGAGGAGCTGGAGTTTCTGCGTCGCCTGCGAGCGTTCCTCAATGAGGGCCGCCCCGCCTCAGGATTTACCTACTCGTCGCTCGAAGAGCCAATTCTGCGTGAGCTGTTCCTGCTGACGCTGAAGCCGCGCTTCTATGTTGTCAATGTTGGCGAGGATGCGCTGGCGGCTGCCAACACGCTGCTGGCGGGCACCGGTGAACCGTCTGGCGACGAGCTGGGCTGCGTCGCCGTCGTGCGCGAGCGCGCTCGCGCGGAGGGAGCCGAGGTGGCGGCGGTCTCCGCCAAGCTGGAGGCCGAGCTCGGTGAGCTGCCCGCCGAAGACGCCGCCGAGTACCTGGCCGCATTGGGCTTGCCGGAGCTAGGGGCTGACCGGGTCATTCAGACTGGTTACGCGGCCCTCAATCTCATCTCATTTCTTACGGCTGGCGAGGACGAAGTGCGTGCGTGGACGGTGACACGAGGGTCGAAGGCGCCGACCGCCGCCGGGAAGATTCACAGTGACTTCGAGCGTGGGTTTATTCGCGCCGAGGTGGTCCATTACGACGATCTCATGGCGGACGGCGGCTCGATGAAGACTGCTCGCGAGCACGGCCACATTCGCCTGGAAGGCAAGGATTACACCGTGCGGGACGGCGATATCATCGAATTTCGCTTCAACGTCTCGCGGTAAAGCGCGCTTAGCTGTTCGCTTTGTAGACCTGCGCGTCGCGGAACGTCGCCGATCCCTGCGTGCACATGCCGAAGATGCCCTGCGTGTACGTGCTGTCGGTGGCAGTGGCGACTTGCTTATTGTCTACGTAGAAGGTGAGCGTCGCGCCCGAATATTGGACGCCAAGCGTAAATGTGGCGCCAGGAGAAGACGGAAGCGAGGACTGCTTCAGCACGTCGGTTGTGTTACCAGCGGCGTCTACCGCGTAGACTTTGTAAATCGAGTACGCACCGGTCGAATCGGGGAAGAGCGCGAAATAGTAACCGGTGATCTGCGTACTGGCAGCGCTTTGCCGGAACGCCAGCGCCACGTATTTCGAAGCCGGTGTCACGATAAACGCGGCAAAGCCGTTCGTGGTGATGGTACTTGTCGCCTGAGCCTCCATACAGCCGAGTGAGCTTGTGTTGCCATCTACGAGCGTGACACCGTTACTCGAACAGGTTTGGGTCACGCCGACCGAATGGTTCCAGCTATACTGGTTCTGGCCGCAATTTGGAGCCGGATCATTCAGTACCTGCGTACCGCTGAAGCCGGTGGGAGTGGCAACCGTGCAGCCCGCCGACCCGGCCAGCGTGCCGCAGGCGCTGAAGGTGCTGTTAGGTGTCGTGCCAGGCGTGTCAGCGGGAGTGCTCGTAACGGTGCCCAGTGCGGTGGCCGTACCCATAGCTTGCGCCGTCTGAGTTGCCGTGGCACCAGCCGGCTGCTGATTGTGGAGGAGCTGCGTGCCAGCGTACACGCCGATGAGCAGGAGCGCCGCCGCCAGCAGTGTCACCAGCACGCGACCTGGCCGCAGACGCCGTCGCGCTCGCTGCGTGTCGGTGCGTGCTGTGATGTGTGGCGATACGGCGGAAGCCGCCGCGAATGCCGGCGCCGGTAGCGGTGTAGCGACCTGCGTTGTTGGTTCCGGCAGCGGTGTAGCGATCTGCGTCGTTGGCTCCGGCAGCTCACCCTGACTCACCGCTGCTGCAAGCGCCGCCGCGAACTCCGCAACTGAGGCGTAGCGATCCCCAGGTCGCTTGGCGAGCGCCCTGGCGAGCACCGCGTCAGCCGCAGGAGAGACATTTGGGTTGGCCGCGTGCAGCGATGGCGGCTGGTCGTACATGTGGGCGCGGGTCAGCGTCGCCAGGTCGCCCTCAAATGGCAGTTTTCCGGCGAGGAGCTGGAATGCCATCACGGCGAGCGCATACTGGTCGCTCTTTGGTGAGTATTCCCCACTGAACTGTTCGGGAGCCATGTACGCGAAGGTGCCCGTCACCTGCGTGCGCTGCGAGGTATTATCCAGGCCGCGCGCCACGCCGAAATCCGCGAGCAGCATGCGCCATGAGCCGTTTGGCTCGATGTGGATGAGCACGTTGCCAGGTTTCACGTCCCGGTGTACAACGCCGTGCTCATGGCAAAACTGGAGCGCGGCAGCAATCTCGCCGATCATCTCCACGGCACGGGGAGCCGGTACCGGCAAACTGAGTTTCTGTTTCACTACCCCGCGCATCGCGTCGGCCAGCGAACCTTCCTGCGCGTATTCCATGACGATGTACAGCAGTGAGCCGTCTTCGCCGCTGTCGTAGATCGGGAGAATGTTTGGGTGTGAGAGACTGCCCAGCAGCTTTATCTCGCGCTCGAAGCGGCGCGTCATATCCGCCGCGACTTCGGGACGGAACGACATATCCTCTGGGCTGACGATCTTGACGGCCACCATGCGGTTGCCCACACGACGCTGCTCGGCGAGATACACCTCGCCCATACCGCCCGCGCCCAGCTTGCGCAGCAGTTTGCAGCCGCCCAGCTCGCGTCCCTCCAGATTGTGCATTGCCATCCTCCCGTGTCGCGCCGGCGTCCGGCGGACGCCCCTACCAAAGAACGGCTGGAAGCCGCCGGAAGGAAGTATAGCAGAGCGCGCGGATTCGCGATACTGGCTAGCGACGCTCGAAGCTAGAATGTGCGGCCAAGCGCCTGATCCCAGGGCTGCGGCGCGGCGACTTTGAGGATGATGTCCTCACGGTCGCGGGCATAGAGGTAGAGCTGCGCGAAAAACTCCTCTTCGGGCAGCGGGTAAGTAGGGTTGATGCAGAGGAAGGGGTAGTGCCATGGATTCTTCACGCCTGGCTCGCAGCGTACTTCGATGCGCCGGCCCACCCGCAGGCGGTACGTCAATCCTGGGCGCACCCGCGAGGGAACATCTAGATAGCCCTGGCGCTCCAATGTCTCCCAGAGCGCGTCGCCGAGTGTGGCGCGCGCCACCTCGCGCGCTCGGAGACGCGCGTCGCGATAGTCCGCACGCGTGAAGCCGGGGCCGGCGCTGCGTTTGGGCAAGAAGTCCCAGCGCCGGAGCCAGGGCCGCTCCAGCGCCGGGTCCGCGCCCGCATCTAAGTCGGGCGGTACGCCAGCGAGCCGGCGCCACCAGTCACGTACGCTAACCGCCAGCGATGGGCGCAACGATTTGATACTCCTCGACCTTCGGATCAAACGGTGCGCGGTCAAGCACGTGTTTGCCATCCACCTTCTTGGAGACCATGCAGCCATGCTCGCGGGCCTCACGCAGAATGC
>DATGEP010000029.1:0-3944 GCA_035310125.1 Ktedonobacterales bacterium
GGCGATGGTGATGCCGCGCTCGCGCTCCTCGGGGGCGTTGTCGATCTGGTCAAAGGCTTTGTACTTGTTGTTGGGGTTGATCGTCGCCAGCACCTTGGTGATCGCCGCCGTCAGCGTCGTCTTGCCGTGGTCAATGTGCCCGATCGTCCCCACATTCACATGCGGCTTGCTCCGCACAAATTTCTGCTTCGCCATGAGCGCTCGCGCTCCTCCTCATTGCTCGGGCGCCGATAGATACTGGCAGCGCCGGAGCGATTTAGCCCGCCGCGCCGCCACATGGCAACGGGAGGGCACATCCAACCTTGAAAAACGGCACACGTCTGAGACACAGAAAACGTCCCACTAACCGGCCGGCCTGAGCGATGGACGCTCGCGAAGGACGGACGGCAGCGGGACCGCCGGAGCCCGAGACGGGAATTGAACCCGTGACCCCAACCTTACCAAGATTGTGCTCTGCCCCTGAGCTACTCGGGCTTGCTGACTATCTCACCGTCTGCCCCACCGCTTGATACCGCGGAACAACCGTTCCACAATCACAAGCGGGCATTCACGAGGGCGCCAGACACCAGCGAGATGTTTCGCCAGATGTGTCAGGCGACCTCGTGCGTCGCAGAAGCGATGGTGGGCAGTGGAGGATTCGAACCTCCGAAGGCGTAAGCCAACTGATTTACAGTCAGTCCCGTTTGTCCACTTCGGTAACTGCCCGTGTTGTCGCATTTGACGCAACAGGGATTATCGCCTCTGCCGCCCCCTGTTGTCAAGATGTGGCGCAACTTTGCCACGCTTGCCGGTGCTGTTTGTATGGAGAGGAGGCATCACGCACGGCGTTTCGCCCGCGCCAGACACGCCGCGCCGGGAGGTGAGGTGCTGTTTGCTGGTCAGGCCACGCCAGAGTGTTACGATGCATCTACAGAGGGAGTGGCAATACCATGTAAGCCGCGTCACCCCCGCGCAGATCTTGCGGGTGAGTGCAAAGTGGGATGGAGGAGGGCGCGGAGCCAGGATTATTGAGATTTCCAGGGGAGCCGACGGTCGGGCTCGAACCGACAACCTGCTGTTTACAAAACAGCTGCTCTGCCATTGAGCTACATCGGCGCACGGGCGTGAAACCTATGATGCCACGCGACAGCACGTGCAGTATAGCGCCGGTCGGCGCGGCGTGTCAAGGCGAAACGCACCACTCGTTTGCCTCACTTCCCGCGTCTTCGCCTACGTGCCGCTCCAGGAGCTATCGTTAAAGGTGAGTATCCGGAGAGTGTGTGTCCGGTACGGCGCGAGACGGGGAGCGGCGAACAATGGATCGGCACGATATGAAGCGGCCACCCGCGATGGGCGAGATGAAACGGACGGCTGACGCGCAGGCGCTGACGCTGCGGGCGCAGCTGCGCACGGTGATGCGGCTGCGCGCTATGACGACGGACGACGTGGCGGCGCGCGCGCGGCTGGATGCGCAACACCTCGCGGCGTTTCTCGCGGGCGCCTCGATCAACCCACGCTGGCAAGAGAAGCTCGCGCAATGGCTGGAAACGGAGATCGGCGACCACCCATAGGCGAGTACAACCGGCGTCAATAGGCGTGAAGCTGTTCCTGAGTGAGGTGTTCCAGCATGTCGCGTAGGGCTTTGCGGGCACGCCAGAGCCGGGTATCGATCGCGTGGCGGGAGAGCTTGGTTTTGGAGCAGATTTCCTCGGTGCTCGCCAGGCGGAAGTAACGCATGTAGACGAGGTAGCGATCAAGCTCCGGGAGCAGCGTGAGCGCATGTCGCAGCTCATCGCGGCGCTCACGCTGCTCAAGTAGACCCTCCATGCTGGTGTCCGTTGCGCGGGCAATGGCCCCTTCGATGCTGGATCCTTCTCCCTCACGACCGGATCCAGCCTCGCCGTTATCCAGCGACATGACCGCGACCTGGCGGCGCTGAATCTGGCGGCGACGGTCGAGCGCGATGAATTTGGCGCGCATCGTCAGCCAGGTGTGCAAGGTGCCACGAGATGGATCGTAACTGCCAATCTCATGCCATGCGACCACAAAGAGGTCGTTCGTGCATTCTTCGGCATCCTGAGTGGTGCCATAGGTATCCAGCACGAGGCGAATGAAATACGACAGCTCGCGCGAGTATCGCCGGATTAAGGCTTCCAGGGCGCGGGGATCGCGCTCGATGAGTCCCGGGTAGAGGGCGTCGTCGGGCCAGTCGTCGTGCACCGTGTCACTCCTCGCAGATCCATCCACCCGGCAGCATTGCCAGATTCCGCGCTATGGCGGCAGGATGGGCTATGGACAACGATGTCCCCTGATGACCGGTGATGGGTAGTCCTTAGGACGTACTACGCCGAGAGAGATCATTATCTCACAGCGCCGCTTGCTCGCCCCGGCGTATCCGGGATGGACAAGGTTGCGATTTTCTCCACCGGGCAATTGATGGGCGCATTGTCCCGAATCCTGGGTAAAATGTCAAGAGGTGACATTTCGCTGGGGCGAAAACCGCATGGAATCTCGATTCAGCGCCGCAGATACCCCCATGATTTCCCGAAGGTGCTGCCCTTGCCGGTCAGGTACCAGTCAGGATGGCAGCAGATAGTGTGCCACCAATTTACTCTCCGGCGACAGCATGCAAGAAGGACCACGACTTCAGCTCGCGGTCGAGATGGTAGCGTAGGGTAGCTTGAAGCGTTCCCTCGATCTCCGCTCGCAGGTGGGCATCCAGCCGCAAACGGGGCACAGCTTCCCATTCGGTCGTCTGAAGGAGGCGCAGCACTTTGAGGGCGGGCAAGCTGAGGCGGCGCTGGGCATAGCGCGAGCAGGAGGGACAGAGGCAACCGCCAAGCTCCGGATTGTAGCCGTTTTCTTCGGGACGCAGGGGAGTATCGCACCCCGCACAGGTGTGGAGCGCGGGCCGATATCCCAGCTCGTCGAGCAGATGGAGCTCGAAGTAGCGTAGCGCGAGCCAGCTTCGCGGCGGGATGGTCCGTGCGCCTGGTTCCGTGCCCTCGGAGAGCGCGACGTGTGGATTGCCGTTTTTGCCGCTGCGCGCGTTTTCGGCGGCGCCATCGTCCAGCAGGCGGAGGGTGCTGACGAAGAGGCGGTAGAGGCGTGGGTGGGGGTCGGCATCTTCCAGAAAGCGGTCTACCAGCTCGGCAATGTACCACGCGCCGGTGGCATGCCAGAGGTCTTCGCGCAAGGCGTCCAGTCGCTCGCGAGCCTCGGCCTGGGTCACGATGTCTAGCTCGCGACCTGTCGCCAGCAGCAGCTGTGTACGGGTAAAAGGCTCCAGATGGCCGGCGAGGCGGCTGGTGGTGCGGCGTGCGCCTTTGGCAATCGCGCGGGCCTTGCCATAGGCTGGCGTGAAGAGCGTGAGGATGCGGTCGGCCTCGCCGAAATCGGTGCGGCGGAGGACGATGGCTTCGGTGGCATAGACGCGGGTGTGCTGGGGCATGAGATACTCGCCGGCGTGCGCGGAAGTAACGGGTGATCCAGCGGTTATTGTACCACCTTCTACCGCCCAGAGATCGCCCACGCCACGCACCAGCCCATTCCGCGCGAGCGTCGCGATTCCGGTTACGATGCGCCGCCGTCTATGAGCGAGGCTTGCGCGCGCCGGAGCGGATCGCGAGGATATTGAAGGCGGAGATGATGGCGCCGATGAATACCATCACCATCCACCCATAGCGCGGTCCAAGTGTGACCAGCATCAGCACGAAAGTGGCGTTGAGTAGCAGCAGGGGCTTGAGCATGCGCCCGGACATGACAGCTCCTTACTTCGCAAGCGCCCCTATTAACATGGTGGAGTCGGTCAGGGGCTACCAGTAGGCGCCGGCGCCGGCGAGGCTGTCGGCACCGGCGAGGCTGTCGGCACCGGCGTGGGTTGCCCGCTGCTGACGTAGAGTGTCACCTTCGAGCCGGGCGCGACCGATGTGCCGGCCTTCGGATCGGACTTGATCACGTCACCG
>DATGEP010000030.1:0-2528 GCA_035310125.1 Ktedonobacterales bacterium
GAATGCGATCGCATGCAGCCGCTCGTGGTACCGGTGCGGCGCGGCATCGAGCAGTTCCAGCGCATCCTGAGCACGCTGGCGCGCGTCGAGCTGAACGACGGCCTGACGCTGCGGCAGCTCGTCGATGAGGCGGGCAATCGCCTGCCGCGCAACACGACCGTCGTGGCGATCCTCGGTGCCGTGTCGATGGAAACGGCGGTCGTGCTCGGCAGCCTGCGCCGGCAAGGCTACGCCATAACCGCCGTGCTGGTGCTGTTTCGCGAGGAGGCCGCCGACGAAGGCCACGCCCGGCTTGCCGCCGAGGGCATCGACGTGCGCCGGGTCAGCGACGAGGCGTCGTTGACGGTGCTCTGTCAGAGTCAGATGCTGCGCTAACGAGATGAACCACAGAGACACAGAGGCACAGAGAAGACAAGAAGAGAGAGGAGAGCAGGATCTGTCTCTCTTCTTGTCTTCTCTGTGCCTCTGTACTACTAACGCATTTTATTCTTCGCCGCCTGCGAAGGTTTTTTGAGCGTCAAGCGTTGCGAGTTTCTCGGGATTAGCCGAGCGGGCCGCGAGGACGGCGAGCAGGCCATCGCGGCTCTTCGCGCAGACCTGATACCGGTGCGTCTTGGGGACCTTCTTGAGGATCCCGTGCGCTCGCAACAGCCGCAGCAGTCGACCAACCTTCGCCGACCGTCGCCCGCGCTCCAACCGATCCGTCGGCGGCTCACCGTATAACGCTGCCGCCACGTCCCGATTCCGCAGACCGTTCACCGACCACCGCGGATCACTCACCACCGTCAGCAAGGTGGCGTCCTCGGCCGACAGCGGATTGAGCGCCCGTACCTTGCGCTGCTTGGGCCCGGCGGCACCCGGTTCGGCAACCCGCTCGGTCCAGCGCTGGGCCACTTCGCCGACCGTGGTCGGTGCCGCCACCGCCGCCAAGCTGTCCAGGTAGCGCTCGTTCGCCGCCTGGCTGACCTCCGCCCGCCGATGCGTGTCGGCCACGCCACGCTGGAGGACCCGCCACTGCTTGGCTCCATCCGGATCGCCCACCGCCGCCCGATAACTGCGAAACTCCTTCGGCTGATTAATGGTGGTTTCCGCACGCAGAATATTGCTGTGGTCATACATCTTCAGCGAGTTGCCGTTCACCCAATGCTTCAGCCGCACCGACTCTTCCACCGCCTGCACATCCGAATGCACGTCCACCGTCGTGCCCGGTGCCAACCGACCCGAGCGCCCCAAAAACCGCATCACCTGTACCGAGTCGAACTGCGCGAAGGCATACCGCACCCACCGCTCATACCACTGCTCCAGGGTCGCCCGCGAGTTAAACGCCACATCCGTTGCCCACTCGCTCTGATGCACTGTCCAGTTGTAGGCCACCGGCAGACGTCCCAAGTGACCCGGATGCAACGGATGGACCTGGCGCACGAGGGCATCGAACTCCGCCACCCAGTTCGTGCATTGCTGTTCGTCCAGCCACCGTTGCGCCTGCGGCCAATCCTCCACCCACAAGAACTTGTTGTCGCTCCGCTGGTAGCGCATCCCCTCCTGATCCATCCGGTGCGCCAGCCATGCGCGACCGTTGATGCCGATCTGAATCTCAAAGGGGAACCAGGTCTGCAGCCGCACGTACATCCAGCCGAACAGCGGATGGCGGTAGTAGTGGTACAACACCGAGCACTTGCCTGGTTCGCCGCGGATGGTCAGCCGGCCGTCCACACTCTTGGTGTCGAACGTCCAAGCCGGCTCAACGCATTGCAACAGGGCCGCCAGTCCCTCGGCAACAGGATGGTCTGCAACGATGGCCTGCGCGACTTCATCCTTCGATAGCCTCCCACTGTTCACATACTTGAAGCGCTCAGCCGCCTTGGCCGGCTCGATCAGCGACGCGGCCATCACCTGGCGGGTCACCGCCTTGGCGTGGGCCTTGAAGTCGAGCAGGCGGACGTGGTTGGCGCTGGCGTAGCAGTTCATGCCCTGGGGCGAGTACAACTGCGGCAGCCGCCCCTTGAAGACTACGCGGTCGAAACCGGACAGTACGCCCAAGACGACTGCCGCAAAACGCTGTACAAAGGTCTTCATCGGTGTCCTTCGAGTTCAAAAAGACCGTGTGGTAACTATCTTTCTGTTCTCGGGACACCGACTTTCAATCCTCCCGGCGGCTCAGCCGCGCTGTGTCTCTGTGGTTCATCTCTTCCGAACGCTCTTACTGCCCAGAAGAGGTGAATCATGATCCGGTCGAGCGCACGCAAATGCCTGGCCCTGCTGCTCGGAGTTGCCGTACTCGGGACTTGCCAGGCGCAGGAGGGGGCGAAATCGGCCGCGACGGATCGCCACGGCGACCCACTGCCGGTTGGGGCATTAGCCAGGCTCGGCTCCCTGCGCTGGCGGCACGCCGAGCCCATCCTATTTGTCGCTTTCGTCCAGGACGGCAAGGCAGTGCTCACCGGCGGGCAGGACCAGGTCTTCCGCCTTTGGAACCGCGCCACCGGCACGGAGATTCGCCATTTCGCCATGCAGGCCAATCCCGAGGG
>DATGEP010000031.1:0-1888 GCA_035310125.1 Ktedonobacterales bacterium
TCAGGTTACGGATTCCTTTACGCCGCCCGCCGTGGCGACGCAAGCTGTAACGCTGCGAATTGCTGATCCCCTCCTGATTACGACGCCGGGAGGCGCGGACGGTATCGTGAACGTGCCGTATTCCTTGAATCTGAACAGCACCGGCGGCACCGGCAACCAAACTTGGACGCTAACATCTGGAGTGCTACCCGCTGGATTGAGCCTAAGTACGGCAGGGGTCATCAGTGGAATTCCCACGCAAGTCAATTCAACCGGGAATACCCTAATGTTACAGGTCCAGGATTCGGGCAGCCCGGTCCAAACCGCAAGCATAACTCTTACAATCCGGATTGCGTCCGTGCTAGCGATCTCGACAACTGCAGGGCCGCTCCCCGACGCGATCGTTGGAGTTCCCTATACTTTCACGTTCCAGTCGAACGGTGGAATCTCGCCCATCGCGTGGACACTCGCGAGCGGCCAGCTACCCGCCGGATTGACCCTGAATTCCGATGGCACATTGACAGGAACGCCGACGGCAACCGGCAGTTTTACGTTCACTGTGCAGGCTGGTGACGGAAGTTCGCCCGCGCAAACGATCACTCTCAGCGTGGCGATCGGCAGCAAACCGTTGCTGGTGGTCAACACAGGCAGCGGGGCGCTACCGGACGCTTTCGTTGGAAAGCCTTACAGCACCGGACTGCAGACGACGGGAGGCACGGCGCCGTATAACTGGACCCTGACCAGCGGGCAACTTCCCGCCGGTTTAGCGCTCAGCACAGCTGGCGTCGTGAGCGGCACGCCCACAACAGCTAGCGCAACACCCAGCGCTATCACTGTTCAGGTGCAAGACAGTGGGGCACCGGCTCAGAGCAAGTCGCTTTCGCTGTCAATTCGCGTCATCGCCGCGTTGGTCATCACCACTCCGGCGGGCGCATTGCCGGACGGTGTGGCCAATACGCCCTACGCTGTGACTCTCCAATCTGCAGGCGGCCTTGCGCCGCAGACGTGGAGCTTGACCAGTGGCACTCTGCCAGCGGGTTTGAGTTTGAGTTCCACAGGGACCATCAGCGGGACGCCGCTAACCGCGAATCTCACGCCGGTCAGTTTCGGTGTGCAGGTGACGGATGTCAGCAATCCCGCTCAAACCAGCAGCGAGCTCCTGACCCTTCGCATTGCTCCGCGGCTGGTTATCACTACTGCTGGCGGCGCATTGCCGGACGCCGTGACCGGCGCGACTTATAGCCCCATCACATTGACATTCACGGGGGGCATCGCACCGCAAGTCTGGAGTGTTAGCGCAGGCGCAATACCACCGGGAATGAGCCTCAGCACCGGAGGGGTGATCAGCGGCTCGCCCAGTGCCACGGGCACCTTCGGATTTACGGCGCGAGTTCAGGATTCGAGCAATCCCGCGCAATCGGCCATCGTTTCTCTCAGCATCCGCGTCGCTGCGCCGCTAACGATTACCACTCCTGCGGGAGCCTTGCCGGATGCCGTGGCTGGCGCGACTTATAGCCCCATCACATTGACATTCACGGGAGGCATCGCACCGCAAGTCTGGAGTATTAGCGCCGGCGCAATACCGCCGGGGATGTTCCTCAGCACCGGAGGGGTGATTAGCGGCACGCCCAGTGCCACGGGCACCTTCGGGTTCGCGGCCAGAGTGCAGGACTCGAGCAATCCCGCGCAGTCGGCCACCGTTTCTCTCAGCATCCGCGTCGCTGCGCCGCTAACGATTACCACTCCTGCGGGAGCCTTGCCGGATGCTCTGTACAAGACTTCTTATAGCCAAACGCTGACCTCGAGCGGTGGCAATGCGCCGATCGTTTGGACTCTCGGCAGCGGGCAATTGCCTCCGGGATTGACGATGAGCAGTGTCGGCGTCATCAGTGGGTCGCCCGCGGCAACG
>DATGEP010000032.1:0-9662 GCA_035310125.1 Ktedonobacterales bacterium
CCCCTACCACGTCGCGGCGGATGAGAGCGGGCGCGGCAGGCAGCGCCCCTACATCATAGCGCAACGGGCAATGAGCATCAGGCGCTCCGCGTCGCGGTCGGCCAGTTGCGTATAGCCAGAATTGGCCCCTTGCCCGATAGCCCACTTCCAGCTAGAATGCGTGCGCCCGCGGCGGCAGATGTTCCCCTCGCCGGAGCCGCGGCGGAAGGACTGTACCTGCATGCCGATTGTGACAAGTGTGATTAATCTCAAGGGCGGCGTAGGCAAAACGACGATCACGCTGGCCCTGGCGCATTTTCTGGCTATCGAGCACCACCGGCGCGTGCTGGTCATTGATCTGGATCCACAGACCAACGCCACCGTCTGCCTCATTCCTGAGAATGAGTGGAAAGTGCGCGACGAAACTGGGCGCACTCTCTATCAGCTCTTCGCCGATCAGGTAAAGGGGTCGAGGCGCTTCGATGCCGATGCCGCCATCGTACGCGATGTCTCCAACGTTGGTGGCGGCGTCAAAGGACTCGATCTGCTCCCGTCCAGCTTACAGCTCATTAAAGTGCAAGATCGCGTGACGCAGATCACGGACCTTGAGAGCTTCGAGCATGGCCCGATCTTCGCGCTCCGCGATGCGCTCAAGGAGTTCCTACCCTTTTACGATCATGTCTTGATTGACTGCCCGCCCTCGCTGGGCGTGGTCACGTTGAACGGGTTGGCTTTCTCGGATACATACCTGATTCCCGTGGTGCCGGATATTCTCTCCGTGCTGGGCATTCCACCGATTCTAGACCGGGTGGAGCGGTTCGGCGTCCGCACGCGACAGAACATCCGGGCGCTGGGCATAATAGTCTCGAAGATGCGCCAGCAGACGCTGCTCCACAATGAGATGCTGCGGCGGCTCCGCGAGGATTTCGTGGAGCGGCACTTTCCACCCGTATTTCAGACAGTCGTGCCGGAATCCACGCGCATTGCGGAGGCGGCGAACGTGCTCGCGCCGATCAACACGCTTGCGCAAAAGTATGGCACTGGTGGTCCGTACGAAGATCTGAGCATGCTAACTCGGGAGTATCTATCGTATGTCGCGCGGTAAGCGAGTGGACGCTGCGAGCGGCGAGGCGCGTGCGGTGAGCGCGTTCCTCCGCGCGCTCGCGGCGCGTGCCGAAGTGGACGTCGCACTCGCTGGGCAGATCGCGGCGGCGCTGCGGGAAAGCGGACTGCTTCCTGATGATGCGCCAACCGGTGGGCGCGGCAAAACAGCGGAGAAGCCGCGCAACCGGACGTTGGGCGCGAACAGGCTTGACGCGACGCCAGCCGATGCGCCCGATCCGTTCGTGGTGCTGCGCGAGCGCGGCGAGCCGGGCCTGCGTGCGGCGCTGGAAGAAATGGATCTCACCACGCTGCGGCAGATTGTGCGGGCGCACCGCCTCGATCCCGCACGCATCTCCGCGCGGTGGACGGTACGCGAGCGCGTGGTGACACTCATCGTGGATCAGGTGCGCGCGCGTGCGAACCATGGAAAAGCCTTCTCGCGGATATAGCTACCCTGAGCGAAGCGCCGCCAAAATCAAACGAAGCGAGCGCCCGAGCTGTGGCGCCCGCCCCGATGACGATGTCACGTTGTTTGTGTGCGGAAGTTGTGGGCTACTTCTTCTCAGCCTTTGCCGCCAGCTCCGCCGCTTCGCGCTCTTTGCGTCGTGCCCGCAAGCCACCGAGCCGGCCAATTCGCTCATAGTGACCTACGCCGAGTGTCTCGCGTGTGGTCTGGCCGCCGAGCCGGCCGATGGTGGCGTAGAACTCTGGACCGCGTCGCTCCCGTACTGTCCGGCCCCCTTTTGAGCCAATCCTGGCGAAAAACTCCGGCCCGTACTTTTCACGGACCGCCATTCCCCCCCGGCGCGCATTCTCAGAGCCGGCGCGTGGACCTCTTCGTCGCTTTGGCTCTTCGGCTACCGGTGCGGCTGCTGGTGCGGCTACTGGAGCCTCTGCCCCCTTACGCTGTCGAGTCGCCATGATAGAAACCCCCTTCTGCTAGGTGAGTCATTGGGTGGCGTTGTCAGGCGATGTTGATATGTGCATGCATACCGGAATACATCGCAATGCGCCATACCTGCTCACTTGCTAGCAGCATGATACCAGCAAGTGACTGGCACGTAAAGAGACAATTGTACGCACTGACAACTCTGTGCGGTCATGACGCGGCGCACCGGAACGCACACGTTTATTGCCAGACGCATGACGAGAGTGGTACACTGGCCCTCGATCTGCTTCGTCATGCCAATCTGGGTACTATGTCGCGGCCGGGATCGGCAAGGACGAGCGAGGTGCGTGTGGCGACACATCGGTAATATGGCGTGAGTACCCGCGGTTGATCTGAAAGGGAGAAGTGCCGTGACAACCTGTCCACGGTGTGGCCAATTGAATCGTCCCGGGTCTGCCTCCTGTGCAAAGTGCGGGACGCCGCTGGCGTCCATTCCATCGGCCGCCGAGACAGCGGCCGATGATGGGTTACCTCCCTGGCTGCGTGAGCTGCAAGGCGGGCAAGTGCCACCTTCGGGTTACGGGCAGCCAGTGTCTCCCCCATATGCCGCACCGAATGGACCCATGGCCTATCCACAGCCAGGCAATCCGTGGCCGCAACCTGGAAATGCGGGCTCACCTCCTGGATATGGGCAGATCGGACAGATGCCACAACAATACGGACAGATGCCGCAGGGATATGGACAGCCACCGAACAGCATGCAGGCAAGCGACTTGATCAATGCTGACGCCCTGCCGGAGTGGCTCCGCAACGTTGGGCAGGGTCCCTCAGCCACGCCGCCAGCGCCGCCCCCTCAATCAAATGGCAACGGACGAGCGGGCGCATATTCCGCGCAGCTCGCTGGCAACGGACGCGGAGCGCCAGCGGGATTCGGCCAGCCTAATGCTCCCTCCGGCCCGCGCTACGCCCCTACCACGGGCAATGTTGCGGGACCGCCGGGGACCGGGCAGCTTGGCTTTGGACAGCCCGCCGCCACGCTCTTCGACGAATCCGCGTTGCCAGATTGGCTGCGGCAAGCTTCGATGGGCCAGGAAATCGAAGTGGCGCCGCCAGCGCGCCAGCATCTGCCCGGCGCGGCTCCCGGCTACCCGGCCTACGGCATGCCAGGAGGAGCCGGATCGTCAGAAGCGGGTGCAGCTGGCCACAACGGCTACCAGGCGCCCCCCGCCGCACCTCGCATGCCTGAGCGCAACCAGCCAGCGCCGCACATGGCGCCACCCTCTCAGGCGTCCGCGTTTCCTTCCCTCGAACAAGCCGGTGCGTACCGGCCCGCACCACCATCGCAGACAGGTGTATCGGGCCATTCGTTGCTTGATCCCGGCGCGCTCCCGGCCTGGCTGGGCGGACAACCGGGAGCGCAGATGCATTCCCCCAATGGCATGTCCCCGAATATAAGCGGGATGTCGGCACAATCGCTGGTAGACGAGTCCGCATTGCCGCAATGGCTGCGCGCCGAGCCAAATCTGCCGGCCACTCCACCCGCGCCGAGCTACGGCACGCCAGCTTCCTCTGGCTCCCCAGCGGCTTCGACGAACCAGGGAATGTCGGGTTGGGGCGCCACGCCGGCATCCGCTGAGCCGCTTCCGCAATGGCTCAATCAGGTGTATACGGACGCGAATGTGCCGCGCACCGAGCAGCGACCGGCTGGAATGCCCATGACGGGTGGCCTTGGCGCGCCTGGGTACGGCGCTCCCAATCCCGGCAGCTTCTCACCAAATCTCACCGGCGGGACCGTCTCGGCGGCTGATTTCGTTGATGAGTCGGCGCTCCCTGAGTGGCTCAAGTCCCAGGGCGCCGCCGAGAACGGCGGCAACGCAGCCACGCCACCGAACGCCTACCCACCGTCCGTGGTGCCACCTTTCTCACCAGCCCCGCAGGTGCCGCCCGCAACGGGAAGTTTGCTGGCCGGCACGGTGCCAGAGCATCGCGCCGCGCCTCTCTACAGCCCATCAGGAGCAGCGAGCGATGAGCCACCCGCGCGCTTCTCCGCCTCCGATCTGATTGACCCATCCGCGATACCGTCCTGGGTGACGGGGCAAAGTCCCGCGCCTGAGCAGAGTTTTAGCTCCGCGAACGGATGGACTGTGAAACAGGCGGCCGCACCATCCGTGCAACAGGAGAGGGATGCGACCTTCGGTACGAGCTACGGCGGCACTGGCGAGCGTGGCAGGGAATCGGGCTATCTACGAGGCGCTGAGCCGGCTGATGCGAGTTGGCAGGGCCAGCCCGCATCTCACGAGGACTCAGGGAGATATCATGGTGGATACGGGCGCATGCCGGAGCCGGAGCCGAATCGTCGCGCCGCCAAAGGCCCCGGCCAGCGACGAGGTCCGCCGATACCGCGCGAAGAGCTCCCTCCCTGGCTGCAACGGTCGGGGCAAGCACAGGACCGCGAAAGCCACATGGGCCAGTCAGAGTATGAGATGGATTGGGACGACAACCCCCAAGGGGCGGCTCCCGAATGGAATGACTGGGGCGACCAACCGCGCGGCGGTGATAGAAACAGCTATGCGCGTCGAGACGAGTATGCGGAATACGACAACGCCGAGCCCGAGAAGCGCCAGCGCGGCGGGTGGCGGCGTCTCTTCGGACGCAAGTAGCGTGGCGAAGTAGGGGAGAATTCAGGGTGGGGGGAGCCATTTCAACGTCATCGCGTCTGTCCGGAGACGCCGGCAGCCAGGTAGGACCGGCGACACGCTCGCTCTTGATGGTGGACTGCGGCACCGCGTTTACGAAAGTGGCGCTTCTGGGTATCGTGGAGGGACATTATCGCCTGCTCGCCCGCGCGCAAGCGGCGACCACGCTCGCCCCTCCGGTCGCGGATGTCACCGTCGGTATGCGCAACGCTATCGAGACACTGGAACACGTAACCGGCAGGACACTGCTGCGGGACGGCGCCATCGTTACGCCGCAACGCGACGACGGCACGGGAGTAGATGGGATGGCGCTGGCGACAAGCGCCGGCGGTCCGTTGCACGTGTTGGCGACAGGTCCTGGCCGCGACGCGCTCGCCGGTTTGTTGCACCGCGCCATCGGTGGCCTGTTCGTCCAACTCGACGCCCTGCCACCGGCGCCGCGCATAGACGTAGCGTCCGCTGAGTGGCGCTCGACCATCGCACAGCTTCGTGGCCTGCACCCACACGCCGTGCTCATCATTGGCGCGCCCTTTGGCGCGGCGCGCTCACAAAGCAGTATCGAAGAGACCACCGCGGCAGTCGCCACCTGGCTGGACGCGCTGCGCGAGACGCCGAGCCGGCCAGATGCCGTGCCGCAATCGCTGCCGGTAATCTTCAGCGGCAATCCCGAAGACGCCGCCACACTGACCAGCGCGCTCCAGACACATGCGACGTCAATCCAGCCGGTTGAAGCGCTCTCGCCCTCGACGCTCAGCCCGCTCAATCGCGCCGTCAGCGCACTCTATGAATCATCCGTGCTGCGCGACCTACCGGAGTTCTCCCGGCTGCGCGCGATGACGGCGACCCCGCCCGCCGCCACGATCACCGCGCTCGCCGGCATGGTGCGCTATCTCGCGCAACACTTTCAGACCGGCGTCGTCGGCGTAGACCCAGGAGCCAGCTCAACGGCGCTCGTCGGCGCGACGGCACAGGGCGAATATCTGCCAGCGAGCCATCCGAATGCGGGCGTTGGTCCGGGCGCGGGATACGTGCTGCGTGCCACCGGCGCGCAAAATGTGCTGCGATGGTTGAGTAGCGCCGGCTCGGAAGATGAGCTGCGTGAGTATACACTGATGCGCATGCTGCGCCCACACGCGCTGCCCGCGAGCGCCCGCGAGCTGGAGTTCGAGCATGCCCTCGCCCGTGAAGCCATTCAGCTTGCTTTGCGTGCCCCTGGGTCACGCCTCTCAGGGATGCATCCAATAGATGTCATGGTTGGCACGGGCGGTGTGCTGGCAAATGCGCCGCATCCCGCGATGGCCGCGCTCATCCTGCTCGATGCGCTCCAGCCGCGGGGCATTACGTCACTGGTGCTCGACACGGCCCATCTGGCAAATATGGTCGGCAGCGTCGCGGGACTGGACCAAATAGCGGCGGCTGATATAGCGGCGGGCGATGCGGTGCTCCTGCAAGCAGGCACGGTCGTCTCGACAGTCGGTACCGTGATGGAAAACGAGCCGGCGGTGCGCGTAGTCCTGGAAATGGGCGACGGGCGACGGCATATCGAGGACGTGATGCAAGGCACAATCGTGCGCCTGCCACTGCTGCCCGGTGAGAGTGCCACGCTGGGACTGTATCCCGCCCCGACTGTTGATGTCGGGTTGGGTGTCGGCCAGCACGCTCGCGCGAGTGAGCCGGTCGAAGGCGGCGCGCTGGGCCTGATTGTGGACGCGCGGGGACGCCCACTTGCGCTGCCTTCGGCGCCGGTAGAGCGCATCGAGCGCATCACCCAGTGGCGCCGCGCCTTTGGATTGGAGGCGTAGCCGCATGCCATTCCTCGCTCTGGACTATCCATCCGGGTATCCCATCGTTCCTGCCGCGCTGGTGCGCCGCGAGCGCCCGCTTACACGCGATTCGGTCGTGCTGGTGGGTATTGGCGACCGGGTCAACCCCGAACAGACCGTCGCCGAGATACCAGAGGCAGGCGGGCATGGTCTGCCACTGCTGGCGGGCATCGCTGGCCGCGTCACGGACGTCGTGCCGGGGCGGCACATCACTATTGAAGGACCGGCAACCATCGTTCATGGCATTGTGGGTCTGGGTACGCCGGTCGTCGGTCCACTGGCGCAGCTTCCGCGCGGCGAGTCACTGGCGGTGGTGCGGATTCCCGCGGGCGCCATTCTCGTCTTTCCCCAGCCGGTGCCACTGATGCTGTTGCAGCGAGCGGCGGCAGGCGGCGTGCGAGGCATTATCGCTCCATGCATGTCCGCCCGCGAGCTTGAGGCATTCGCGCGCGCCGATCTCAGCGCGGTGCTGGATGAGCTGGCGCCGGAGCCGTCACAGCTTCCCCTCACGATTCTGCTCACGGAGGGCTTCGGCGTAGTGCCGATGAACCCGGTCACGTACGCGGCGCTTTCGCAGCGGCTGGGCGCGACGGCGCTGCTCGCCGGCTCGACGAATCCCCAGCGGAATGTGCGCCCTGAGGTGCTGCTCTCAGTGCCAGAGGGCATACCCCTCACGCGAGTGCCCGCCAACTGTGCGCTGGGCATCGGCGCGCGGGTACGCTCGGTCGCGGGGCCGCTGCGCGGCGCACGCGGCGAGATCATTCACGTGTACGATCGCGCCCAGACCGGCAGCGGTGGCGTGCTGGCGGATTCCGCGACGCTGCGTCTGGAGAGCGGCATCATTGAGATCGTGCCGCTACACACGCTCGTGCGCGAAGGATAAGCATCATTTCGATGCTTCTGCCACCGCGCGTGCCTCCGCCGTCTCGATCAATCCGGCGACCGCCTGGGCAAAGCGCTCCGGCTGCTGAAGGAACGGGAGGTGACCGGCGCCGGGCAGCACGACTTCGAGCGCGCCACGCTCGCCGAGACTCTCCGCCGCTCGCCGCGCATCGCCGGCAGTGAAGATGGGATCGAGCGCGCCGCGCACGACAATCACCGGGGCGGTCACCTGCCTGGCAACCTCCGTGAGGTCGGCATCTGGGCGGTTGAAGCTCCGCCACAGCGCGGCGTACGCCTGGATGAGCGCGGGATAATCCTTGTCAAACCGCTGCACTCGATGCGCGGCGACCGTGTAGCGCGTCTCCGGCGTGGCAGGGCCGAGATAGAGTGAAGTTAAAGCCGGCTCGACACGCCGCAGTATCGCCGGTGTCCCAAGCAGGCGCGTCGCCAGCGTACGAACCATACCGGGAGACGTGAATCCGCTGGGTGCCACGAGCGCCAGCCCCACGACACGCCGGGGATTCGCGGCCGCATACCGGATTGCCGCCGCACCGCCGACAGAATTGCCCAGCAGCACCGCTCGCGCGATCCCCAGCCCGTCCAGCCAGCCCGAAAGCAATTCCGCGTAGCCCTCGGCGGTGTAGCGAAACGCGGCGAGCGCCGGTTTTTGCGAATTGCCGAAGCCGGGCCAATCCAGCGCGAAGACACGGCGATCCAGCGCGAACCGGTCCAGTATGCTCCGGTAATCCGCCCACACATGCCCCGCCGCTGGCAGGACCACAAGCGGCGCTCGCGCCAGCAGGTGGCGCGGCGCATCGCTCATCGCGGTAGCGATACGCAAGCCATTGACGACAATGCCACGTTCGGCAATGCGCACCTGCGCCGGAGCGTCAGATGATGCCGGAGCGGATTCCTGACCCATCGCGTCTATGCGCCTCCATCAGCTCGTCTACTTCAGGGAAATCGTTGTGCCTGCTCTACACGGCTTCGGCGGCGGAGACGGGAGTAAACGTCACTTCCAGCGCGCCGTTCACCATGCGCGCCACAGTCGCATCCATCGGAGCGAGCACCGCCGGCAGAGCAAGCTCTCGCTTGAAATTCCCAATCTCCACGATCAACTCATCGCCCTTCTTCAGCATGCCCACCTTCGCTAGCTCGACATGCGGCAGCGGCAGCCGGAGCAGATAGGTATTCCCCTGCTTCACCAGCTCCTGCGGCGTCCCTTTGAAGAAGACGCGCGTCGGATCGTCGCCTCCCCAGATAGCGTTGCCCAGCTCGGCCAGCGCCTCTGGCCCCAGGATCTCCCGCGAGCGGTAGGGCACATCCCACACGGGTAGCGGCGCGAAGGTGGTATGTACCTGCTCGCGATAGACCCGTTGCTGATCGGCCATCTCGCGCAGCAGCGTATCCTGGAAGCCGCCTTCGGGGACGGGCAGCACACGATTGCATAGTACCCCATCAATAGGATAGCCGAAAAGCGCCACATACGTCTCGGCTCGTAACGCCTCTTTGATGACCATCTTCTCCGGCGTGACGACCAGGCGGTACGAGCTGATGTCAGGGTCCGTCAGCACAGCGCGCAGCACCTTCACCTGCTCGTTCAGCTTCTGCAGCGAGTCGAGCACGTTGACGCCCGGCAGGAACGCTTTGAGCAGCGGCTTCGCGGCGGTAAGCGCGACACTCTTCCAGCCCGTCGCCTGATTGACATACCAGAGAAACGTTTCCGGCATGCTCAACAAACGCACCGTCTCACCCGTCGGTGCCGCGTCCACCACGACTACGTCATATTTGCCTTCGCGCGCCTGCCGGTGAATGTTGAGCAGGGCCACGATCTCATCCATGCCCGGAATGAGCGCCATCTCTTCAGCGGCCACCTCGTTGATGCCCTGCTTACGCAGTACATTGCTGACGTAATCCTGCATGCGTCCCCAATTGTTGCGCATCTCCTCAAGAGCATTGATCTCCTGCGCCCAGAGATTGGCGCTGATTTGTCGCGGCTCGGTGGTGAGGGAGGTGTCGAGCGCGTCGGCGAGACTGTGCGCCAGGTCGGTGCTCACGACGAGGGTGCGCTTGCCCAGGGCGGCGGCGCGGGCGGCGGTGGCGGCGGAGAGCGTCGTCTTGCCAACGCCGCCTTTGCCCAGGTACAGAATGAGACGCATTGAGATTTGGTCCTCCGGTGTAGGGGGCTGGTTGCCGCGCCCGAATGGAGCGGTCAGGTAAATGCTGGGGGCGTCGCCTGCCGCGCCCGTATGAAAAAGCCGCCATGAGGCAGCTTGACATCACATATGC
>DATGEP010000033.1:0-4248 GCA_035310125.1 Ktedonobacterales bacterium
CTACGACATGTACAACGCCGAAGCGTCCAATTCCTGCACCGCTGGCGGTCTTGGCTACCTCATCTTCTCCACCAACATTTAGAGCTGCGGCTCTCATTGAAGCACAGGCGTCCGAACATCTCCATTCGGGCGCCTGTCGCCACGCCGTGTGTCACTCTCACCAATGCGAAACTTCCCAGCCACAGCTTCCTGCCAGTATGCGGACCGCCTGCGACCGGATATGACCGCCTCTGTCTGTGGCCACTGCCGCCAGCTCATGCTACACTGCTTGCAAGAGACGGCGCGGCCCGCCACCGCCGTACGCTCCTGAACAACCTATCCGCGCCGTACATGTCGGATTCCGGCAGAATCGGCAACCGCGTTCCCCCTCTCCTCGCGGGAGAGGGGTAGGGGCTGAGGTTCCCTTTCCGGCAGAATCGGCAACCGCCTCCCTCTGCCTCTCCCCGCCCTCGCCGCGCGGATGTAGGGGCGCTGGCTGTCGCGCCCGCCGGGGGTGAGGATCCCATTCCGGCAGAATCGGCAACTGTTGTCTCCCCTCTCCCCGCGGGAGAGGGGCAGGGGTGAGGATCCCATTCCGGCAGAATCGGCAACCGCCTCGCGTGTCGTTTCCCTATCTCGGCATCTCTCTATAGCCTCCGTGTGCTCCGCAGCAAAATCCTTGTCCCGCAAAAAGAAAGCGGCGCTTCCCCTGGGAAGCGCCGCCACTGTAGTGAAGGAAATCTATCGCTCTACGGGTAGATGCCGCGGACCTGAGTGGCCTCGGCCACACGACTCACCGCCAGCAGATACGCGCCCAGGCGGAAATCGCAGCTCTGCTCTTCGCGCTTGGCGTTGACCGCGTTGAAGCTGCGCACCATGATGTGCTCCAGGCGTTTGTTGATCTCGTCCTCGGCCCAGAAGAAGTGCTGCAGATCCTGCACCCACTCGAAGTAGCTGACCGTCACACCACCGGCATTGGCCAGAATATCGGGAACGACCGGGATGCCGCGAGCGTGGAAGATCGCGTCGGCATCGGTGGTGGTAGGGCCGTTGGCTGCCTCGATAATGAGCTTGGCCTGGATGCGGTCGGCGTTGGCGTGCGTGAGCTGCCCCTCCAGCGCGGCGGGAATGAGAATATCGCAGGGCAGCTCCAGCAGGTCCTTGCCATCCACAGAGACGGAATCGGGTAGGCCGCTGAGCTGGCCATGCTCCTGTACGTGCCGCAAGGCGCGAGTGACGTCAATGCCCTTCTCATTGGAGATGGCGCCGTACACATCCGAGAGACCGATGATCGTCGCGCCCATCTCGTGGAGCAGCTTGGCGGTGACGGAGCCGACGTTGCCGAAGCCCTGAATGACGACACGGGCGCCTTCGAGGGGCATGTTGAGCACGCGGCAGGCCTCGCGGGTAACGAACGCGACGCCGCGTCCGGTGGCCTCCATGCGGCCCTCGCTGCCTCCGACTGAAAGCGGCTTGCCAGTGACGACCGCGGGAATAGAGTAACCGTGATGCATGGAGTAGGTATCCATGATCCAGGCCATCACCTGTGGGTTGGTATTTACGTCGGGTGCGGGAATATCGCTCTCCGGCCCGATGACGCCGGCAATCTCCGTGGCGTAGCGGCGAGTCATGCGCTCAAGCTCGGTGCGCGTGAGTTTGCGGGGATCCACAATCACCCCACCCTTGGCGCCGCCGAAAGGGATGTTCACCGTCGCGCACTTCCACGTCATCCACATCGCCAGGGCACGCACTTCATCGAGCGTCACATTGGCGTCGTAGCGGATGCCGCCCTTGGCCGGGCCGCGATTGATATTGTGCTGCACGCGATAGCCGGTGAACATCTCAACACGGCCATCGTCCATGCGGACGGGGAAGTTGACAGTCAGCTCGCGCTTGGGCTTGCGCAGAATGGCGCGGAGCTCCTGGCTGAGGTTGAGGCGGTCGGCGGCGGCGTCGAATTGCGCGACCGCCTGCGCAAAGGGATTGAGCACTTCGGGTTCTTTGATCGCCACGGGGATGTTTCCTCCTGGTACTGGCCCGCGCTGGCCCGGGTGGAGCACCTTTGCTCCCAGCCGGCTTCGGCCGTTTGAGGCCGCACTCGGGCCTCACTAGGGCATGCGCGCCGGAGAAGGCGGCGCACGCCGATGTCATGTCGCAGTCTGCGCAAACGAGTTCCACGCATCCGCCGGAACGACCTTGGCGCCGTACCGGAACGCTCAGGCACCGGGCGGGCGGGCGGCGAGAGACAAATCAAGCGTATAGAACGCGGTCTGCATCTCCGTCTCTTCGATGCCGACGGTCAGCGTGCGCAGCGAATCGCCGATGCCGCGCTCGCGCAGGACGCCGACAATACGGCTGGCGAGCGTTTCGGCGAGCCGTTCAGCGGTGGCGTTATCCACGTCGAGCGCAACGACCGAAGACTTCGGCAGACGGTAGGAGGCTTCCGCATTATACGTGATCTCCCACGCCGTGTCTTGCTCCGCGACAGAGAGATGGGGGTTACGGAGCGGGAGCAGGAAGCGGTGGTCCCACTCTTTGCAGAGGGTGCGGACAATGTTCTTGAGCACAACGAAGTCGAAAACGTAGCTATCGGCGGTCAAATCGCCGGCGGCTTCGACGCGCACACCATAATTATGGCCGTGCAACGGCTCGCAGGTACCTTCAAAGGTGATAAAGTGCGCGGCGCTGAACCCCAGGTTGCCGCGCTCGATCAAGATTTTCCAAGCCATCCGTGCCCCCACAGACGCCGCACCGCTTGCGGCCAACCAGCGGGCCGTTCTCGCCGCCATCGCTCTCGTGTGCCCGGTCTCATGGAGAACCTCCTCCATGCCAGCGCGCTCGATGCCATTCCCGCCCTGCGCAGGGGCGCCCAACTGGACGCCCCTCCACCAAATGATAGAAGATGTGGGGGTGAGAATGTGTGTTCATAAACTCGCCACAACATGAGAATTATAGCATGGCGCGTTTCGTGCGTTCAACGGAGTAGGCGGTATGGAGTTGTTTATCTGTAGGCGCGTAACGGCGAGCCGTTGTGGTAGCGCGTGCTCAAACGCCCATCTTGCGCAATAAGAGCCTGGAGGCCAGCCATTGCCGCTGTCACCAGGGGCAAACTACTGCCACAGCTCATCTACCGAACAGAACAAACCGAGGACGAGCCATCAGATAGTCGCCTTCTTTGCGCCCATCTGATGGCTCGTGGAGCGTGGACCTCTACCGCCCGTAGATGTGGACGCGGCGGTTGGGTTCTTTGCCGCGGCTGCGCGACTCCAGATTGTAGCGGCCAGCCACCTGATGCTGGAGCCGGCGGACGTAGGCATTCTGCGGCAAAAGCTCTACCTGGCCGACTCCGTGGTTGAGCATGTGGTGAATGGCCTGCTCGGCCTCCTCCATGGCTTGCGTCGTCGGATTGCGCGAGCCGCCACTCGCGTATGCCGCCTCGCTCTGGCGGAGCTCGAAGATGCGAGCCAGGCACTCCTGCATTTGAGCGACGGTGTTGGTGCGCAGGATGTAAATAGGCTTGCGCTCGCTCTCGGCATCGCGAAGCTGGTCTGACTGCCGGCGATAGAACGTCTTGAGGGCGATTACCGCATCCGCGTCGGACTGGTCGCGGCTGATCTCAACGGGTACGTTGAGCTGGCGGGCGGACTGCTCCAGGCGCTCGCGGCTGATGCCGAAAGGATAGATGCGGACGGGCCGGCGTTTCCGCGATGCGGTCGCGGTGAGCGGCGAGCGCCCTAACGCCCCAGTGGTGCCAGTCGGCTCGACGGCCTCCACATCCAGCGTGTCCTCCTCGTCCTGGCCGTAGAACGCCGTGCGCTCGTCCTCTCGGCGAGGGTCACTCAGTGTACGCATGCCGGCGCGACCGCCGACGGCCCGCATACCATGCCGATCGCGCCGATCAAGACGATCCGCATCGCGACCAAAGGGGCGCATCTCATGCTCGATGAGCTCACCGCCGAAGGGGCTTCGACTATTACCTAGCTCAGTGGAGAGGGCGGCGGCCATGCGGCGTGTGCGCACGCGGTCCTGGTCGTCGCGCTCGCGCAGCTCCACCATTGGCGTCTGCCCACGCAAGACATCATCCACAGCCTCGGCCACACTGGGATGGACGGTCACGCGCTGCCAGCTCTCCTGTTCGACGAGGACATCGAAGGTCGGGGGCGCCTTGCGCTCCAACACCGTCTTCTGCGTCCCCCGCCGCCGCGCCTCCTCATCCCCCAGCGTCACCGCCTGAATGCCCCCCACCAGATCCGCCAGCGTCGGATTGAC
>DATGEP010000034.1:0-2953 GCA_035310125.1 Ktedonobacterales bacterium
TGTTGAGAGACGATTAGGGTGTCCGACGATCGTCAACTAGATTGGCCGCTCGGCGGGCTGACGACGGGGTCGCATCATGAAGCTTCCGGACGAAGGGAGCGGCATGAAGCGCGACTCGGAGGTACTGCTGATGCGGCGCGAGCGCGCCAAAGGTCGAACTCAAGAACAAGCCGCGGCGCGGGCAGGCATGAGCGTGCGCACGCTGCGTCGCTACGAACGACGCGGCAAGCTGCCCAGCCAATTTCAAGAGCCGCGCACCTATCGGACCCGGCCGAGTCCGTTCGCTGAGGACTGGCCCTGGATCGCTAGCCAGCTCGAGCGTGATCCGGCGCTCCAGGGCACGACCCTATTCGGGCTTCTGAAGGAACTACACCCTGGTCGCTACCAGGCGAGCCAGTTAAGGACGTTGCATCGTCAGATCGCGGCGTGGCGGGCTCAGTACGGGCCGGGCCGCGAGGTGATCTTTCCCCAGATCCATCAGCCGGGTGAAGCGGCGCAGTCCGACTTCACCTATATGAACAGCCTGGGCGTGACGCTGGGCGGCGTGGCATTTCCGCACCTGGTCTTCCACCTGGTGCTGGTCTACTCCAACGTCGAAGCCATCCAGATCTGCTTCAGCGAGAGCTACGAGAGCCTGGTTGAAGGCTTCGAAACCTGCCTCTGGCGAGTAGGTGGCGTACCTCGCCAACACCGGACCGATCATCTTGGCGCAGCTATCCACCCGCTCAGCACCGCCGGGCGAGCCCAAGCCAAGGAACGCTACCGGCTGCTGATGGCTCACTACAACCTGGAAGCCACAACCAACAACCTTGGCATCGCGCATGAGAACGGCGACGTTGAGCAAGAGCACTTCCGCTTCAAGGAGGCGGTCGACCAGGCGCTACGCGTGCGCGGCAGCCGCGATTTTGCCGACCGTGGTATCTACGATCGGTTCCTGCAGCAACTGGTCAGTCAGCGCAATTTGACGCGCGAGGCCCGCTGGGCTGAGGAGCGTCAAGCACTACGGCCACTGCCGCTGACGCCGCTACTGGCGTGCCGCGAAGTGCGCGTGCCCGTCAGCCGCTTCAGCACCATCCGCGTGCTTCAGAACACGTACTCGGTGCCCTCGCGGCTGATCGGCACCACGCTGCTGGTGCGGGTGCGGTCCGAGACGCTCGAGGTCTACCGCGCCACAACCCATCTGCTGACGATGCCGCGGCTGCTCGGCCACGGCCAGCATCGGATTGACTACCGCCATGTCATCTGGTCGTTGGTGCGCAAGCCCGGCGCGTTCGCCCACTATCGCTACCGCGACGATCTCTTCCCCAGCCTGACGTTCCGGCGTGCCTACGATGCGCTCCAGCGCCAAGCCACCGAACGTGCCGATCGGCACTACGTGCGGCTCCTGCATCTGGCAGCCAGCACGTCCGAGAGCGAGATCGAGACAGCGCTTGGGCTGCTCCTCGAACAGCACGTCGTGCCGACCTTCGACGTCGTGCGCGACCTGACCCGGCCACCGGCCGCTCACGTTGTTCCACAGCTGAGCCAACCGTTGCTCGACCTAAGCGTGTACGACCGCCTCCTGAGCCAGGACGCCGCGCATGCCTGACCGCCAAATTGAGATGCGGCTCATGCTCCGCGCGTTGAGGTTGCCGGCGATCGCCGCCGTCTACGAGGACCTCGCCATCAAGGCCGCGAAAGCCAACCTGACGCACGAGGAGTTCTTGTACGAGTTGCTGCGGGCCGAATGCCTCCAGCGTGATGAACATCGCGTCGCTCGTCTGTTGCGGCTCTCGGGCCTACCACCCGACAAGACCTTCCGAACCCTCCAGCTCGATCGGTTTCCACCACTCATCCGCCAGCAACTCGAACGTCTGCGCAGTGGCGCGTTCCTCGACGACGCGATCAATGTGGTCGCCGCAGGCAAACCGGGCGTCGGCAAATCGCATGCGCTCGCGGCTATCGGCCATGAGCTCGTGTTGCAGGGCCACCAGGTCCTCTGGACGCCGACGGCCAACCTGGTCCAGGAGTTGCTGGCGGCCAAGCGCGACCTTCGCCTGCCCCAGCTGCTCGCCAAGCTCGATCGCTTCGAATGTGTGTTCCTGGACGACATTGGCTACGTCCAACACGACCGCGACGAAATGGAGGTGCTATTTACCTTCCTAGCTGAGAGATATGAACGCCGGAGTGTGGCGATCTCGACGAACCTGGTGTTTTCGGACTGGAACCGCATTTTCAAAGATCCGATGACGACGATGGCCGCCATCGATCGCGTCGTGCACCACTCGGTCATCCTGGACCTGATGGGCATGGACAGCTTCCGCGCCAGGGAAGCCGGTGAGCAGCACACGCCGCAAAAACCACCCGAGCCGGAATCTCCCGCCGATCCGGACATGGGGCACGCGGCGTGACCTCCGCTCCACAGCCCAAGTGTGACACTTTGCGTAACACCTCGACGCCGAAGAGCGCGCCAACGTGTGCGCTGTGTTCAGGCCCGCTGACGAGCTCGCGCGCTCGCTATTGCTCGCCAGCCCACCGCCAACAGGCGTTCAGGCTCCGTCACGTCCAGCTCGCAGACATCGACGAGCGCAAGCTGCGTACTGAGCTCCGTCGGCGCGGCGCGCTGGTGGCCCACACCGTGTACGAGTGCAGCTTGTGCGGCGAGCGTTCGGTCGGCGACAGACGATGCGACGATTGCCACGTCTTTAAACGAGCCCTGGGTCTCGGCGGCCAATGCACTGAATGTGAACAACCCATCGTGCTCGCCGAGCTGCTGGAACTGGAGGTGCTGCCGTAATCCACTAAACCCCCAGCAATCCCCAGCCGTCCACAGAAAGGTTCTCCCCCTGGAACCCCCGTTCCAAAGACCTAACCGCTACGGCTGCTTATCCCTCTCCCACTCATCAATCCCCTATCCAAGGCCGGAGCGGTCACTCTAATTGACGATGGTGGACAAACCAATTGACTTTAGACA
>DATGEP010000035.1:0-5115 GCA_035310125.1 Ktedonobacterales bacterium
TAGCTGGATGAACCGCTTCCGCCGCATCCTCGTGCGCTGGGAGAAGAAAGCCGAGAACTACACCGCGATGCTGCACCTGGCCTGCGCCTTCACCGCCTTCAAGCAGGCGGGAGTGGTCTAACGGGTTAGGCTCTTAGCCTAGAGGCTACGCCGTTCTTCAGTGCGGCGCAGATGCGCTAGGCCGAGGAGGATAATCCGGCCCACACGTCGCCGTTGACGGTCTGTACGACGTTGGTGGCAGCCCGCACAGTTATGGGTTCTGCCTGTCCGGCGGCGGCTCGACAACCTTCGCGGCAGCATATTGCTCGAGGGTATGATAGGGAACTTGGTACCCCTGCCCGAGTACCGCAGATTGGCCGCTGTGGCAATCACGGAGGATGGACGCGGGCAGAGTTACTGCGACCAAAAGCTGACCATCGGCAATAGCGGGAGGGTGCTCACTGAATGGGAGTGCTGTCTGTATCGGGGTGCTAATGGTGCCACCGCGGTGTGTAGTGAGCGCCCGCCAATTACCCTCCTCGATGTCGTTCGCCTGGTAGTCAGCGACGATGCAGTACACGGTTTTGAGCTCTTGGATAACCATTGCATTCTCCTCGGGTAATTGCTCAGCTTGCGATCAGGCAGGCTGAGATGGCGCTGTTTGGGGCCGGGTGAGGCCAGCGAGGATCGTGGCGAAGACCGCGTGGCCGCGCTTGCGCGCCGTGTCGGCCACGGTGCGCAGAATCGCGTGGGCCGCAGCTCCCGCGTCACTCCGAAAGCCGCCCGTGACCTTGCGGTGCACCACGCTTGGCCGCAGGCTGCGTTCGCTGGCATTGTTCGTCGGCGGCACCGCCGGGTCGTGCAGGAAGACGAAGAGCGCCGCCCGGTGCTGGCGAAAGCGCCGTTGCAAGTCCGCACTCCAGCCGGCGGGCAGGGCCGCCCCGAGCACGACGTCCGCCGTGGCCTCCAGGTCGGTGACGGCGACGCCGCCGAGCGGCACGGTGCCGGCGTCCTGCTGATGCCGCAGGTGGATCGCTGCCCGCAGCAGCGCCTGCATGACGCGGGCCCACGCCTGGGCGAAGCCGCGCTGCCCGTCGACCGCATACTGCAGATCACGCAGTTGGTGCGCCAGACAAATCTGGGAGCGTGCGGCCGGTGCTGCCAGCTGCGGCTTCCACAGGTCGCTCACCCAGACCCCCGGTTGTGCGCCACCAAGGAAGCTCAGCACCACCTCCGTGTTCCGCCGCCGCTCGATCGTGTGGTACGCGGCGTCCGCGGTCTGGAACACCCACTCCCACCAGGTCTCGCCGTCCACCCGCGCACTCGTCTCGTCCGAGCCCACGACGCCACCCTGCCGCACCTGCGCGGCAATGGCCGTCGCTGCTGGCTCCAGTGCAGCAGCGACCCGCTGCACTACGGCAACGAGTGTCCCCTCGCTCACGTGGATCCCATACAGCTCATCCAGCAGCCCCGAAAGCCGCTCATAGCCGACATGCTGCTGCTCGTGGAGCAGGCTGATCGTCCCCAGCAGCCGTGGCCCGAAGCGGCCGTGTACCCCGAACCCCTCTGGGTAGGCGCCGGTGGTGTGGTGGCCGCAGTGCTGGCAGCGCACCCGCAGCTTCTGCGCTTCGGTCACCACCGGCTGCACCGGCGGCACCTCCAGCTGCTGGCGCCGACCCACGACCACGCCGCCCTGCGCGGGCAGGCCATGCCCGCACGCCCCACAGCGCTCAGGCCGGCAGACGATGACCGTGTCCACCGACGGCCCAGCCACCCGACTGCGACTGACACCGGGGTGGCCGGGCTTCGGGCCGCGCTGCGCGGCCGGCTCGCCCTCGGCCTGCGCGGCACGCCGGCGAGCGGCACGGTCGGGCTTGAACCCTTTGGCCGGCGGCAGCGAGGAGTTCTCGGGCGTCTTGGCTGGCTGGCGCACCCGCTCCTGGAGCCGCACGACCTCTGCTTCCAACGCAGCGATGCGCGTCGTCAACTGCGCGACGAGCGCGACCACGGCCGGATGGCCCAGCGCCTCGGCATCCGCGATTGCCATAATGGCTGCAGTGTACCGGAGCCTCCCCGCGTCTGCACCCCGCGCGGCGGCCGCTTCCGATCATGGAAGCTGAGCAGTTACCTCCTCGGTACGCGAATTATCGCCTGAATGAGCGCCCCAGCAATATCCACCAGATGACACCGAGGGCCAGCACGGTCACAGAATCGATGCACATTAGTACGGCCTCTAGCTGTCGGAGCCCGTCGATAATACCAATTGATACCAGAACGCCGAACAACAGAAGCATGACTGACACGGTTATGAGGCGTATTTTAAGTAGCAACGAATTGAAGTGAAAGTTTGCGATATCTGTCGGGGAGTCAGGGTCAACCTTTCCAACTATCGGTATAGTAGCGATTATAGCCAGCATCGTAGCAAACTGAAAGATAATTGCCGTCAATGCTAGAACAATATATGAAGTCGATGAAGGTAATTTATCAGCAACTTTCAAAGCGCCAAACACCGAGAGATATGCCGTAGTGAAGGCAACGCCAGTGGCTTGGCATATTTTGGCGCTGTCGTTAGCGTTCTTGAACCCCTCAGATTTGGAGCTTCGGTAGTACTCAAGCCAGTTGAGTTCATCAGCAGTGGGTGGCGCGCCAGTTGCTGGTGGCGTGGATAAAGGTGCTTGTGTGCTCATGATAGCAACGACGGTGCACAAATTAGGGACGCGGAACCGAGTTCTGGGCGCCACAGTTCGGGCAGGTAACGATGATGGTTCGGCTCTTTATCAGGAGAGTAGGTGATGGATTGTAGTTCACCTGTACGACTCGCCGGCAACTGTGACAGGTAAAGGGGATGACCATGGCGGGGTACCTCACGAACGGATGTATCTGGTTACAGCATATGCCATCGGAGCTGGCATACCCAAGGGAGGCATGCCCATAGCACGTGCAGCTACAGCTGCTGCGGGTTGAGGTCATCGCTGCCGAGCGCAGTGACATGCCGCCCCTTGGCCTCAAAGAGCGCGGCCGTCTTGGTGAGCACCTGGCGTTCTGGCGACGGGGCTGCGGGCAGCACGACGAGGATGTCGCCGGCGGGGAGCTGGTTGGCCAGCGCCTGATAGCGGGCTTTCTGCGGCAAGAGGCTCGCTGGCACGAGGGCGATGTTGTCCAGCCTGGCTTTGCACAGCGCGCGGGGTGGGCGGCGAAAGCGGTTCATAGCGAGGTCGCCTCCTGGACCGTTTGCAGGTCGAAGTTGGCCTCGTTGATGTACTGCTGGGTCGTGCCGATGTAGCGGTGGCGCATCAGCTCCTTGAGCTCGTAGACCGTCACCTTGGCCTTCGCCTTGGCGTTGGCGTAGGTATGCCGCAGTGTGTGGGGGCTGACCGTCTTGCCCAGGTCCAGGCCCGCAGCGTAGCGGGCGACGAGCTTTCGCACCCCCCGTTCGCCGAGCGGCTCACCGTAGCGATTGAGGAAGAGGGCGTCGGAGCTTGCGGGCAGTTTGTGCCGCAGCTCCAGGTAGCGTTTGAGCGCCTGCCGGCTTTTCCGTTCAAGCGGCAGCCGGGCGAACGAGCCGCCCTTGCCGTTACGCACGGTCAGCCGGCGCTCAGCCAGGTCCACGTCGTCGATGGACAGGGCACAGAGTTCCGAGACCCGAAGGCCGGTCTGGAGCGCGAGCGTTAAGAGGCAGAAGTCGCGCGGGTTGCTGCCGGCAGCCGCCAAGAGCTGCGTGTACTCGTCGCGTCTGAGATAGGCCCGGCGGTTCTGCTCTTTCTTGGGCGTCACAATGCCGGTCGCCGGCGAGTGCACCAGCACGTCGGCATTGACCAGTGCCATCGCGTAGGCGCGGATGGCGGCCAGCACACGCGCCCGGTACATGCCCGAGCAGCTGCGGCTGGCAAGGTGCGCGAGGTACTCGCTGATGTGGGCGCGGGTCAGGTCAGTCGGTGACTCCACCGTGCCGTCCGTCTCGGTAAGCCAGGCCAGCCACTGCCGGAGGCTCGCCTCGTAGGTTACGAGCGTGGCCGGACTGACGTTGCGGCCGGATAGCTCCTCCAAGAAGAGCGTTAAGCCTTGTTCGAGCGAGATAGTACGCAATGGGATAGTGCTAATGTTGGTGGTTTGCATATCGCAAGAATATATCAGCACCAACCTGTCACTTTCAGCGGTAAGTGGCGCGGTTTCTCAGCGCTATTTGGCGTAGTACCTGGAGGTGTTGCGTTCCTGCCTAGCCTCGGCTGGGTGACTCGGGTTTTCGCGCCCAGGCCTGGACGCCCCGCTGGAGGCGCAGCACCCCACCTTGCTGCAGCACCGCATCACGGATGCGGGCGCCGAGTGACGCAGGCTCAAGCTCACTCGGTAGGCTGGCTCCCGCCTTCGCGGCGGTCGCCGCAATCATCTGAACCTGTTGGCCGATGTACTCCCACCCGGGCCACCCGGGCTCGCTACCTACCGGAGCGTGCAGCCATAGCTGCGGTGCCGGCAACCCCGCATCGCGGAAGACCTGGTGCAGCCGGAAGCCCATCTTCCCCTCCAGGCCGAGCGCTTCGAGCGCGGGCAAGGCGTCCGTCATGTACCAGGCATTGAACCGGTCGACTAACTCACTCCGCGGTGTCGCCTCTAGGAACGGCTCCCCAATCAGCACTTCGCGGAACGCCACGACACCGCCCGGCCGCACCGACCGGAGCAAGCGCTGCAGGGCAGCAGCAGGAGTGGGGAGGTGCATGAGCACCGCGCGGCCCACGAGTGCATCAAATGGCTCGGGGCTTTCGTAGGCCTGCAGGTCCGCTTTCTCGAAGGCGACAGTGCTCAGCCCTGCGCGGCTGGCACGCAGGCGGGCGGTCTCGATGGCCTGGGGGCTGCTGTCAATGCCGACCACCCTGCCGCTTGGGCCGACGAACTCGGCGGCGAGGAAGCTGCCATCGCCCGCCCCGCAGCCGACATCCAGCACGCGCATGCCCACGCTGAGCCCCGCCTGCGCGAACAACCAGCGGGTCGGCTGCGTGTGCAGCACCTCGGCCTGGAGGGCAAGCCGCCGCATCTCGTCCCCCGACTGGGCGAGTGCATACTGCGATTGGGCCTCGTTTTCAGCAACCACCGTCCGTTCTCCCTTCCGTATCTTCACGATTTGTGCCTGCTTCGCAGCGT
>DATGEP010000036.1:0-11690 GCA_035310125.1 Ktedonobacterales bacterium
TGTCCTTTCACCGTGTCCAAGGCGAGGAAAAGACGCTCGCCTATCTCCTGATTCGAGAATCCTTGCGCAATCAGGCGGAGGACTTCTAATTCACGCTGGCTCAATGGCTCGATCAGGGCATGGGCAGCTGAGGGTGGACACGATGTGGTGGGGTGCTTCTGCTGCTCAGCTTCGCAGACCGCCAGCAGCTTCCTGCTATAGTCCGGCATCATCCCATGAGCCGCTGCTTTCGACAACAGGTGCGCCATGGGCAGACCTTCGTCGGCAAAGAGACGGATGAAGCCGCCTGGCTCTGCCAGCTCCAGCGCGTCACCCAGCAGGTGCGTAGCGGCGTCGTTGTCGCCATGCGCCTGGAGCGCCAACGACAGCATGACCATCACCTTGAGCTGTTCATTCTGCCAGCCCTTGGCCGCCATGCGCCGGCGTAGCGGCTCCAGCAGCGCGAGCGCCGCGGGCGGGTCGCCCCGTGCCAGGTGTACCCGCGCCTGGCTGAGGGGGAGTTCGTGGTGCTCTGCTAAACGTGCCGCTGCCGTCAGATGCCCCTGATGCAGCAGCAGCAGCACGTGGGTGGCGGCAACCTCCGGCAGCTGATGCACATAGTGATGCTAGTGCATGAACGCCTCGGCTTCAGCCACAATGGCCGCCGCACCTGCGACATCTTGCTGCGCCAGTTTGAGGCGGGCGAGAAACACGCCATACGACGCGAAGGTATCGACGCTGTCCATCTGTCGCGTCAGGTGGAGGCAGTGTTGCCCATGCTGTTGGGCGGTCTCCAGATCGTTTCGTTGATAGGCGATGCGGGCCAAGCCTAGATACGCTTCGCAGGCAATCGGCTGCGGCGGATCACCGGCTAATTGCAGGACGTGCTCGTAGGTCCTTGCTGCCAGCGACAGCTGGTTGTCGGCTTCCTGCAATTGCCCGAGACTGAGGGTCGCCGCGATGGTGTAGATGGACTCCCCAAGCGACGTACCGGACGCGATCACGTCCGCGTAAGCTTGGCTGGCCGCGACACGATCTCCTTGAAGCTGAAAGGCATACCCCATATTCCAGGGTCGCCTGCCCGGAAGCGGAGGCGTCGAGCAGCACGGCATCACACAGGGGTCCGCACAGGCGGTCGAGGACAGACGTGTGCAGCAAGAATGCCTGGACGCTTTCGGACTGCTGGTGCAGGACTTCCTCGACCAGATAGTCCAGCACGAAATGGTGGCTGCCGGTGAAGGACTCTATGAAGCTGGCGGTGTCTTTCTGCCCCTGCATCGACAGTGCGGCCAATTGCAGGCCGGCGATCCAGCCCTCGGTGCGCGTCTCCAGCGCGGCGATGTCCGCCGTCGAGAGGCTCAGGCCCATCCCAGCGTTCAGAAACTCGGCGGCCTCGGCGGGGATGATCCGCAGGTCGGCGGCGCGCAGTTCGGCCAATTGGCCCCGGGCGCGCAGCCGGGCCAGGGGGAGACGTGGATCCTCACGGGTCGTGATGACCAGGTGCATCTGTGGTGGCTGATGTTCGAGCAGAAAGGTGAGGGCCGTGTCGACCGATGCAGCATCAAGCACGTGGTAATCGTCGAGCACAAGGACGAAGCGGTCCGGGGCGGAAGTGATGTCATTGAGCAGGGTCGTCAGCAGCGCGTCGGTCGGCGGTGGCTGAGGCGATTGGAGCGCACGTACCACTCCTGCGCCGATGGTCGGCACGATCGTGCGCAGAGCGGCGACGAGGTACGCCAGAAAGCGTGCGAGTTCGTTCTCCCCTTCGTCCAGCGACAGCCAGGCGACCGGTCGCTCGCGACTGGCCAGCCAGTTGCTTATCAGCGTGGTCTTGCCGAAGCCGGCGGGAGCCGAGATGAGGGTCAGCGTGCCGTCCAGCCCCGCGTTCAGCCGCTCGATCAGGCGGGGGCGGCGGGCGACGTCCGGCCCACGTAGCAGGTTGTGGCGCTGCAGGCGGATCGCGTCCTCTCCGCGATGCGCTGGGGACTCGTCCCCGCCTGGGCGAAAGACCCTCGCATCGGCTCCAAGCTGATCAACGCACGGTCGGAGGGCATCGCGAGCAAACCCTCCTTCAAGCGGCCGTCGCGCTTCCAGCGCTGTATCATTCCGGCGAGCGCTTTCTTTGAATTTGTATGGACGTAAGTGCCAAAACGGCCTGAACCCATGTCGCATCGGGGATCAGGCTGTCCCAATCACGGCCTACTCATCTATGGGCCTCAAAAGCATTCCTTCATTCAGGAGAACAACCTTCCCCACGTTGCCCGCAGGCCGGAACGGCCTCACACGCAGGTGGACGATCGCGGTGCTACCGTGCCGGCGCACAGGTCAGGATGCGGCAGGAAGCCATGAGCGGGCTAGCAACCTGCCGGCAATCGCAATGCCTGGTGCGGATGGTAACCATGTGAGCCAGACACACAGATACGTCCGCACCTAGGAGCCGCTACTGCCCGGAAGCCGAAACTGCCCGTTCGCTCATAGCACGATAGCCTTCGACCCATCCGATTTGGTAGATCCGCGCGTCATTTGGCGCAACGTGCCCTGGCAGCGCTGCCGCAGCGAAGATCGCCTGTTCACCGACTTGAGCGCTGTCAGCGGAGAGGGTTGTGAGACTGTAGGAGGCTGCCGCTTTGCCATCCGCGACGCCATGAGCGAAGAAATGCGGCCGAGTCCGCGGCCAGAACGGTAGGGACTGCAGGGAGTGCAGGAATCGCATGCGAGTGCCCCGATCATGTGCAAGGTCACTGCCGCTTCGACGTCAAATCAACTTCAAGCCAACATAACCTGTGGTGCGTATACGAATGTACGGAATATCAAGTTGCAGATTTTCGCAGCATCCTTCAAGTGTCATCACCACTGACACTGGATGCCTGACACTGGACATCTCCGCGGCACGTTCTGTGTCGGCGTGAATAAGGAGACTCGACAGAATCTTCCGCACCACTCTGCAGCGGTCCGGAGCGGTCCGGACCGCTATGAACGGCAGGGCGGCGACACGCAATGTCGTACGGAGCTGAAGTCGCTCCGCAGGTCAGCCGGCCTTGCATTCAGTGCGGTTAATGGCTTGCGCCTGCGCGCCACGCGCCCGCCGGAGCACATCAAGTTATGGGTACGTATCAGACATCGGAGCGTGGCACGCAGGCCCCCGCGGTTTGCGTTTCAATTTGCATTTCACCCAGTGTGCGCCCAGCGGCTCATCGGAGGTCTATTACCGCCATGACAGCGATTCCGCATCATCGTGATTGCAGCGCCAGGAAGGTGGCGCCCGGCTCGCATCGTCGAGCAGTGCCGCACGCTCAACATGTTCCACAAATAGTGCAACGCTAAAACTCCGAATTCAAATCACCCGGCGTTCGTTTACTTGACATATAGTGCAATTGGTGACACACTCAGTATGCACCGAGACCCGCCGGGGACCACCCATTGAAGTGGACTCACAGCGGCATGCGTCGGAGCAGATTAGGAATGTCCACCATGTTAGGAACAGACACCGCCACCATCGTCCGCCGACTCACTGACGAAGGCTGGAACCAAGGGAAGCTCGCCATCTGCGATGAGTTGCTGGCGTCCAGCTTCGTGGGTCACAATGCCGGTATGCCGGACCTGCGCGGCATCGCCGCGAACAAGCAATTCATCGTGGCCTACCGAACGGCCTTTCCCGACCTCCATATGACAGTCGAGGAGTTGGTCACGGAGGGTGACAGATGCGTCGCCCGTCTCACCGCGACCGGCACTCAGACCGGGCCGTTGGCTGTCGTGCCCGGCATGCCGAGCATTCCGCCAACCGGCAAACGGGCGACGGTACAAGTGATGGTCGTCCACCATCTGGCCGACGGCAAAGTCGTGGAGCTATGGAGCGTCTCCGACACGATGGACCTCATGCGACAGCTCGGCATGCTGCCCGTACCCGCAACACCTGCCGGCATCCAGGCATAGGCCCCTCCCGTCTGCCGCGAACGAGGCCTGCGACGAGTTCACTCTGATCGGTGAGCATGTCACAGGCCTCGTCCCTTGACCTGGCAGGATGCCGACGAACAGGCACAATCCATGGTCATGGAAAGGGGAGTGTCAGTCTTATCACACCATTGAGCGTTCTGAACCGCGCTAACCGTATATCACAGCGCTGTCCTTGCGCTGCCAAGGGATGAACCTATGACTCGCACACATCAGGCAGCCGTGTACGCGCACAGCGCCACGGGGCCGGGGCCAGCCGGCAGCACGACGCTGGAACGACAGGTGGAGGCGTGCAGGCGATATGGCTATGTGCATAGCCTTACAGTGGACAGCGACTAGATCGTCGCTGACATCACCCCTGGAGATGTGGACCCGGCAGAACGACCTGCGTTGTCACAGCTCCTGCGGGCCGCGGAGCAGGGACGCTTCTCCGTTCTGGTGGTGTACTCGCCGGATCGCTTGACTCGCGAACCTCGCGTGTTCCTGACGCTGCACCAGCAGTTTCGCGAACATGATGTGGATATCCGCTTCGCGCTGCTCGACGTCGAGGCTTCCGACTCCCCCGCCAGCCGTCTTACGATCGGCACGAAGGCGGATGCGCACGAACGGCGAACACAGCTGCGTCGCTCGTCCGAGTCCGAGACGCGCCGTGGGCGCATGCAACCCAACGAACCCAACGAGCCCATCGTGTAGCGCCACGACACAGCGAGATCAACGTGTGCGTCACGAGCAGCGGCCAACAGTGATCAGGATTGCCACTCCCGCTATGGTCACTTGTCGCCTTCGCCAGCACGATCCTGGCAGGCAGATCAGCCGTGTGCTCACGGTGTCCAGGATTCTGTCCAACTTGTCGCTTCCGGCCAGAGATATAGCGGGGTATGCTGCACTATGTAAACCGTGTATTCCGTGATCGGGATGATGGCCATTCACCGTGATCGAGATGAAAGTCTGGTGTCGCATGCGTGCATTCAGAAACCGGGTGAGCGTACTTCTCGCCTGTGCAGTCGTCGTCGTCCTGGCGATTTTCGCCATTGGGAACCTGACGCCCGTGCGTGTTCAATTTGTCGGTCAGTTCTTCCCCGCCAATCTCTGGTGGATCGTCGCGGGATCGGCCCTATTGGGGGCCCTCGTTTCCTTCTTCCTGCTCGCGCCTGGCCGCGTCGCGGCTGGGTGGCGCAACCGTATATTAGGCCGCGCGGGCGCTCGCCGTGAGCAAGACGTCCGGACGATGCAGGAGCAGCATCAGCAACTCCAGGCGGAGCACTCCGTGCTCCAGGCGCAGCAGGGGCAGTTGCAAGCGAACTATCGTCAGGTTCAGGGCGAGCGTGACGCGATGCAGGCCCAGCTGGTCCCCGTCTACCGCGGCGGCCGGCGTGTCCGTTACCCACGATCCTGGCGCATAGACAGCGTGTTTATCTCTCCGCTGATCAGGCTCGTGCGGTTCGCTCCCAACGTGCAACCCAGGCAACCTATGCGTCTGCCATCCGGCTGCGCGTTCCGACCCGTTCAGCGAGCTCAGCCCGTCTCCGGCGACCCTGTCCCCGTGCATGCAGCGGGAGCCGCACGGTAAACGTCGTGCCTTCCCCAGTGTGGACGTAGCGGTGACACTACCCCTGTGCGCCGTCACCAGCTCCCGTGTGATGAACAGGCCGAGCCCAAGCCCTCCCTGGTTCGGCGGACGCGAGTGTGTGGCTGTGTGTCACCTGTGCCACAATCATGGGCGTCGCGACGCCACTGGTCCCCCATCTGAGGCGTCGCGCCGTGCTCGGAGCAGCGCTTGGCGCTTCCGTACCTGTCGGATAGACCGACAACGTTTCAGCAAGCCGATTGGCAAGCACGCGCGTATCAGCCCACGCCAACCAGCTACTAGTCATCAGCCGGGCGCAGCCATATATCGCTGTGAAGGAGTCGCTATGAGCCACGAGACCTACGTACGAACACGCACAAACGTTCCTGAAGATGAAGACCGTGAGCGGGCAGTCCGAGCTGCCACGAATCTCATCCATACGCAGTTCGAGGACCCGGAGGCATGGGTGCGGCTGGCCTTCAGCACCGTCGAGGGCACAGGCAACGCTCGGGTCTATCACTTCGACGCCTTTGGTCCGATGTTGATCGAGCAACAGCGAGTGATTGTCTCCTATACCAGCACCGACGTGTGGGAGGCTGTACTCGCCGACTAGTTGCTCGCCGGTGAGCGGGAAACGTCCACCGTTCGCTGACGTCGCCTGTGGGTGGCCGATTTCGCGTTCCAGCCGTGAGGCGCTGCGCACGCTAACGCTCCCGGCACGTTACCTTTCGACGGCCTGAGCGAGCGCGAGCCGTTCGTGATCACGCTGCCGCCAACAGCGTCATGTCCCCGTCTACCGCGGCGCTGCCGCGCAGCATGCGCCCAGCGAACTCACACCGCCAGGATCTGTCCATGCCTGCGCCTTCGGCACCGCTCACGGATAGGATGGACCAGTGTACTCCCCTCAATATCGCTGCCGTGCGCGCTGGGTGAGGGCGCGGCGCGATGGTAGTACGAGGGGTCGTGGCGCCTGGTCAACGAACCCCGAAAGAAGGAAATACAGCGATGCGTATTGCGCAAATCGCGCCGCTACAGGTGGCTGTGCCGCCACGCTCGTATGGCGGCACAGAGCGTGTCGTGCATGCTCTCACCGAGGGTCTGATGCGCCTCGGTCATGACGTCACGTTATTCGCCACGGGCGATTCCCGCACGTCCGCCCGGCTCGTGCCGATGATCGCGCGTGCCGTCAACTTCGATCCCGCGATCGACATCACTGCGGTCCATGTAGCGGCACTGGCGGAAGTGTACCGCCAGGCAGATCGCTTTGACATCATCCACTCGCATATGGAGCACCTGACGCCGCCGTTCGCGGCGGCGGCGCGGACACCCACGGTGCTCACGCTGCACGGCCGGCTCGATGACCTGCGGTCCGCCGCCGTCTTTCGCAACACGACGAACTGCCATTACGTCGCGATTAGCGAGAGCCAGCGGAGCGCCTTGCCGGACCTCGACTGGGCAGCCACGATCCACCATGGCATTGACGTTGATGCGTTTCCGTACTATCCAGAGCCGGGGTCGTATCTGGCATTCGTCGGTCGAATTGCCCCGGACAAGCGTCCCGATCGCGCGATAGAGATTGCCGTGCGGGCGGGTGTGCCGCTCAAGATCGCGGCAAAGGTGGATCCGACGGACGCGGACTACTTCCACACGGTCATCGAGCCGCTGCTCGAGCATCCGCTCATTGAGTTCCTGGGCGAACTGGACGAAGCCGGCAAGCGGGACCTGATGGGCCACGCTTTGGCACTCCTCCTGCCGATTGACTGGCCGGAGCCGTTCGGGATGGTCTTTATCGAGTCTCTGGCCTGTGGCACCCCTGTCCTCACATGCCCCGTCGGATCGGTGCCGGAACTGCTACGCAACGGCGTGACGGGGTATGCCTGCGACACGGTGGACGGGTGTGTGGCGGCGGTGAAGGCTTTGCCCGCGATTTCTCGCGCGGGCTGCCGGGCATACGTCAAGGCACGATTTGACGTACGGCAGATGGCGTTGGCCTACATCAATGTGTATGCTCAGGCCCAAGGGCGCAGGCGCCCCTTTGTCGAACCCACACTGGCTTTACCCGAGCCGACGCAGACCGCTGCGGGAAAAGGTACTCGCGATAGACTCGATCGGGTGTTTGCTCCGTTTGCGCTCACTCCGGCAAGTGCTGCAGAGGATCCACGTGATGACGATGAGTGCGCCACGCCAGTGAGTCTCTGAACCGAGAACCGAAGGCGCCTCTGGGATGGTGACGCCAGTCCCGTTGGGAGAACGCCTCGAGAAGGGCATCTCTGGGTCTGCACTTGTTGAGTACATGGCTATTGAACCCGCGGTTGGTTTCGACTTGTCGCTGGTTCAGTTCGCCGGGATGCCGCTCCATTGATCTCACCGCCAACTGATCTCACCGTCAACCATCTGGGCAGTCGGCGGAGTGGAAGCCGTATCATCCCTGGCGAGATCGTGATGGCCTAAAGTCGGCGCTGCGCCGGGCCGGGCTGCCCGACATGCGGTTTCACGATCTGCGCCGCACCGCAGCCACGCTGCTCCTGAGTCGCGACATCCACGCGAAAGTGGTCAGCGAGATGCTCGGCCACGCCGATATCGCGATCACCCTGCACGTCTACCGCTGCCTTGACCCATACCGGATCGGGCTGCCCCTCTGGCGTCAGGACGGCGTGGTACATCTTGGCGAGATGCGGCATCTTGCGCAACAAGGCCATCAACTCAGCCGCCGCGATCGCCTTGTCCTCAACTGGCACCGCGACCCCGCGCAGCTCCTCACCCGCGATGGACAGTACCACCCGCGCCCTGCCCCGCAGGTTCTTCCACCAGGGGTTGCCCGCGACCAGGGTGACCGTGCTCCCCTCGCGCCGATATCCGCAGGGAAGATGGTAGCATCTTCCACACTTGTGTCCCGAGTACGTCAGGAGGAGCAGATACGTGCTCAAGGGGCGGGGCAGCGGCGAGCGCAACAGGGGCAGAGCGACCCTGCTGCAACTCTGCTGCGCCCGAAGGTCCCTACGGCCAGATAGGTCCCTTCACTTTCTTCACCGCGCTGGTGGCGGCAGCAACTCCACCATATCCTCCACCTCATTCACCCGCCCCGCGTAGGGGCGAGTGCTGTGCTGGCGGCAAGCTTGCCGCCAGCTGGCGGTGCAGCTGCGTCTGGCAGGTGCGAGCCCAGGAAACCTCCTGGAGATGCCGCTCGCTTACGCACTGCTCGCCTGCTGCGAACCTGCTTCGCTCCTGGTCCGACGCATTAGTTGGAGTAGATGAGCAACTTCACGCCCAGCGCGTGCCACCCGGCGGTCGTGGCGGGCGACCACTCGTTGCGATCACCGACCACCGTGCCCAGCGCCGTCCGGAACATGGCAGAGCTCAAAGCCAGCGACGCACATGGGAACAGTAGGCACGGTAGGTGTCGCCGAATGCACGCTGGAGATACCGCTCCTCGGGCAGGATCACCCGCGTTTGCGTGTAGAGGACCAGCGGGAGGACAAAGAGCAGAGCCCAGGTGTCGGCCAACATCACGGCCGCGCCGGTGAAGAGCAGCACCAGCCCCAGGTACATGGGATTGCGCGAGTATCGGTAGGGACCTGACACCACGAGCGCCACGGAGGGTCCAGCGGTGTTGAGCGTCCCGTGTCCACGCAGCATCGCGGGGATAGACGTCACGATGCACAGCGCTCCGACCGCCGCAAGCGCTGCACCCAGGCCCAGCGCGACTGGTTGCGCCAGAAAGGGAAGAGGAAAGCGCGCCTGGAGCGCCAGCCCGATCAGGAAAGCAGCGATGTAGAGGAGAGGCGGCGGGAGACGGACGCCTGGGCTATCGAACCCCTGCGTTGCTCCGCCAGGGCGATCCGACGAGGATGAGATGGTCTGCATGGGAGTGCACGCGCTTTCTCTGGTGCTACTGCGCCGCGTGACGGCGCAGCGCAACTGCTTACGTTACTCTGACGCCTGTGGCAAGCTCCGGCCGCTTCCGAGCTGTTCCAAGGTGGCGAGGCGGTCACTGATGCCCCAGTGCTCGACGATCTTGCCACCGTCGAAGCGCGAGACGTCGACGATGTCAACTGTGACCATCCGGCCCGTCGGCGCCACGCCCATGAACGTCCCGCGGTGCGTACCGCGAGCACGCACGCGCGCCCAGACTGTGTCGCCGGACGCGACCATCTCCTCGATGGCACAGGTCAGATCAGGTAGCGCCTGATGCAGATATGTAATGAGCCTCTTGACGCCCTCTCTATTCGCGGGATGCACGCCGGCCGGATGCTCGACGAAATCAGGGCTGCACACGTCGTCAACCACGCTGAGGTCGCCGCCGCTGAATCCGACCGCGATGAGGCGGCGGAAGACTTCCTGATTGTGGGATTGCTGCGCTATGCTGCTGTCTAGGGTTGCCATCGCACTCCTCCATATTTGCTACAGTACAACTGTATCAGATACAGTGATATTACTTTCAATTAAGAGGGAAGTCAAGAGCAGATGACCGAGGACCGAAAAAGACGTCGCTACGATTCGACTCGCCGTCAGGCGCAGGCGCATGAGACCCGCCAGCAGATTCTGGCCGCTGCGCGCGCCCTCTTCATCACCCGCGGGTTCGCCGGTACGACCATCGAGGCCATCGCGCAGGAGGCCGGTGTCGCGGTGGAGACCGTGTATGTGGGCTTCGGGAGTAAACGAGCGCTGCTCGCGCGTCTTGTCGATCGCGCCGTTGGCGGGGACGACGAGCCAACGCAGATCCTCGATCGACCTCGACCGCAGCAGGTGCGGTCAGAAACCGATCAGCGGCGCCAACTGCAGCTCTTCGCGCAAGACATGGCTGACATCATGGAGCGGGTCGGTCCGCTCTTTGGGGTCATGCGCGCCGCCGCGACCACTGAGCCAGAGATCGCGGCGCTGCTTGGGCGTCTGCTCAAGCAGCGCCGCGAGAACCTCGGGATGTTCGTGCAGTGGCTAGCGCACAACGGACCTCTGCGGCCCCTGCTCACCGAAGGTGAGGCGACAGATACCGTGTGGACCTTGACCAGTGCGGAGGTCCATCACCTCCTGACGGTGGATCGTGGGTGGTCGAAGGAGCACTATATCCAATGGCTCAGCGACACCCTCGTTGTCGTCCTGCTGCCGTAACGCATGTGCTGGCCGGTTCACTGCCCGTCAGTTCGACCTTTCCGAACAATGCTGAAGGGGTCTGGGCAACCGCCGGCGGCTCGCCACCTGCGTAGGCACTGCGAAGCTGTTATGCCCAAGGTGCACGGCACGCGCCTGTACAACATCTTAGTTCCAAGTGGGCCGCGCGAGTTTTCCCGGGATTCTTCTGGTCGCGACGCACAGTATTCCGAACGCGAAAGTCTCGTTCCCGCAAGACTGAACGCAACCCCAACGTTCAGTTCTCCGCGATGCGCTCGTTTTGCACCTGACTCTGTGTCAGGCTGACCAGGTCGGCGCTGACCTGCCACAGCCTGGCGGTCAGGGCGCTGTCGTACGCGGCCTTGGGGGCTGCCGTGGGCTTGCGGCTGGCGAAGAACTGGCCGGTGACGCCCTCCACGTCGGGTGACGAGGCCAGATAGAACGGCGTCTGGGCACCCTCGGCCGGAGTCTTCAGCGGCGGGAGCACCACGCGGCTGATGACCGCGAAGAACCGCGCCTGATCTTCGGCGCCGAAGTGGGTGCGCACGACGCCGCGGTGTAGGCAGGTGACCGTCACGCCGGTGCCTGCGAGGCGGCCAGCCAGCTCCTCGGTGAACAGGACGGTGGCGAGCTTGGACTGGTTGTAGGCGCGCTGGCCGGAGTAGTGGCCAGCGTCCTGCAGATCGTCGAACGCGATCCGGTCCAGCGCTTAGGCGCCGGAGGCGACGGTGACGACCCGCGCGGGGGCGCTGGCCGTGAGCCGATCCAGCAGCAGATTGGTGAGCAGGTTGGTGAGCAGAAACGGGGCGAGGTAGTTCTGGGCGAACGTGCGCACCCGGCCGCCGACGGCCGGGTGCGCACGTTCGCCCAGAACCCGCCGACATTGTTGACCAGCACGTCCAGCCGCGGGTCGGCGGCGAGGTCGGCGGCGAACGCGTCGACTGCTGGATAGCCCGACGCGGCACGGATGTCGGCCGCGGTCCGTTCGGCGCGTGCGCGGTGGCTTTACCGATACCCCCGTGCCGCCGGTGATCAGGACAACCTTGCCGGCCATTGGCAGAGCCATCTTCCGTACGTCATGCAT